>CAMBBT010000009.1 GCA_945864455.1 Polynucleobacter meluiroseus | reverse complement strand
GTGGTCATTTTTTCATCAACCAAGTCAGCTTTGCTAGCATCAACTTCATCAAGCTTTACTCTAACGGCATCGATCCAACTCTTGTAGGGCTTGGCTTTAGATACGGCATTCTTGAGCTCAACGTCATCAATGATGCGTCCTTGCTCCATATCGATCATGAACATCTTGCCAGGTTGTAAGCGCCATTTTTGAATAATCTTGCTTTCCGGAATTGGCAACACACCAGCTTCGGAACCCATGATGACTAAATCATCATCCGTGACGTAATAACGTGCTGGACGCAAACCATTGCGATCCAAAGTTGCGCCAATTTGACGACCATCAGTAAAGGCCATTGCTGCTGGGCCATCCCATGGCTCCATCATGGCTGCGTGGTATTCATAAAAAGCACGACGATTATCATCCATCAATGCATGCTGTTCCCATGCCTCAGGAATCATCATCATCATGGCTTGCGCCAATGGATATCCAGACATCACCAATAGCTCTAAACAGTTATCAAAACAAGCTGTGTCTGACTGGCCAGGGTAAATGAGTGGCCATAATTTTTGTAGGTCATCACCCAATACTGGAGAGCTAATCGCACCTTCGCGCGCGTTGACCCAATTGACGTTACCCTTTACGGTATTGATCTCACCATTGTGCGCAATCATGCGGTATGGATGAGCTAATTCCCAAGCAGGGAAAGTATTTGTAGAAAAGCGCTGATGCACTAATGCAAGTGCTGATATGGTGCGTTGATCTTGCAAGTCTTGGTAATACGCGCCCACTTGGTTCGCTAACAGCAAACCCTTATAAACAATGGTTCGTGCAGACATTGAAGCAACAAAATATTCTTTACCGTGCTTCAAACGTAAATCCTGAATTGCATGACTCGCAGTTTTGCGAATCACATACAACTTGCGCTCAAGCGCATCCGTAGTCATGATGTCGCGTCCACGGCCGATAAAAATTTGACGAATGAATGGCTCTGTCGTTCGCACTGTTGGGGACATTGGCAACTTCACATCTACCGGTACGTCTCGCCAACCTAAAATAACTTGGCCCTCTAATCGTACGGTACGCTCTAACTCTTGCTCGCAAGCTAAGCGTGATGCTTGCTCTTTTGGCAAGAAAATCATGCCCACGCCATATTCACCTAAAGGTGGCAAATTCACACTTTGTTTAGCCATTTCTTCGCGATACAAAGTATCTGGAATCTGAATCAAGATTCCGGCACCGTCGCCCATCAATGGGTCAGCACCAACCGCACCCCGGTGATCCAGATTTTCCAAAATCTGCAAACCTTGGCTAACAATCTCGTGGGATTTCTTACCCTTGATGTGTGCGACAAATCCTACGCCACAGGCATCATGCTCATTTTGGGGGTCATATAAACCTTGAGCAATTGGACGAAGATCAGAATTGAGTTGTGTAGTCATAATATTTCCGAGGGGCGACAAAGGCCTGATTACTTTTGGAAGATCTAATATAGGTGAATACCCATATCGATGCAACAGAAATAAAATGAGTCTGTCCCGTTTATTTATACCATGCACCACAATGAGTTATTTAAAAGGGGACAGAGTAAATCATCTATACCCGTCAGGAAGCACTTGGAAGATTCTAAGTTACTGAATTTATTAACTTAATTTTTCTAGGGCGACCACGATCCCGAATTTTCGTCAGCTCTGGAGCATCTTTAAATAGCTTATTAGCGTAAATATCGCTAACCCAAGGCTTGGATCGAAGCAAGGATTCGGTGATTTGCTGGTCTTCCCAGTGGGGTGCACCGTCTTTTACAAAGTTTGCCCAGTTCATTTGCCTTTCAAAAGGCGTATTACCCAACTTCCAAAAGTGCTGGTGGTCTTCCAACCAATACTCTGCATTTCCGCCAATATGGCTTGCAAAGCTAGTCCAACTAGATTCATGGGGGGTCGATTCATGCCCCGCTCTCACCGGGTTTAGCTCAATATAGCGTTGGCAACGTAAAAAATAATCTGGATCAATTAAGGAGGAGCGATAACGCCCTTCCCAAATCGTTCCGGAACGATGATGTTGTTGATTGAAGTATTGGGCATAACGCCTGCCTAAAGATTGCATTGTTTTGGCGAGCGAGTTTTTGTTTTTTGGCGTCATCAATAAATGCACATGATTGGGCATTAATGCAAACGCATGAACTGCACAGCCAAATTGTCGTGCGGCTTCCCGCAACCAATCCAAATAAGTACGGCGATCTTCAGGACTGAAGAAAAGAGTTTCTCGATTATTGCCACGAACCATGACATGCATTACTTGGCCAGGGATTACAGTACGCGCTTGCCGAGCCATATTGAAAGCGAATTACTGTAGTTCGCGTGGGGCACCACTACGAGAAAATTCGGGAATGGCCCAATCTCCATCTGCCTGTGTCACCCCGCTTGGAACTTCGCGCGTTTCTTGTGGCACATCTCTTAAAGCTACGGACATATAAGAGATCCACATCGGTAAAGCAAGACCACCACCTGTTTCGCGATCACCCAAGCTTGCTGGTTTATCAAAACCAATCCAAGCAATCGCCACTATCTTAGGGTTGTAACCAGCAAACCAAGCGTCATGAGAATCATTGGTAGTGCCAGTCTTTCCAGCAATATCACTACGACCCAATTTAGCTCTAGCAGAGGCTGCGGTTCCGGTCTTGGTTACCTCTTGTAACATGCTATCCATTACGAAAGCAGTGCGCGCATCTAAAACACGCGTAGCACTGTCTCCAACAAGAACAGGTTTTGCCTCAAATAAAACTCCCCCTTTGGAATCCACCATCTTATTGATCAAGAAAGGGTCTACACGATAGCCTCCATTTGCAAATACGCTGTAGGCTGAGGCCATCTGCAAAGGGGTTACTGAACCAGCGCCCAAAGCCATCGTCAAATAAGGTGGGTGTTTTTCAGGCTCAAAACCAAATCGCTGAATATATTCCTGGGCATATGAGGGACCGATTGCACGAATAATGCGAACAGAAGCTAAATTTTTAGATTTGGCCAAAGCAGTACGCAAACGCATCATGCCGTCATATTTACCATCGTAGTTCTTTGGCGCCCAAGCCTGACTCCCAGTCTCCATACTACCAATTGATAAAGGTGCATCGTTCACCATGGTGCTTGGTGTAAAACCTTTTTCAATGGCAGCAGCATAAATAAAAGGCTTGAAGGAGGAGCCTGGCTGACGCGATGCCTGGGTCACATGGTTAAATTGATTACGGCGGAAATCAAAGCCGCCGACCAGAGACAGGATCGCGCCAGTATCTGCATTCATTGAAACAAAAGCGGCTTCGACTTGAGGCAGCTGTGCTAACTTCCACACCCCCTCATCTAAAAGTAATCTCACTATCGCGCCTGGACGTAAACGTTTTTTGGGCTGAGCGCTATCAGTAATTGATGCTGAAGCTAATTTCATACCATCACCTTTTAAAGTGACTGTATCGCCAGTAGCAATCATGACTTGCATTTCTTTTGGCTTCACATCGAGCACAACACCAGATTGCAAATCGTCTAACTGAGGATGGGTAAGCAAAGCCTCATCAATAGCCCGTTGACGCTTGACACGATCCTCAGGAAGATCAATAAAGCCCTCTGGACCACGATAAGAGTGACGTAAGTCATACTCAAAAATACCCCGACGTACGGCTTTATAAGCAGCATCTTGGTCCGCTTTTAAGATCGTAGTGTAGACATCGATTCCCTGAGAATAAATAGCCTCACCGTATTGAGTAAAAAGTAACTGCCGAACCATTTCTGCAGGAAAGTCAGCGCGCACCGTAAATTCATTACCCAACCCTCGGATACGCAACTCCTCAATCATGGCTTTTTGATATTCCTCAGAGCTGATATACCCCAGATCGCGCATACGCTGCAAGATATATTCCTGACGAATTTTGGCTCGACGGAAATTCGAGACAGGGTTATAGGCAGAAGGAGCCTTTGGTAATCCTGCCAACATTGCAGACTCTGCAATCGTGATGTCTTTTAATTCCTTACCAAAGTAAATCTGGGCAGCACTTGAAAACCCATAAGCCCTTTGACCTAAGAAAATCTGATTCATATAGATTTCAAGAATCTTGTCTTTTGTTAGCTGCGACTCGATCTCCCAGGCCAGCAAAACCTCATAGATTTTTCGACTGAATGTTTTCTCATTGCTTAGGAAAAAATTTCGAGCCACCTGCATAGTGATGGTGGAAGCACCCTGAGATAAATTCCCACGCAAATTAGTCAAGGTGGCCCTCAAAATACCCACATAGTCGACACCGCCATGAGAGTAGAAGCGATCATCCTCGATAGCCAAAACAGCATTACGCATGTTTTTTGGAATTTCATCTAGAGGGATCACGTTGCGGCGCTCTTCCCCAAACTCACCGATCAAAACCTTGTCAGCCGTAAAAATCCGGAGGGGAGTTTTCGGGTTGTAATCGGTTAAAGCTGAGATTTTCGGTAAATTAGGTTTGGCCACTAAAAATGCGTAGCCTATTAAGAGCATCACCACCATCGCAAATACCACGCCAATAATCAATACAGCTTTTACTAAGGGATTGCTGGATGATTTTCGAGGTGAACCAGGTCCTGCTCTGGAATATCGCGGACTTCTATTGTCTTGACGGAATGGTCGCTGATTTTGCGGCGGCTTGTCATTTGGGGGGAGGGCCATAAGCTCAAATTATAGGGTGCTTAAGTAATTTGCCTAAAAGCTCCAAAACCGTTGTTTTTGAGCTTTGATGGTCGTCTTTGCTGACAACAGCTTCAAACTAAGCTGATGGCTATTCCTTGCCTAAACTTGAAAAATAAGGGCATGCCATCTCGCCATATTTCTTCCCAATCTTTCGACGATATTTTGAGTGAGCTTGGTGATGATCCAGCCATTCCTGATCCCCATGGAATACGTAAAACCGCTTACCCCAAAGGCACTCCTTTAGAGCCCCCAAAACCGAGTAAACAGCGTGCCGAGCTAGAAGCCTTCAGTAGCAAAAATCTACTGGGTCAGATTCAAAAATTAGGAGGGCTCCTTACTTTTGGGGCCGGTATTGTTGGCATTGGTATTGCAATTTTGATTGGCTATGAATCTCTCAAAACAGGTTCCGAAGCCCAGGTCCAAGAGTCGCACAAGGAAATTTTGGAGATTAAAAAAGAATTCGCCCTGTTACGCGCTGAATTACAAATGGGGCATGATGATCTATATGAAACAATAGATTCAATAGAAGTGAGTATTCACTCTTTAAGAGAAAATAAGTCAATTCATCAAGTTGCTGCCAAGCCTCAAGCGCTTGCTCATGAGGCTGAGTTGCGGCGCTGGCGCTATTTGGGGGCAAGTCAAATGGGGGGTTCTCATCAGGCGTTTTTTCATTCTGGGCAGAGCACTGTGATATTTCAAAAAGGGATGCTTGTTTTGGGAGATTGGCGCTTGACTCATCTTGAGAAAGATCTCGCTACCTTAACCCATAGCAAAGGCAAAACCTTGAACCTCAAACCCTCGAAAACCGAATAAAGCAAAGCCTAAAACGCATGTATAAACACAGACAAAAATTCAGTCTTTGTATTGGCCTCTTATCCATTTTTTTACTTAGCCCAATACGCGCCAACATGCCTGTACAAAACTTGCTGGAAGCCCCCATTAGTTTGCAATTTACTGATATTGAAGTCACTGAGCTTTTACAAGCTCTTGCAAAAATTACTAACACCAACTTTTTGTTAAGCGAATCCATTAAAGGCAGGATTACGATTGAACTCCATAACACACCGTGGCAAACGGCCCTTCACGCGATTCTGGCAAGCAGAGGATTACGGCTTATTCGCAATGGCGATATTTACTGGATTGGTCCTCATGCTGAAATTGCTGCATTCCAAAAGTATCGTCGTGAAGATGCTGCCCTACCCTTTGGTGGCGAACACATTAATAGTCCAAGGCAGATACTCATTGAGGCCCGCATTGTAGAAGCTGATGAGCGCTTTGCCCGTGAACTAGGGGTTAAGCTTGGCTACCAAGCAAGCTCACTAGGCGGCAATCCGGATAAAAAAGTTTCTAGTAATTTTGATTTGGGTGGATCAGGCTTAAGCGGATTTAATCCCGCAACCGTGGCTGCAACCCTAGTCTCTAGAAATGGTAGTCGTCTTTTGCAAATGGAACTATCAGCCCTTGAATCGGATGGCCACGGAAAGATTCTTTCCAATCCCCGCATCATGACCGGCGATCAAGTCAAAGCCACTATCGAGCAAGGTACTGAACTTCCCTATCAAACGACCTCACAAAATGGCAGTAAATTGCAATTTCGGAAGGCCAATTTACGTTTAGAAGTTTTACCAAAAATTCATCCTGACGGAAAAATCTCCATGCTCGTTGGGATTAATAAGGACACCATTGGCATGAAAACAGAGCAGGGATACGCAATCGACACCAAAAGCCTGAGTTCTGAAGTGACCGTTGAAAGCGGCGGAACAGTCATCATTGGGGGCATTTTTCAGACAACTGAGAGGGAAGATGAAGTCAAAATCCCCTTGCTAGGAGATATTCCTCTCATTGGCCACTTATTTCGCCATAAATCTAAATTACAAGACAAAACTGAGCTACTTGTCTTCCTGACCCCTACCGTTATTGATAAACCCTAATAAAATCAAAGGGTGAACTCCCCGACAAACAATATCTTTCTCATTGGCCTCATGGGCGCCGGAAAGTCGACCGTCGGTAAAGTGCTGGCCAAGAAATTAGGGCGTCGCTTTCTAGATGCTGATCATGTAATTGAAGAGCGCTGTGGCGTCAGGATTCCAGTGATATTTGAGATGGAGGGTGAAGAAGGGTTTCGTAAACGAGAGGCGCAAGTCATTCGAGAAATTACAACTGAGCAGGACATTGTCTTAGCTACCGGTGGTGGCGCTATTTTATTTCCCGACAACCGTCAAGCGCTCCGCGAGCATGGCACCGTCATTTATCTACATGCAAATCCAAATGAGCTTTGGCATCGCACTAAAGGGGGTGATGGACGCCCTTTACTTCTCAATGGCGATACCAAAACAATTCTGGAAAATTTATACACCATTCGCGATCCTCTTTATCGCGAAATCGCCGATCATGTGATTGAAACTGGCAAGCCCAGCGTCAATCAGCTGGTCAATACCTTAATCATGCAACTTGAACTTTCCGCTTAAACACATTGGCACTATGATGAAAACACTTAAAGTTGATCTTGGTAACCGTAGCTATCCAATCTATATTGGCAGCGATCTCATTGATCAAGTTGGCTTGTTTAGCGCCTGTGAAAAATCAACTTCAATTTATATCGTTACTAATACTGCGGTTGCGCCGCTTTATGCCGCCCGCCTGACTAAGACCTTAGAAACTTTTGGCAAGCCCGTTAGGACGATTACTCTCCCGGACGGCGAGTCCTATAAAGACTGGAAAAATCTTCAGCTTATTTTTGATGATCTTTTAAAGTTTGGTGCAGATCGGCAAACCATGTTGATTGCTTTGGGTGGCGGCGTGATTGGTGACATGACAGGCTTTGCTGCCGCCAGCTTCATGCGTGGCATTCGTTTCATTCAAGTTCCGACTACCTTATTAGCCCAGGTTGATTCTTCTGTTGGCGGTAAAACTGGCATCAATCACCCTTTGGGTAAAAATATGATTGGGGCATTTCATCAGCCTGTTGCGGTGATTGCAGATATTAATACACTGAAAACTTTGCCATCGAGAGAACTCTCTGCTGGCCTTGCTGAAGTGGTGAAACATGGCGCCATTGCTGATGCCCAATTTTTAGATTGGATCGAAGTAAATGCAGGGGCATTGCTGGCCTGCGATACAAGTGCTATGGGACATGCAGTACTGCGTTCTTGTGAAATTAAATCCGCAGTAGTTTCTGCAGATGAAAGAGAAGGCAGCATTCGTGCAACTCTCAACTTTGGCCATACCTTTGGCCATGCGATCGAGGCTGGTCTGGGTTATGGCGAATGGCTCCATGGGGAAGCTGTTGGCTGCGGTATGGTCATGGGCGCTGATTTATCTTGCCGTTTAAACCTCATCAGTAAAGCTGAGCTCGAGCGTCTCACCAAAATTATCAAATCAATGAACCTGCCTACTGTTCCGCCTAAATTTGGCGCAGTACGTTATATGGAACTGATGCAAGTCGATAAGAAAACTGAGGGCGGCCAAATTCGCTATGTAATCCTAGAGAAGATTGGTAAGGCTCAAATCAAGAGCGTGCCCGATACTCAGGTGATCGAAACTTTAGCTGCTACTGGTGCAAGCTAAAAGACTTAAGGCTTAGTCAAGGTAATTTTGATTGCTTGACCAGCCTGCGCACTAGCAAACTGCGTCAGATCACCCAATAACTCTCTACCGGTCTTAGTATCAAGCCACAAAGGCGTTGCCATAGTTCCTGCCCAGCGGTAGTGATAACCGCCAGACTTCGCTGCCACCCAAATTTCATGTAAAGGTGGCTGGGTATTGACCACAATCACGCTTTTATCCCTAAAGCGGATATTGATGACATTGCCGCCTTGGCGCTCCACATCCAAATCCAGATTCAATTCATCATCAGCGGCCTCCAAGGCCACTTCAATAGACTGTAATAAATTACTGCCTAGCTGATGAAACTGCTTGTCATCAATGGCTTCTACGGTCAAATTATTTGGATTCATTCTGGAGTCCTGCATGCTATATTCAATCATTCGTTTTAGAGACATTCATGATAGCGATTCTCAATAGAGCCTTTGGCATTGCCCTACTAATAGCCCTTGTTGGATGTGGGGTTAGAGGCCCTCTATTTATGCCAAATCCACCTAGTGCGCCACCAGCCCCTCCAGAGCAGGAACCTAAAGGCAAGCTCTATCCACCACAAACCCCTGCTAACACCAGCAATTCATCACCGGTAAAGCAATGACAAGCAAAGCAATTCCACTTCCTCCGTTATCTGGATTTACTGAGCGTGAAGGCAATTGGTATGCTGAAGAAGTTCGGCTAGCCGATTTAGCAAAAGAATTTGGTACGCCGCTTTATGTCTACAGCAAGAAAGCGCTGACTGAAGCTTACCAAGCTTATGACAAGGCTTGTATTGACAGCAAAGGTAAGCGTCGCGCACGTGTCCATTACGCCATGAAAGCAAATAGCAATTTGGCAGTGATTGATTGCTTCAAAAAACTCGGTGCAGGGTTTGACTTAGTGAGCGGCGGAGAATTAGCCCGCGCATTGGCAATTGGTGCCGATCCTAAAAGTCTAGTATTCGCTGGTGTTGGCAAATCCGCTACTGAAATCGCCGCCGCTCTAGAAGCTGGAGTTAAATGCATCAATGTTGAGTCGATTGCCGAACTTCATAATATTAATCGCGTTGCTAGTAAGTTAAACTGCCACGCGCCAGTATCTTTACGCGTTAATCCAGATGTCGATGCACAAACACACCCTTATATTTCTACTGGCTTAAAAGGAAATAAATTTGGCATTGCGTATCACGAAGTTTTAAAAACATATCGCGAGGCTAGTCAACTCTCACAAATTGATGTGGTGGGCATTGACTGTCACATTGGTTCTCAAATTATTACTACTGCGCCCTACTTAGATGCTTTGGATAAAGTTTTAGACTTAGTCGAGCAGCTTCAGAAGGAAGGTATTGTGATTCACCATCTTGATTTAGGTGGTGGCCTCGGCATTGCCTATAGCGATGAAACACCACCCGATATCACCGAGTTCACGAATGCACTTTTAAACCATGTTGCAAAACGCGGCTTTGCTCATTTAGACATTGTTCTAGAGCCCGGTAGATCTTTAGTGGGCAATGCCGGTGTACTCCTCACCACTGTTCAATACCTCAAACCCGGTGCTGAGAAAAACTTCTGCATTGTTGATGCTGCTATGACAGAGTTGATGCGTCCAGCCCTATATGAAGCGCATCATGGCATTGTTCCTGTTCAAACCAAAGAGGCTAAGAGCTCGACCTATGATGTTGTTGGGCCAGTCTGTGAGTCTGGTGATTGGTTAGGGAGAGATCGCAAACTTGCTGTAGAAGAAGGTGATCTTCTGGCAATCCTTTCAACTGGTGCTTACGGATTTGTCATGGCATCTAACTACAACACTCGTCCAAAACCTGCTGAGATTATGGTTGATGGAAAAAATGTTTATGTCATTCGTGCGCGTGAAAAAACATCTGACTTATTTGCAAGCGAAACCATTTTGCCAAAGTAATTCCCTGGGAATGGAAGCAAATAAAAACCCCGCTACCTGAGCGGGGTTTTTATTTGAAGCTGAGAGTCATTTCTTAATGTAAACCGGCCATGTAATCAGAAACTGCCTTCATTTCTTGATCAGAAAGCTTAGTAGCAATAGTAGTCATTTGGCTGCTATTTTTACGAACCCCTTCACGGAATGCCATCAGCTGTGCATTGGTGTAGTCAGCCCATTGGCCACCTAAGAGTGGATATTGAGCGGCAATACCAGCGCCTGTTGGGCTGTGGCATGCAGCACAAGCTGGCACGCCTTTTGCAGCAATTCCGCCACGGTAAATACTTTGACCCAACGCAATAGTTTCTTTGTTTTGAGCTACCCCTTGTGAAAGGGGCTGCTTCACTAAGTATGCGGAAATATCTTGCATGTCTTGCTCAGTCAATGTTACGGACATAGCCATCATGATTGCGTTAGCACGAGTACCCTCTTTGAAGTTTTTCAGTTGCTTGCTTGTATATGCGGCATGTTGCGCAGACAACTTAGGCCATGTACTCACTGCACTTTGACCTTTAGGGCCATGACAAGTAATACAAGCGGTGACGCCACGTTTTGCATCTCCATTAGAGTAAAGGGCCTCACCAGCAATGGGATCAACCTTTGGTTTACCTGGCACTGCAGCCTTCGCTTGAGCTTCTGGAGCCATTGGAGCTGGATCGGCAGCCATAGTAGCCCCAGAAATACCGATCAGAGCGAAAATAGAGAGAACCACAAAACCAGCACGTAAACCAGTTAATTTGGAGATTTCAGAGCTTTGACGCATTATGTTTACCTTGGCAAAAATTCCTAAAAGTGTTTGGGCCTATATTTACTACTCTTTTTGCCCAACACCATGAATTATTTCATGATTTTACAATAGCTTCAGGACATGTCTAAACTCTTTCAAGCCCGATTCGCCACCACAGTCAATGACACCCATTGCCTACCTGCCACACCTTTGCGTGAGGTGGCATTTGCAGGCCGTTCAAATGCGGGAAAATCCAGCGCTATTAACGTTCTATGTAATCAAAAAAGACTTGCTTTTGCCAGTAAAACGCCCGGCCGTACCCAACATATCAACTACTTTGGACTGTTCGCTAAAGATGAGCTTTTAGCCTATCTGGTCGACTTACCAGGCTATGGCTATGCGGCAGTTAACCGTGAGATCAAGTACCACTGGAATAGCCTTCTCAGCGACTATCTTCAGGAGCGTGAGCAGTTAGTAGGCATGGTTCTGATTGTGGATGCCCGGCGCGGCATTACTGACTTGGATGAGCAAATGATTCAGTGGTTTGTGCCCACTGGCAAACCGATCCATATTTTGCTGAGCAAATGCGACAAACTCAATAAAAGTGAGTGCAAACACGCTCTTGAGGCCGTTCAGAAGCAATTGCAACAATACGACCCTGCCTTGCCGGATGGCACGGGCGATTCTAAGCAACTTACGGCACAATTATTCTCAAGCACAAAACGTATTGGTCTTGAAGAAGCAGATAATTTAGTGATTAAATGGCTATTTGAAACAGAAACTCATGAAAATGAAATCACAAGCTAACTCTTTGCTCAACTTTCCAGGGCACCGCCCTCGCCGCATGCGTCGCGATGATTGGTCGCGTCGCCTCATGCAAGAAAATAGTCTTTCTGTAAATGACTTGATCTACCCCGTGTTCTTACTAGAGGGTAAAGGTAAATCTGAAGCAGTAGCTTCGATGCCGGGTATCAACCGTATTTCATTGGACTTACTATTAAATGTTGCACAAGAGTGCGTAGATCTCGGTATTCCTGTTTTGGCTTTATTTCCGGTAATTGATGTAGCATTAAAAACACCTGATGGCAGAGAAGCTTTTAATCCACAAGGTCTCATTCCTAATGCGGTTCGCGAACTCAAAAAACGCTTTCCCAATTTAGGAATCATGACCGATGTTGCACTTGATCCATATACCAGCCATGGTCAAGATGGCATTCTCGATGATCAAGGCCGCATTCTGAATGATGAGACGAGCGCAATCTTAGTTCAGCAGGCGGTTACTCAAGCTGAGGCTGGCGTCGATATCGTTGCACCATCAGACATGATGGATGGCCGCATCGGAAAAATTCGGGAAGCGCTCGAACAAAAGAAATTGATTCATACGCGCATCATGGCCTATTCAGCTAAATACGCCTCTGCGTTTTATGGTCCATTTAGAGATGCAGTGGGTTCAGCCAAGAACCTCGGTAAAGCAGATAAAAAAACTTATCAAATGGATTGTGCTAATAGCGACGAAGCTTTGCGGGAGGTTGCTCTTGATATTGGTGAGGGCGCAGATATGGTTATGGTTAAGCCTGGCATGCCATATCTAGATATCGTACGTCGCGTTAGAGAAGAGTTTGATTACCCCACTTATGCATACCAAGTGAGTGGTGAATATGCGATGCTTAAAGCCGCCGCACAGAATGGTTGGCTCGATCACGACGCCGTGATGATGGAATCTCTGCTTGCATTTAAACGTGCTGGTGCAAGTGGCGTACTGACTTACTTTGCACTCGAAGCTGCAAGACTCATCAAGTCAGGCAAGTAAGGCCTACTTGAGCTGGTCGCCAACTCTGACTTCGCCAGAGTCTAAAATTTGAGCTCTAATACCGCCTCTGTTTTTAAAGGCTGACAAAAAGTTTGATTTCTCACTAAGATTTGCTGGGCGCTCGCAAGGAATACATAACTCTGTAGCCCTCAATCTAATCAAGCCTAGAGAAAACTCTTTTCCAAGCAATTGATTGAGATCATCCGAACTCATACCCTCAATGACAATATTTCTTCTGACCTCACTGGCAAGATAGGCACTTAATCCACTTGCCTCTAGTTCTTGATTAGCATCCTCAATTCCTGTCAGTGCAATGAGTGATACATCTCTGATCTTTGCTGGAATTGAGCCAGAGAATGCGCCAATACCAAGTGCATATCTATCACCCTCAATTCCTGCCCCAACCATAAATCTTGCACCCTCTCTTTTATTCATTGGCTCTCCAGCCTGAGGGGCTATATAAATAGAATGTATTCTGGGCATGATTACTAGTTTTAAGGTAACTTGAGTAGGCGGTCAAGGAAGCGTTGGGGTGGCATATAGCCAATCACGCGTTGATCTTTTTGCTCTTCAGAATTGAGATTAAAGAACAAAATACCTGGCGGGCCGAACAAACCAAAGCGCTTTAGTAATGCTTGATTATCAGGGCTATTCGCAGTCACGTCAGCCTGCAGCAAAACAAATTGTTTTAATTCTTTACTAACTGCTGGGTTGGCAAAAGTATTAATCTCCATCTCTTTACAGCTGATACACCAATCTGCATAAAAATCGAGTAATACTAATTTTTGAGCTTGCTTTGCTTGACTAAGCTGTGCATCAAGCTCTGCTTGGGAGTGAATCACTACGAAAGATAAATCACTAACTTGATGAATTTTTTGTCCATTGACAATTTTTATAGACCCATTGATATCCTTCTGCCCCAGCAATGGAGATGCAATCCACGCTGCAGTTGCTACGAGTAAAACCCCCAAGACACGCTGTAACCAAATCATCCAAATACCTGTTGAAGGGATCAAAATGCGCGCCTCAATGGCAATGAAGAGGAGCGGCAAGCCCATTCCTAAAGCCATGACAAAAAGCAATCCAGCCCCTAAGGACATAGACCCAGTTTGGGCAATAAATGCCAATACGCCTGCTAATGGTGCCGTGATACAGGGGCTTGCGACTAAAGTGGAGATTCCGCCTAAAGCAAGAGCACCAAAGACACTGCCACCCTTTTGGCGTCCTGCCAGGCGATCAACCTGCTGGTGCCATGAATGCGGCAAACGAAGCTCATACAGCCCAAATAGACTCCCTGAAAGGGCTAATAGTAGTAAGGCAAAGGCAGCCAGTGCAACTGGGCTTTGCAGCACCCTTTGTACGCTACCGCCTAGGGCAGCCATTAAGGTTCCTGCCAAGGCATAGACCAAGGCCATGCCCAACACATAAGAGAGCGCCAAGAGGCTTGCACGCCCCTTAGAAATAGTTTTACCGCCTTGAGAACCAAAGATCACGCTAGAGAGAATTGGGAGCATCGGTAAAACACAAGGCGTAAATGCCAATGCAAGGCCCAACACAAAGAAAGCCAAGAATAAATAAGCTGTAGAAGTGTTTGCTAAAAAGCGGTTAATCGCATTAACGTCATCTCGATCACGCCATAGATCAGTCAGACTAAATTCGGCTTTGGGCTGAGTTATATTTTGCGAGCCTTCACGCACTTCCGGTATTGGTGCCGCTTTAACGCCAGGCGCTGCCAGTAAAAACTTTAAGGTTGTGGGTGGATAACAAATGCCAGCTTCTGCACATCCTTGTAGAGTTACCTCAGCATGGATAGGTTTGCCAGAAACAGGTTTGATATCCAATAAAACTATCAAGGGCTGCCTATAAATCTGCATTTTTTTCTGAAAAGTCTCATCAAACTTTTCCACACCTAATGGCAATTTAGGCCTTATATTACTTAGCTTTTCGGGCTCGGCGCCAACCTCAAATTGAAGCGATTCCTGGTAGATGTAGTAGCCTTTAGCAGGAATAAATTCAATCTCAAGTTGATTAGAATTTGCTAACCAAGTAGCCTCTACGCGAAAAGCTTTTTCTGGCGGCAAAAAATCTGGTGCTGCAAATACTTGCGCCGATAAGAGCAGTAGTAGCCCAAAAATCTTTGTCATGAAAGAAGGTAATCTCATATCTTTGAATTTACCTCAGACTTAACCCACTGACCATATTGCTGGTCGTATTGCTCTGGTGAAAAGGCCAAAATCTCAGGAAGATCATAAGGATGGCTTTCTTTTATGAATGCGCAGACCTCTTCCCATTGATCAGACATCGTTTTTGCAGACAAGAGAATCTCTTGCTCCTCGCAAACCCTCCCTTCCCAGCGGTAGACTGAATAAATCCCTTCATTCATCTGAACACAGGCTGCAAGATGTGACTCAACTAGGGCTTTGGCTAAAGCTGTAGCGGCTTCCATGCTCGGCAGGCTGGTAACGACGACTAGAAGCCTATTGGGATTGACTGAGAGATTTTGAGGCATACCGTATTTATAAACCTATCAATGAAAAAAGCCAGACCGAAGCCTGGCTTTTGAAATAACTGCGAGACTTAAGCCTCTTCAACCACAGTTGCTGTTTCATCAACTTCTGGGCGATCAAGCAACTCAACCAGTGCCATTGGCGCATTGTCGCCATGACGAAAGCCAAACTTCAAAATACGAAGGTAGCCACCTGGACGTGTTGCGTAACGTGGACCTAGCTCTGTGAAGAGTTTAGCCACGATATCGCGATCACGTGTGCGATTGAATGCCAAGCGACGGTTTGCCAAGTTATCTTTTTTACCTAAGGTAATCAAAGGCTCAACAACCATGCGCAATTCTTTTGCTTTTGGCAAAGTGGTTTTAATCACTTCGTGCTCCAAAAGAGAATTGGACATATTGCGCAGCATCGCCAAGCGATGTGAGGATGTTCTATTGAGTTTGCGTAAGCCGTTTCCGTGACGCATGATGCTTCCTTTCTAATTATTTCTCGAGGTTAGCTGGAGGCCAGCTTTCGAGTTTCATGCCAAGACTTAAGCCACGAGCAGCCAATACGTCTTTAATTTCATTCAAAGACTTACGACCCAAATTAGGCGTCTTCAACAATTCATTCTCTGTACGTTGAATCAAGTCACCAATATAGTAAATGTTCTCAGCCTTCAAGCAGTTTGCAGAGCGAACTGTGAGCTCGAGGTCATCTACTGGACGCATCAACATTGGATCAACCATTGAAGAGCGGCTTGGTGCAAGATCACCAGAAACTTCGCTGCTCTCAAGAGCTGCGAATACAACTAACTGATCAACCAAGATAGTAGCTGCTTGACGAATTGCTTCCTCAGGAGACAACACACCGTTTGTTTCGATCGTCATTACGAGACGATCGAGGTCGGTACGTTGTTCAACACGGGCAGATTCAACCGCATAGCTAACACGGCTTACTGGGCTAAACGAGGCATCTAACACGATACGACCAATGATCTTAGTAGTTTCGTCGTTGTATTGACGCACGTTGCCTGGTACATAGCCACGGCCTTTTTCAACTTTGATCTGCATATCTAACTTGCCACCAGCAGACAAGTGAGCGATCACGTGATCAGGATTTATGATTTCTACATCATGCGGTAAATCGATATCTTTTGCTGTAACGACGCCTGGGCCTTCTTTACGCAAATTGATAGTGACTTCATCACGTGACTGTAACTTAAATACGATGCCTTTGAGATTGAGCAAAAGGTTAACTACATCCTCTTGAACTCCATCTAAAGTCGAGTACTCATGAACTACACCTGCAATTGCTACTTCAGTTGGTGCATAACCAACCATCGAGGACAAAAGTACACGACGTAATGCATTTCCGAGTGTGTGGCCATAGCCACGCTCGAAAGGCTCCATAACAACCTTAGCTTGGTTGGCGGTCAGCGCTTCAACAGAAATAATTTTTGGCTTGAGCAAATTTGTTTGCATATTTTTTCCTTGATAGTGCCTAATTAGCGTGAATACAATTCAACGATCAAACTTTCATTAATTTCACCGCTGATTTCTTCGCGGTCTGGCACTTGCTTGAACGTTCCCTCTAGCTTGCCAGCATCAACTGAAACCCAATTGATAGCAGTCATTTGCTGAACTAAATTAAGTGATTCTGTAATACGTGTTTGCTTCTTCGCTTTTTCACGAATAGCAACCACATCACCAGGCTTAACCTGAATAGATGGGATATTCACTGGGCTACCATTGAGCAAAATTGCGCAATGAGAAACCAACTGACGTGCTTCGGCGCGTGTTGAACCAAAGCCCATGCGATACACCACGTTGTCGAGACGTGACTCAAGCAACTGGAGCAATGTTTCACCAGTATTGCCCTTACGACGCTCAGCTTCTGCGAAGTAACGACGAAATTGACGCTCTAAAATGCCATAGATACGTTTAACCTTTTGCTTTTCGCGCAATTGATTACCGTAATCCGATGTTCTTGAGCCAGACGTACGACCATGTTGACCAGGCTTAGTATCTAACTTGCACTTGTCTGACAGGGCGCGACGTGCGCTCTTTAAAAATAAGTCGGTACCTTCCCGACGTGCTAATTTGGCCTTAGGCCCTAAGTAACGTGCCACGATGCTTTCCTTTCTTTGCCGCAGTCTTGCGACCGGCGGTGAGTTCACCCTTTAAATCAGATGAACAGTGGGCTTTAAATAAAAAACTACTAAACTTTTACTACTAACTCCCTAGCTTAAATACGACGACGCTTAGGAGGACGGCAACCATTGTGTGGAACTGGAGTTACGTCTTGAATCTCGGTGATCTTGATGCCCAAAGAGTTCAATGCACGTACTGCTGATTCACGACCTGGGCCCGGACCCTTGATCTGAACTTCCAAGTTCTTGATACCGCATTCAACGGCAGCTTTACCAGCAACTTCTGCGGCTACCTGAGCAGCAAAAGGGGTTGATTTACGGGAGCCCTTGAAGCCCTGGCCACCAGAAGTTGCCCATGAAAGCGCATTTCCTTGACGATCAGTGATCGTAATAATGGTGTTGTTAAAAGAAGCATGAACGTGCGCGATACCGTCAGCAACGTTCTTTTTAACCTTCTTGCGAGTGCGCTGTGAAGCGACAGAAGCGGATTGTTGTTTTGCCATGTCAATAAACTTTCTTGATTATTTCTTCAGTTGCACGCCAGACTTGCGTGGGCCCTTACGGGTACGCGCATTAGTCTTAGTACGTTGTCCACGAACTGGCAGGCCCTTACGATGACGTACGCCACGGTAGCAACCTAAGTCCATCAAACGCTTGATGCTCATAGTTACTTCACGACGAAGGTCACCTTCGGTGATGAACTTACCTACTTCATCACGCAACTTTTCCAAGTCAGCGTCAGTAAGATCTTTGATTTTTTTATCGATAGCAACACCTGTGGTTTGGCAAATTTTGCGAGCACGAGTTGTGCCAATACCAAAAATTGCTGTCAAACCAATGACAGTGTGTTGATGATTTGGGATGTTTACCCCAGCGATACGTGCCATGAGATTTCCTCTTAATTAACTAGATCAGCCTTGACGCTGCTTATGACGTGCGTCTGAAGAACAGATCACACGCACAACACGTTTGCGCTTAATGATCTTGCAATTTCTGCAAATACACTTAACGGATGCTAAAACTTTCATAACTCACCTCTTAAAAATAGGTACTACTAAATATTTACTTCGCCCGGAAAATAATTCTGGCTCTTGTAAGGTCATAGGGAGTCATCTCCACCGTTACCTTATCTCCCGGCAAAATACGGATGTAATGCATCCGCATCTTTCCGGAAATGTGCCCCAGAACTACATGTCCGTTTTCCAGCTTCACGCGAAACATCGCGTTCGGCAAATTCTCTGTAATTTCACCCGCCATCTGAATTGCATCGTCTTTAGACATTCAGTTAGGCGCCCATATTAAAGTTGGCTTTTTTCATCAAAGAGCCATACTGCTGCTGCATCACAAATGACTGAACTTGAGCCATGAAATCCATTGCTACAACAACAATAATCAACAATGAAGTACCACCGAAATAAAACGGCACGTTGTACTTCAACACTAAAAATTCTGGCAACAAACAAACCAAAACCATATAAATCGCACCAGCCAGGGTCAAACGCACCAAGATCTTATCGATATAACGTGCTGTTTGATCGCCTGGACGAATACCTGGTACAAAAGCGCCGCTTTTCTTGAGGTTCTCAGCAGTATCACGGCTGTTAAATACCAAAGCGGTATAGAAAAAGCAGAAGAAAATAATTGCTGCTCCATACAGGATCGTATATACGGGCTGACCTGGGGCCAAAGTAGCTGCTAAATCCTTAACAATTCTGCTAAACATATTAGTAGGTTCACCTGATGTAAACCAGCCAGCGATGGTTGCTGGAAACAAAATAATTGAAGAAGCAAAAATTGGGGGAATAACGCCTGCCATATTTAACTTCAATGGGAAGTAAGAAGATTGGCCGCCATAGATCTTGTTACCTACTTGACGCTTAGCGTAGTTCACTAAGATACGGCGCTGACCGCGCTCTACAAACACCACAAAATAGGTCACTGCCACGCAAATCACAACGATAAGCAAGGCAGAAATAATATTCATCGAGCCAGTACGAACCAACTCTAACAAGCTAGCTAATGCGCTTGGCAAGCCAGAAACAATGCCGCCAAAAATAATGATGGAAATACCATTACCAAGACCACGCTCAGTAATTTGCTCACCAAGCCACATCAGAAACATCGTGCCAGTTACCAAGGTCACTACGGTATTGAGTTCAAACATTAAGCCGGGATTAACTACTAGGCCAGGTTGAGCTTGCAAAGCAACTGAGATTCCCATTGCCTGGAAAGTGGCTAACAACACAGTGGCATAACGCGTGTACTGAGTAATCTTGCGCTGACCTGCTTGCCCCTCTTTTTTCAATGCCTCCAAAGTTGGGACAACAATCGTCATTAGCTGCATGATGATCGATGCAGAGATGTAAGGCATGATTCCCAAGGCAAATACAGTGAAGCGAGATAAAGCACCACCTGAGAATAAATTGAACATCCCCAAGATACCGTCTTTTTGTTCCGCAAATAACTGAGCCAATTGGTCAGGATCGATACCGGGAACTGGAATATGGGCACCCAAACGGAACACGAGCAAAGCCAACACCAAGAAAATCAAGCGTTGGCGTAATTCGCCAAACTTGCCTCCTGCTGCTGCAGTGCCTGGGTTAGTGGTAGGTGCTAATGCCATATTAAATAAAAAGACCTATTAAGCTGCTTCAACCAATTTGCCGCCAGCTGCTTCGATAGCTGCTTTAGCGCCGGCAGTAGCTGTAACGCCCTTGAGGGTTACAGCTATCTTGAGCTCACCAGTTTTAACAACTTTCACTGCATTGATTTGCTCACCAGCAAAGCCGTGTGCTTTTAAAACCAACAAGTCTACTTCTGGCAAGTTGATTTTTGCTAAGTCGTTCAAAGTAATTTGACCAACGTGGCGACGTGTCAAAGACACGAATCCGCGTTTTGGTAAACGACGATACATCGGCATTTGACCGCCCTCGAATCCAACCTTATGGAAACCACCGGAACGGGATTTTTGACCTTTGTGACCACGGCCAGCAGTTTTACCAAGACCAGAACCAATACCGCGACCTACGCGACGACGATTTTTCTTGGAGCCCTCTGCGGGTTTGAGTGTATTGAGTTGCATATTATTCGCCTATTTACTCGCTAGTTATTAGCTAACGACTTTAACTAGATAAGAAACTTTATTAATCATGCCGCGAACAGCTGGAGTGTCTTCCAATTCAGAAACTGAATTGATACGACGAAGGCCTAAGCCACGTACAGTTGCACGATGGCTCTCGCGTGTGCCGATCAAACTGCGTACTAATTGCAGTTTGACTTTAGAGTGAGATGTTGTCATTTATAGATTCCTAATCTTTTGGTCTTAGCCGAGAATCTCTTCAACTGACTTACCGCGCTTAGCAGCAATCTCAGCAGGAGTACTCATCTTGCTTAAACCATCAATCGTTGCACGAACTAAGTTATAAGGATTTGTAGAACCGAGTGACTTAGCAACAACGTTAGTTACGCCCATTACGTCAAAAATCGCGCGCATTGGGCCGCCGGCAATAATTCCAGTACCGTCTTTAGCAGGAGAGATCAGAACACGTGATGCACCATGTTGGCCAGTAACAGTGTGTTGCAAAGTACCTTTACGCAAGGAAACCTTGATCATCTTGCGACGCGCTTCGTCCATTGCCTTTTGAACAGCAACTGGAACTTCTTTTGATTTGCCTTTACCCATACCGATGCGGCCATCACCATCGCCAACTACAGTGAGTGCAGCGAAGCCGAGAATACGGCCACCCTTAACCACTTTAGTGACACGATTAACAGCGATCATCTTCTCGCGAAGACCATCATCACGCTCTTCGTTTTGCATCTTAGTTTGCATTTTTGCCATGTTTTTTCCTAAACCCTATTAGAACTTCAGGCCGGCTTCACGCGCAGCTTCAGCTAAGGCCTTAATACGGCCGTGATAACGATGACCGGAACGATCAAAAGCAACATCAACAATGCCTGCCTTAACAGCACGCTCAGCAACCAACTTACCGATTTGTTTTGCCGCTTCAGCGTTGCCGCCGTTTTTGATCGCTTGGCGTAATTCTTTTTCCATTGTTGAAGCAGCTGCTACAACTTTGGTTCCGCATGGGCTATATACCTGTGCAGAAATATGAGTATTGCTACGGATAACTGTTAAGCGATTTGCCAATGCTTCGGCAATGCGAATACGAGTCTGCCGAGCACGTCTTTGTCTGGATTCGTCTTTATTCATTTTCTAATCTCGCTTACTTCTTCTTAGTTTCTTTTAGATGCACAACTTCGTCGACGTAACGTACACCCTTGCCTTTGTATGGCTCTGGTGAACGGTATGCGCGAACTTCAGCTGCGACCTGGCCAACTTGCTGCTTGTTGAAGCCTTTAATAATGATTTCGGTTTGAGATGGAGTCTCAGCTTTGACACCCTTTGGTAGCTTGTAAATAATGTCGTGTGAGAAACCCAACTGCAACTTCAATGTTTCGCCTTGAGCAGCAGCACGGTAGCCAACGCCTACCAGGCTGAGCTTGCGTTCAAAGCCAGCAGTTACGCCTATAACCATATTGTTTACTAAAGCACGTACTGTACCAGACTGAGCACCAGCTTCTGGTGAGTCATTATTGACAAACACTGTCAGTACGCCGTCTGCTTGTTTTAAACCAACAGAAGGATGCAAGTTATGCGTCAAAGTGCCCAATGGGCCTTTAACAGTAATGTTTGCACCAATGATGCTGATTTCAGCTCCCTTAGGAACTGTAATGGGTGATTTACCTACGCGGGACATATTTCTCTCCTTAAGCTACGTAGCAAATAACTTCGCCGCCCACGCCTGTTGCACGTGCTTTGCGGTCAGTCATTACGCCTTGAGGGGTTGAAATAATTGCAATGCCCAAACCATTCATTACTTCTGGAATGTCATGGCGACCTTTATAGATACGCAGACTTGGTGTCGAAACACGGTCAATACGCTCAATAACGGGGCGGCCTGCATAGTATTTGAGATCAATATGGAGCACTGGCTTAGCTGCTTCACCTTTGATTTCAAAACTTTCGATATAGCCTTCATCTTGCAAAACTTTTGCGATGGCTACTTTAACTTTTGACGACGGCATCAAGACTACGGGCTTTTGCACTGCTTGCGCATTGCGGATCCGAGTCAACATGTCGGCAATTGGATCGCTGATACTCATGAGTTCTCCTAATTCTTTCGCCGCTTACCAGCTGGCCTTGGTGATACCGGGGATTTCGCCACGAAAGGCAATTTCACGAATTTTGCTACGCGCTAAACCAAACTTGCTGAATACACCGCGTGGGCGACCGGTTAATGAACAACGATTTCTTTGACGAATCGGACTTGCGTTACGTGGAAGTGCCTGTAGCTTCAAGCGAGCTTCATAGCGTTCTTCATCGCTGCGCGATTGATCAGCAATGATCGCTTTGAGTTCGGCACGCTTTACAGCGTACTTCTCTACAGTTTTTGCGCGCTTATTCTCGCGCTCAATCAGGGATAGTTTTGCCACGTTAGCCTCTTAATTGCGGAAAGGGAATTTAAATGCTGCCAACAAAGCTTTTGCTTCTTCGTCGGTTTTAGCAGTCGTCGTAATACTGATATTGAGACCACGGAGGGCATCAATTTTGTCGTATTCGATTTCAGGGAAAATGATCTGTTCTTTAACGCCGATGTTGTAATTACCACGGCCGTCAAATGCTTTACCGGAGATTCCACGGAAGTCACGTACGCGCGGCAATGCAACGGTAACGAAACGATCCAAGAATTCGTACATGCGTTGACCACGCAATGTCACCATGGCGCCGATTGGGTAGCCTTGACGAATTTTGAAACCTGCAATCGCTTTTTTAGCCTTAGTTACTACTGGCTTTTGGCCCGCAACTTTAGTTAAATCGCCAACTGCATTTTCGATAATCTTCTTATCGTTCACCGCATCGCCCAAGCCCATATTTAGGGTTACTTTAGTGATACGCGGAACTTGCATGACAGACTTGTAACCAAACTTGGCAATCAAATCAGCAACAACTTTTTGTTGGTAGTGTTCTTGAAAACGTGTGCTCATAATTTCTCCATGCCCCTTATGCGCTTAATGTTGCGCCAGTGGTTTTAAGGAAACGCTGCTTTTTACCGTCAACGAGTTTGATACCAACACGTGATGGTTTGCCGTTACCGTCAACCAAAGCCACATTAGAAATGTGAACAGGCATCGTCTTGTCAATCATGCCACCGGTTACACCAGCAGCTGGGTTTGGCTTAACGCTCTTTTTATAAATATTCACGCCTTCGATCACTAGTTTGTGCTCGAGAACGTCCGTTACAGTTCCTTGCTTGCCTTTATCGCGGCCAGTCAACAAAACTACGGAATCACCTTTACGAATCTTTTTCATATCAGCCTCTTAAATCACTTCGGGGGCGAGAGAAACGATCTTCATGAACTTTTCAGTACGCAATTCGCGTGTAACTGGTCCAAAGATACGTGTGCCAATTGGCTCTAACTTAGCGTTGAGTAATACCGCAGCGTTTGCATCGAATTTAATCAATGAACCGTCTGGACGGCGAACACCCTTAGCTGTTCTCACCACAACAGCGTTATAAATATCGCCCTTTTTTACACGGCCACGTGGAGCAGCTGACTTAACGCTGACTTTGATGACATCACCAATACTGGCATAACGACGCTTAGAGCCGCCCAGTACCTTGATGCACAAAACTTCACTGGCGCCTGTGTTATCGGCGACCTGCAATCTACTTTCGGTTTGTATCATTTCTAATCCCCAACTTATTGGCCAAAGGCAAACAGTCTTGGTTCCGTCTAGGGGCTTTAACGAAGGCTAAAACCCGGAATTAATGAAAAACGCTGCTTCTCCAATAAATCCAGAGAAGCCTTCTATTCTACTACGTAAAACAGGGATTTGGGGAGAATTTCCACCAAAATCCCTTAAATACCCTTTGAAGCCTCAACTAAACGGGTCACAACCCAAGATTTAGTGCGTGAAATTGGCTTAGATTCAGCAATTTCGACGGTATCACCCATCTTATATGTGCCAGCTTCGTCATGAGCGTGGTACTTTTTGGACTGGCCAACGTACTTACCAATCACCGGATGCTTTACTTGACGCTCAACCAATACCGTCACTGTTTTTTGCATTTTGTCGCTAACAACCCGGCCTACAAGGGTGCGACGCAAGGGTTTAGATAATTCTGTCATATCCCTTTTTCCTTATTTCTGTGCAGTCTTTTGGGAAATAAAAGTCTTTACACGAGCAATGTCGCGCTTAGTCTTACCCAATTGGCTGGTATTAGTGAGTTGCTGAGTGCCCTTTTGCATGCGGAGCTTAAAGTTAGTCTTTAAGAGCTCTGTTAATTCTGCATTCAAGCCAGTCAGATCTTTAGTTGCTAATTCTTTATTTTTCATAAT
>CAMBBT010000008.1 GCA_945864455.1 Polynucleobacter meluiroseus | reverse complement strand
ATTGATTGCGCTCACAGCCAAGACCCACAATCAGTGCAGCAGCAAGATTGGGATGACGCGCATAACCAGCCATCGTGCGGCGGAGCAGCTGCATTGGTTCACCGCTCATTTCCATACCGCAGCCAATGTCATGGCTAAATGCCACAACGCCATCCACATTGGGAAAATCTTTCAATCTTTCTGGTGTGAACCAGTCAGCAATTTTATTCACTACAGTTGCGGAGCAATTCACGGTGGATAAAATCCCGATGAAGTTCCGTGTGCCCACTTTTCCATTGGGTCGCACATAACCCTGAAATGTCGCACGCTCAGATTCAGGCAACATTTGAGTGGGTTTAAATTCACTAGCGTAGGCATAGTCGCGATCAAATTCACGAAACTCAGTATTGTGGCTGTGAACCATAGTGCCCGCTTCAATATCCGTATTGGCAAAACCGACAGTCACGTTGTACTTCAGAATCGGATCACCTTTTAGAATCTTCTTTGTCGCAATTTTGTAGCCCGCAGGTACTTGACTGCGGCTAGTGAAGCCCTCACTAGGCACTTCAGTGCCAATGCCAACATCAATACGCGCTACGACAATGTTGTCGTTAGGATGGAGGCGAATGATTGGGCCGATGAGGCGTTTTTCAGAAATTTCAATCATTGGATTTCTTTCAGTGAGATAGTTTGATTATTCAGCAGTAGCGCCAGATTTCTTAACAATCAAGCCCCACTTAGAAATCTCTGCCTTAATGTACTCGCTTAATTGATTTGGAGTGCTAGTAAGGACCTCAAAGCCTTTACCATTGATTTGCCCTTTGATTTTTGGGTTATTGAGTACGCTGATTAATTGAGAATTTAGTTTATCAAGAATCGCTTTTGGCGTATTAGCAGGCGCAACGATTGCATAGACAAGTTCCACTTCAAACTTAGGCAAGTACTCTGAAATTGCAGGAATCTCAGGGGCGTTTGATGAGCGTTTAAGACTCGTAATTCCCAGGGGAACTAATTTACCAGAGCGAACATAGGGCAGCGCAGCAGGAGTGCCAACGAGTGCAGTTTCAACTTGACCACCAAGTACATCGGTTAATGCAGGCGCAGCGCCTTTGTAAGGCACATGTAGGATATTGGTACCTGCTTGAGTGTTAAAGAGTTCGCCACCGAGATGGAGTGGTGTACCTGCACCTGATGAGGCAAAGCTTACTTTATTTGGGTTGGCTTTAGTGTAAGCAATCAACTCTGGAATTGTTTTAAAGGGTGCAGAAGGGTTTGCCACAAATAGTAAAGATGAGGAGGCAACTAGACTTACCGGTGCAAAGTCTTTAATAAGGTTGTAATTCAATTTTTTGTACAGCGTTTCATTGATGGCCTGGGTGCCCACCATCATTAGGAATAGGGTATATCCGTCTGGCTTGGAATTAGCCACATACTCTGCAGCAAGATTAGCACCCGCACCAGGCTTATTCTCAATGATAATAGGTTGGCCCAGGTTCTCGCCAAGCTTAGGGGCAAATCCTCTTGCTAAAACATCAGATGGACCACCGGCAGCAAATGGAATAATCAATTTGATGGGTTGGCTAGGGTAAGTCTGTGGCTGTGCGTTAGCAAAAAAGCCTATGCTGATGAGTGATAATGCTAAAAATATTTTTCTCATGTAATGTTCTCTGTATTCTTGATATTAATAGTTATAAAATTTTGCCTTAAATGCTTTGTATAAAAATGAAAATTAATCAGGCCACAATCTTTCCTCTATCTATACCACTTATTGAGCCAATCAAGATGGCTAAAGAGGTCATTGTAGATGCCAAAACAGTACTACTTTGCCTCACTGATGATGAGGGTCGCCAAGGTTGGGGAGAGGCATCTGTTGCTCCCCTTATGACTGGTGAAACCCTCGATAGCCTTTTAGCAAGTTTGAAATATTTGGTAGATAAAGCGCGTGCTGTCGAGTGGAGCACCCCTAATCTTTTTTCTAAATCTTGTAATGCCATTTTGTATGGTAATCCATCAGCAAAATCCTGTCTTGAGATGGCATTGCTTGATTTGTACACACAGCAGCATTCGATTTCTCTATGGAAATATCTTCGTTCAATAAATATTAGCATTGGTTCAGTAGGGCTGACTGAAATTCCCTTGCTGCGAATGCTTGGCGGAACACCTGAAAAAGAAATAGCCGATGCTAAATCATTTCGTGAGGCTGGATTTAGGCATTGGAAAATTAAGATTGGTTCTCTGTCCCTAGAAGAGGATCTGAATCGCGTCCAGTTACTTTCAGATTTGCTAGAAGGTGACGTGATCTCTGTAGACGCTAACGGCGCTATGTCTTTAGACGGCGCTCTGCGTTTTTGTACTTCAGTGCAGGCTAGTAAATTATCGTTTGCAGAGCAGCTAATTAGTGCCGACTCTACTTTGGCTGATTTTGCTTTGCTCAAAGAGCGCTCGCCAATCTCTATCGCCTTAGATGAATCTATCCATGGCTCTACTGAGATTGAGGAATTTATGATGGCCAATGCTCTCAATGGCGCCAGTCTAAAACTCATTAAGACTGGCGGAGTGATGGAAGCTTGGAGTTGTGCACAAATTCTGCGAAGAAATAATCTAAAACTGAATCTAGCTTGCAAAGTTGCAGAAACATCTCTATCTGGAGCTGCTACCGCCTCTATTGGTTTTGCTATCGGTGATGTGCCCTGGGGATTTAGCATGTCAAATCAATATCTGCGTTTTGATATCTGTGATCAGCCATTAACGGCGAAGCGCGGTCACTTGGAGCTTGCTCAGCTCAATGCTACTGGAGTTGGTATAACCCCCAACCTGGATCGTGTTAAAGATGCTGTAGCTCAAGATTACTCAATTATTCAATATTAAGAACGTCGAAAGCAGCTTTCAATCTTCGGGAGTAGGAGTCAGAAACCGTTTTGATTTCTTCTGGGGTCCACTTTCTGAAACCTTCCCCAGCTTTCATGCCCGTTTTTCCTTCGGCCATTAATTGAACTACTTTTGGGGGTAGGGTAGTGATGTTAGAAAGTGAGGGATAAATTTCTTTTGCGGCATTAGCCATCCCATCCCATCCTGAAATTTCTTTTTGAGTCATTGGACCTACTGCGGCATAGCGAAAACCAAAGCTATATCTCACTGCGTCATCAATATCTGCTGGAGTGGCGATTCCCTGTTGAACTAGTGAAAGCGCCTCTCTCATGAGTGCGTGCTGAATACGATTAGCTAAAAACCCGGGGATATCTTTTTTAACTAAGACTGGCTTCTTGTCAATAGCTTTGTAGAGTGCACAAGCCTGTTCGGCATATTTGGCATCAGTCTTTTGCCCCATGACAATTTCAACTAAAGGCACTACTTCTGCTGGCATGAAGTAGTGAGCGCCCATCATCCGATTTGCAGTTGTTAAGCCTTCCGCAATTTTGCTAATCGGAAAGCCAGAGCTATTACTTCCAATGGGGATTTTTCCTGGTACGACTTGATCGAGGTATTGGAATACCTTTTGCTTTAATTCTAAGTTCTCTGCAACGGTTTCAATCACCCATAGGCATTGATGCCAGTCTTGCCAATCTTCTAATACCCCAGCGAATTGCTGCTTCTTAATCTCAGATTCATCTTTGGTGGCATTGTCTCCAGACATGCCAATCTTCTTTGCAAGAGTAATGGCTTTATCTAAACAGGCATCAGCCTTATCTTTAGATCTACCCAAAATAATTGTGGGGATGCTTTTAGCAATAAAGCCGGCTGCAATCCCAGCACCCATGATGCCAGTTCCAACAACAGCTACAGATTTCATATTTTTTAACCTATATGGATAAGTAATAAATTAGGATAGATTAATTTTGATCAATAAGTAGCTAAGGTTATCATTATTTATGTTTTAATAGTTCGATAATAATAATTACTTATCCGTATAACTTACCCTAGGAACCTCTTTTATGACCATGCATAACCCCTTCCAGCCAGTTGAGAAAATAAAAACAGAAGTTTTTGCAACCATGCCGGAGAAATTTAGGAAAAAATCTCGCACGGGATGGTCTGATCCAAACCGTCAGGGTGCTGAAGTAGAGTGTTTTCTAGAAGGCCCCTCTTTTGATCGGGAAGGTAATTTGTGGTTTGTAGACATTCCTTTTGGCCGTGTTTTTCGTATCGATACCAAGGGTGAGTGGGAGCTAATTACCCAATACGATGGCTGGCCAAATGGATTGAAGTTTCATAAAGATGGCCGCGCATTTATTTGCGACTACAAAGCAGGTTTAATCGCCTTAGACCCTAAGACTGGAAAGATTGAGACTATTTTAGGTTCTATGTATAGCGAAAACTTTAAGGGTTTAAATGATCTGCACTTTGCCTCAAATGGCGATTTGTATTTCACAGACCAAGGTCAAACTGGCATTGCAGATCCAACAGGACGCGTCTTTCGACTACGCGCTAATGGTCAACTAGATTGCTTAGCGCTTAATGTACCCAGTCCTAACGGGATTACTTTAAATACGCAAGAAAAGCATGTATTCGTAGCTGCTACAAGATCCCAGCAAATCTGGAGATTGCCTTTGATGGCTGATGGCTCAGTATCAAAGACTGGTGTAGCCATTCAGCTGACTGGTGGTGTGGCGGGGCCTGATGGTATTGAGATGGATTCTGAGAATGGCTTGTTGGTATGTCACTTAGGTGTTGGTATCTGGAGGTTTGATAACAATATGCTTCCAACCCATTTAATTTATTCAGAGAACCAACACCATCATCATTTAGCCAATATGTGTTTTGGTGGCGCCGATGGAAAAGATCTTTACATTACTGAATCTTTATCTGGCGATATCTTGAAGGCTCGCCTTCCAGTCGCTGGCAAAAAAATGTTTGGGCTTTCCTAAATTGTTAGAACGATTGCCCTTATATAAGTCTCTAGCAAACTCGCTAGAGCAGCATATTTATAACGGTGATTGGTCTGTTGGGTCGGTCTTACCCTCTGAGGTAGATCTATGTCGGGATTTTCAATCTAGTCGACATACCCTGCGCCACGCATTACAAATTCTGGAAGCCAATGGCTTGATTTATCGTCACCAAGGTGCTCCAACCAAGGTTGTGTCTAGAAAACGTTTGCGGCGTTTTACACAAAGCTTTGATTCTCTGATTGATATCTTGAGTTATTCGCGCGATACCTATCGTAAAAACTTGGTGGAAGAATACATCGAGCTAGATAAGCCATTAAGTCAAATTGTGAAAGCACCTATTGGATCATCTTGGTATCACATTGGGGGTATGCGTAAGCGGCAGGAGTCTGAAGAGATCATTGCTTGGACTGATATTTATATCTTGCCGCAATTTGCTTCCTTAACAAAGGATCCAGAGCATACACAGGTGATGGTATATGAGCAGATAGAGAAAAAGTATGGCGCGAGGATTGAGAGGGCAGAAGTTGATGTATATGCTGCCCCAGCATCTTCAGAGATTGCAACAAAACTCAATATCAAACACAATCCATCATGCTTAGTGATTATTCGTCGTTATTTTGATGATCAGGATAAGTTATTTGAGGTATCGGTGACGCATCACCCAGAAAATAAGTATGTTTACAGTATGGAATTTAAAGCGAGCTCAGAGATTTAAGCCCCTATGAAATATTTAGCCATCACTGATGCCCAAGCGTTTATATCAAAGGCGCTTCAATCACAACGGGTTCCTGCGGCTGATGCTGACATCATTGCAAATTTGATGGTGAAGTCTGATTTAGTTGGTGCTGATGGCCATGGTATTTTTCGTTTGCCTGCGTATTTGAAGAGAATTCGGGCAGGCGGCGTTAACCTCACTCCAAATATTCGCATTGAGCGTGAGCAAGGTGCAACAGCACTCATTAATGGTGATAATGCATTAGGTCATCTAGTGATGAATAGAGCAGTTGAGCTTGCGATTGAGAAAGTAAAAAAATACAGCGTCTGCTGGATTGGTAGCCACTACGGTAATCATTCAGGCGCAGCGTCAGTCTATGTTCGCAAATTAGCAGAGCAAGGCTACATTGGTATTTACATGGCTGTGGGCAATGCCAATCATATGGCTCCATGGGGCGGTATTGACTTGCTACTCTCTACTAATCCGATTGCTATTGCTGTGCCAGCAGGTGATGGCCCTATAGTGCTCTTGGACATTGCTACTACAGTGGCTGCTTACGGAAAAGTAAAAGTTGCAGCTCAGAGGGGTGAATCTATACCAGATGACTGGATGATTGATCGCCAAGGTAAGCCCATTACTGATCCCAAAAGAGCTGCAGAGGGCTCCTTATTGCCAATTGGTGCCTATAAGGGGTATGGTTTAGCTGTCATGATTGGATTACTTGCAGGTGCACTCAATAATGCCGCCGTAGGAAAGGGTACGATTGATTTCAATGTGCATCATGATTTGGTAACAAACACTGGACAAACTATTATTGCAGTTGACCCAAGTGCTTTTGGAAACAAGGAAGAGTTTGTCAGTAGAGTTGTTACCTTAGTAGAAGATTTAAAAAACTCAGCAACATTGCCTGGCGTTAAAGAAATTCGAGTACCAGGCGAAGGAGCTGCAAGGATGATGGCTGAGAGAAAGCGTTTAGGCATTCCAGTCGCACCTGAATTGCTAGAGGCATTAAATATTTGTGCTAAAGAGTGTGGTATTGCCGCTTTAAATTTATAGTGAATTAAAATCATTACTAGAGGAGACAATATGTTTAAAAAATCATTAAAAAACATTGCATTAAGTGCTGTAGTAGCGTTGACAGTGATTCCGGTACTCGCGGGTTCAGCTTTTGCTGCTTACCCCGATAAGCCGATCAAGATGATGATTGGCTATGCGCCAGGCAGTTCAACTGACATTGTGGGCAGAATGATCGCCAATGAGCTTAGTCTTGCTTTAAAGCAGTCTGTCATTGTTGAGAATCGTGGCGGTGCAGCCGGCAGCTTAGCTGCTGACGCAGTAGCCAAGAGCACTCCAGATGGGTACACCATTTTGTTTGCACAAAATGGCTTAGCGATTAACGTAGCGGCTAATCCAAGATTGCCATTTAATGGACAAAAAGATTTACTGCCAGTAGTTGGCGTTGCAGCTACCCCTCATATTTTGATTGTGAATAACAATTCTCCTGCCAAGTCTGTTGCTGATCTCACCGCAATGCTCAAAGCAGATCCTGGAAAATTGAGTTTTGGTTCTTCTGGTATCGGAAATTCAGATCACATGGCAGGCGAATTATTTTTAGCTACTACCGGTTCACAGGCAATTCATATTCCCTACAAAGGTGGATCACCAGCAGCCACGGATTTAGTTGGTGGACAAATTGACTTTTATTTTGCTGGTATGCCAGTAGGGCTGCCTTTATATAAGGGCGATAAAGTCAGAGCATTAGCCGTAACTAGTAAAGCCCGTTTCAGTGGTGCCCCTGAATTAATGACTATGCAAGAGGCAGGCGTGAAAGGTTATGAAATGGCTTTATGGCAAGGAGCATTTGTCCCAGCAGGTACTTCGCCAAGCATCATTAGGGAATTAAATAACTCCATTCTGAAAATCTTAGAAACGCCAGAGATGAAAGACCGCTTCCAGAAGGCTGGCGTTCAAGTTGCCCCGTTGAATACTCAGCAATTCTCAGATTTGTATTTCTCGGATATTGCTAGGTGGAAAGTGGTTATAGAGAAGGCAAAGATTAAGTTGGATTAGCTTTTGGCGAAGATGATTTATTCGCTCTCACTCGATCTGCTATGAGTCGGGTAACGGCAGTAATGGCAAGGTAGATCAAAAAGCGGACTGGCATATGGTTGGTTTTGAAATAAATTCCAACCATAGCGCCGATCTCTAAATAGATGAACCGCAGCAGTAAGTCTTCAATTGATACAGATCCTTTGCCCATCATTCCTATAAAGGCAACGGTTGCCTCTAGCTTAGAAGCATCTTTTAGTACCTTTTTGCCAGTATATTTTCCAATGAGGTCTGGAGGTATAAAAAAAGAGGCCCAAAGGCCCCTTTTCAGAAGTACTTCCCTTGATTACCCTAAGCTATCAGCCCAGATGTTGCGAGCCCATCCCCAAGCGTACACACCCTCAAGGGTGGTCGGTGCCGGCGATAGCCCGCCAGATCCTGGAACGGTCTTGAAGGTCTTTTCAGCTGCGATATATTGATGCACGCTGGCAACGTGGACAACTTCACGTTCATTCACGAAGCTATAACAGGTATTGGTGAGAACAGGCGCTGGATTAATTTCCCAGCCGCTGAGCTCAGCCACAATGGCCGCGGCCGCCACTTTGGCATGTGAATTAGCCATATGACCCGATTTTGGCATTAAAGGCGCCACTTGAATGGAGTCACCCAATACATGGATATCCTTTTGCGCTGTAGATTCAAAGTTAATGTAATTGACATTCACCCAGCGACCATTGGAATTTGCTAAGCCTGTTTTGACTGCGATTTCACCAGCACTCATTGCGGGCAGTAAATTCAATACATCAGCCTTAATGTCATCCTGCACTTCAAGCTTGATTGTTTTGGTTTTTGCATCAACCGCAGTGACATTATGTTTTGGTAAATATTCAATCATGCCAGTGTATTGCTCAGCCCAAACTTTCTTAAAGAGTCCGCCCTTAGACACCACATCTTGGTTAGCATCCAAAATCAATACCTTGGATTTCGGTTTATTCTTCTTCAGGTAGTTTGCTACTTGGCAAGCACGCTCATACGGGCCAGGAGGGCAGCGGTAAGGCGCCTCTGGAATACTAATTGCAAAAGTGCCACCATCGCGCATTGATGCCAATTGCTTGTGAAGAGCAACGGTCTCAGGACCGGCTTTCCAAGCCTGTAAGGTAACCCCATCATTATTAGCTTGAGCTAGACCCTCAATGGCATTCATCATCAAGGTAATACCAGGAGAAACAACTACCTTGTCGTAGCGCAAGGTTTTACCTGACGCTAGCTTGACAGTTTTTTTATCAGCATCAATACTTGTAACGCTATCTTGAATCATTTTGATACCATGCCGCTTGCTCAGATTGTCATAAGGCGAAGTGATCTCTGCCATGGTGCGTGATCCACCCACCACTAAATTAGACATCGGGCAAGAAATAAATGAAGCATTTGGCTCGATGAGCGTTACTTTGGCAGTGTTATTTGAAAACAGGCGTAAGTATTTAGCAGCAGTAGCGCCGCCATAACCACCACCAATGACGAGAATTTCTGCTTTTTGTAAATTAGCGCGAGCATGGCCAGAGAAGCCTGCAAGTAAACCAAGCGCCGCTGCGCTTTGACCAATAAAGTGTCTACGATCCATGATGGGCTTCCTTATTATTTCTTACCAAGCTGATTGGCGACAGTTGCGAGTTGCTCGTCAGAGTAGCCCTTGGCTAACTGCGGCATAATGGTTCCTTCACGAGCGCCAGATTTAAATGCCTTCAATTGAGTCAGCATTTGCTCGCTTGTTAAATGGTTAATTAAGGGCATCCCACCCTCAACCACCCCCTTGCCATCAGTGCCGTGACAGTTGGCGCAGGTAGCAGCAAGACTGCGTTTGTATAAATTGCTGGCATCAGCGTTTTGCGCAAGGGCGTTACCACTCCAATGGCTAAAGCCGATATAGAGCGCTGCTAGGATTGCGGGTTTGAGATACTTTGCTCGCATGGGGTTCATCTCCATTTGGTTTATTTCTGAATAATCTATTACGCTTTCACTTACTAGCATCTTAAACAAGAAGCTCTGTAAAAAGTGAGAATTGCTTCATATTCATTTTTCATAAGCTCATTCGAAAAGAGGCTAAACCTACTTTTATCAGGTCTTCCTGCATACCTATAAACTATAGGTATGCGAGGTTCATTTTCTTACCGTTCTGCTCTCCTGATACTACTTCTAGGTGTATTCACCTACCTTTATGGCTTAGATAGTCGATTCGCACCTAAAAACGGCGATGAGTATCCCTATATGCATATCGTCCGTATGACTGCCGAGGCCGGGAATTGGCTGCCTCTACAGTCTGAAATGGACGGAATCAAAAATACCAAGCCACCACTCATTTTTTGGCAAGGTCTTGCTTCTAGCCATTGGGCAAGTCAATGGTCTCTGGCGAACTTGCGTTGGCCTAGTGTTCTCTATACAGGGCTTACAGCACTTTTCTTATTTTTAGCGGTTCGTCGCTTTAGCGGCAAAACCCAAACTGGTTTGTTGGCGGCTTTAGTATGGCTCTCTTTTTTTGCCACCTATCGTTACGGACGTCCTTTCTTAGCAGACCCACCAGAAGTCTTTTGGATTAGCTTGCCATTCTTGGCGCTTCTCTATTGGGGTAAGTGCGCCTTTGAATCCAAGTTCTTTTTCCCACTATTGGCCGGCATTTGTTTTGGGCTGGCACTGTTTGCCAAATCTTTTGCATACATTGCGCCTGCCACTTTCGCTCTGGGACTTTACTACTGGCGCTGGCGGCAGTGGAGCATTCCAAAAACGCTCACCCATGATCTATATAAGGTCTTCATCGCTGGCATATTAGCCTTAGCAGTATTTGCCTTGTGGTTTGCTTTTGATCCATACCCAGAAGCCGTTTGGAAAGAGTTTGTTCTGGGCGAGAATGCTGGAAAATTTGTAGCCAGAAACTCTAACTACTTGTTAGATCTTCTGCGCGGTGGTGACAGTATTTGGCTATTGCTTTTAACGACATTAGCTAATGCAGGTTTATTTACTTTCGTATTGATTTCCACTTTATGGCAATGCTGGCGTGAACGTCGTTTCTTAAGCTTAGAAGAAGTTCTGTTATTGCTACTGATCACTGCATTTTTGATTGTCTTTACTTTGCCTAGCCAGCGCTCTGGCCGATATCTCTTACCAGTCATGCCAGCTTTCGCTGCCTTGATTGCCCTTCATTGGGAACGCTTGCCTTTGTGGGGCTTTCGGATTGCATTGCTGCTGCAGATACTCGCTCTTTCACTTCTATTGTGGGTAGGTATCAATCTGCAATTCTCTGACCTGATGGAAGAGGCATCCACATGGACCTATTCTGATTACCATTGGATATTAATGGCTGGAAGTCTTGTGATTGTTTTAGTAGGCTTATTGAGGCGCAACCATTCCAAGACACTAGCTTTGGCGGGATGTTTCCTAACGTATTGCGCACTGACTAGTAGCCTAGCCCCCTTAGAAGGTCAGCTAGGACGTTACTCAGCAGCGACGATCACTCAACTACAAGGTAAGGATATTTGGGTTCCTTGCGACTTTCGCGCTAAAGATGAAGAGTATCGATTGTTATTGCCTGGCACTAAGTTACACGGCTATTTAGCCAAAGATGCGGCTGACATCAAGAGTCTGACAAGTACTTATCCTTTGGTTGCCGTACATACACCGCTTGGAAGCGTTCCCGTACTTTGTGACTCTTGTGAGATAGTAGGAAAAAGGATGGAAATGCGAGCCCGACACTCGCATGAAGAAATCATGGAGATGTTACAGGGTCAAGTTAGTAAACATCTTTTCGTAAATGAATACTTGCTTGTAACATCAGTTGCAGCGCCAGTGATCACCCCTGATCTTGCTAATGTTAAGGATGTTTGTAGATGAGTCGTGTTATTGCCCTATGTTTTTTATTACTAGCTGCGGTAATCGGCTTCTTACATATTGATAGTCGTCCAATCTGGACTCCTTTTGCTATCAATAACGTAGCTGTAGCTGAGGAAGAGTTGGAGGTATCAGTACCTGCAAAATCTAAAAATCAAATTGTTCCGAGTAAGGCCAATATTGCAAGTCCCATTAGTACCTGGTTACCAGAAACTGCTGCTCCTTCAGTGCATGCCGCATCTCTGATTGCATTGAAGGATGGCACTATTCGGGCTTTTTGGTTTGCCGGTAGTCGTGAAGGTGCTAAAGATGTTGTGATTAATAGCGCTGTCTTTGATCCCAAGTCAGCAAGTTGGACCGTACCTACCGTAGTGATGGATAGAGTAAGTGCTCAAAAGGGTTTATCACGTTATATCGCCAAGCTAGGTAATCCAGTCCCCGCCAGAATGGCAGATGGCCGCTTGCAATTATTCTTTGTCACAGTTTCGATTGGGGGTTGGGCAGGGAGCTCAATTTCTAGCTTGATTACAGATGATGAAGGTTTGACTTGGGGTAATCCACAGCGCCTGATTAGCTCTCCCCTAATTAATCTCAGCACCTTGGTGAAGTCTCCAGCCATTTCTTTTGCCGATGGTCGTCTAGGTTTGCCAGCCTATCATGAGTGGATCGGCCGCTTTGGTGAATTCTTGAGGATCGATGCAGGACAAGTGATTGATAAGCGCCGTATGAGCTCGGGCCGAAGCGCCATTCAGCCAATGGTATTTGTAAATGATGCTCAAGATGCAACTGCGTATTTCCGTCAAACCAGAAAAGCAGGACTAGCAAAGCAAGTGCCCGTTAGCCAAACACTCAATGCAGGCCAATCATGGCAGTCAGAGCCAGATTTACCGATTGCCAATCCTAATTCTGCAGTAGCTGGTTTGCAACTCAATAGCGGTACACGAATTTTGGTCTTGAATAATATTGAAGCAGGGCGTCATCGCTTAGCCTTGATGATGGCTGATGCCAAATCTAGGCAGTGGCAAGTGATTGAAGTAGTAGAAGATGATGAACCCTTGCCAGCAGATCAGCGCAAAGAGTTTTCTTATCCATACCTCATTAGTGCTGATGGTAATGATGCTCATTTGGTTTATACCTGGGATCGCAAGAAGATTCGCCATCGATACTTCTCTGGGGCATGGTTAAAACGCGCTCAAAGCCAGCTTGACACTCCACCAGCGGATGTCATTTCTCAGGAGGTTAAATAATGAATCACCTCATGCAAAGCCTTGCTTTAGTTGAGCTATCCATTACGTGCGCAGTAGTGATTACATTGCTATTACAAAAAACATCCCCTCAAGAGTTTCCGATCATTGCAAAAGTATTTTTGATCCTATTGCTCAGCAACCTCTTTTTCTGGCCATTGGGCCTCGGCATGGAATTACCACTTGCCGCCTATGTGCGAGGCGTCATTGGTGATCTGAGTGTTGTCACTATGTTATTGCTTTGGACTTCATTGCTACCCGGAAGCAGGCCTGCTCCATTGGCATTTAAGTTAGCCATAGCTTGTATCGCTATTATTTTCTACCCGCTAGCCTTAGGCTTTGGCATGGTCGATCCCTATGTCTGGGGATATGGATCAATCCTATTTTTGATTGCAGTCTTACTTGTTGCAGTAGTGTGTGGCCTAGGCAATTGGAGTAAGGGCGTCTGGATGATTGCGCTTGCTATTCTGGCTTGGGCGGCTCATTGGCATGAGTCTGCCAATCTGTGGGATTACTTGTTGGATCCATTCTTAGCTATCTGGGCATTGAGCTCAGTGTTTGGGGCGCTTTACAGAAGGCGCAGAGATAAAGCCCGCTCTGGTTATTTATTTAGACCAGGCTAAGAAATACGCGATTAAAGTTCAGCCTTTAGAAAGTTAAAAGCCAGCAATATGCTGGCTTTTAACTTGATGCAGTAAATACTTAGTCTGGAATATTCGCTTTACGAATGACTGGGCCCCAAACGTTGATTTCAGAATCAAGATGATCTTTTAAGCCTTTAGCAGACATCTTGCTGGCCGTGACAATATCAATATTGGCATCCTCTAAACGCTTCTTGATGTCAGGATCGTTCATTGCCTTCTTAAGAGCTACATTGATCTTATCCAAGATAGGTTGTGGAACACCTTTTGGAGTATAGACACCATGCCAAACTTTAACTTCAAAACCTTTAAGTCCTTGCTCATTTAAGGTTGGTACATTCGGAATCGCTGGCAAGCGTTTCATAGTGGTTGTACCAAAAGCCTTAACTCGACCATCTTTAATGTAAGGAATGGTTTGAGTGGTTTGATCGCAAAGCAAATCTACTTGCCCGCCCAATAGGTCCGTAAGAGCAGGACCAGTGCCTTTGTATGGAATATTAGTAAGCCTCACACCCATACGGCTTTGGAATAACAAGCCGCAAAGTTGAGATACCGCGCCTGGGCCAGCATTAGCCATTGTTACTTTTGAACCATTGGCCTTGATATAGGCCTCAAGCTCTTTAAAGTTGTTTGCTGGCAAATCTTTTTTACCCAAGAGCACCATTGGTACATCGGCAACTTGACCGATATACTCAAAGCTCGTCAATGGGTCGTATGGGAGTTTGTCGTATAAGGCTTGTGCAGTAGCCATGCCCATGTGATGAATATAAATGGTGTATCCGTCTGGAGCTGCGCGTGCCACCTTAGTAGAAGCAATAGTGCCACCTGCGCCAGGAACGTTTTCTACTACCACTGTTTGGCCCAATGATTGTCCCATCGGCACTGAAATGAGGCGCGCGATAGTATCGGTTGGTCCACCTGCGGCAAAAGGAACAACTAAGCTAATTGACTTTGTTGGCCAATCTTTCTGAGCTAAGGCATTACCGCTCAGAAGTGCGCTAGCAGTCAGGGCTGCAGTAATTCCAGAAAACATGAAATTCTTAATCTTCACTTTAATCTCCATCTTTTGTTGTACAAGATATTTTGCCAGTTTTAGAGCTTTTTGGGGTGGGATAATACCAAGTGTTTACCAGCAATGGCAAGGGTTCTTTGGGCTAGCAAAACGACTGGACGATCAATCATGCGCCCATCAAGCTTGACTGCGCCGCCTTTAGAGGCTTTATCGGCCTCAATCACCCGATTAGCCCAAGCCAGTTCATCCTCTGAAGGCATGAAGGCAGCTTTCACAATCCCCACTTGCTTGGGATGAATGCAGAGTTTTCCGCCAAAACCCATTCTTTTAGCACGCTGCGCATCATCTTGAATGCGAGCCACGTCATCAGTAGAAGGCGTAACCCCATCAATTGGAGGGGCAATTTGGGCTACTCGAGATGCTAGGACAATTTGGTAACGGGCTGTCTGAAGTTCTGTTTCTTGTGGGTCACAAAACATCCCAAGGTCTGCCTGCAAATCCAGATTACCCAGAGCAAGACGAATGACTTGGTTGGCGTTGGCTATTTCGCGTAAATGGTCTAGGCCAATAGCAGTTTCAATCATGGGGATGATGGCAGTATTCGGCAAAACTAGCGCAGCACCGTTTATTTCATCAGCGGATTCACTTTTGGGAATGAGTAGGCAGGCAAGATCCAGTTTTTGCGCCAGCATTAAATCGGCAGAATAGAACTGACTACCTGGCGAGTTGCTACGAATGATAAGGCGTTTCTTTTGTTCGGCAGTAAAGCTGGGCCATGCTGCTTGAATTGCATTACGAGCAGCCTCTTTATCTTCTGCAGCAACAGCATCCTCTAAGTCTAGGATGACACTACCAGCACCGCTATCAAGTGCCTTTGCAAAACGATCAGGGCGAGTACCCGGTACAAATAAAAAGTTACTACAAAAGCCTAAGGGCGTATCGAGTGGATTCATATTGGTTTGGTGGACTCATTGCTTTGAAGTAGAAAGCCTATCTTGGCCTGTTTGCGAATATTCCACAAGTGATCAATTGCTTTGCTCATCTCAGCAGGACTAGCGCCTCCACTAAAGGCGGCAAGACGCATTGCCTTATCGGTGATCTCAGTGCGGCTTAAGGTATTGCCAGGATCGCCTTTCGGTTCATCAACCCGACCATCCAGAATTTGTCCATTGTTCAAATGTACTTTGACTTTACCAATCCAGCGTTGTGGATATGCACTATCTACTTCGGGGTCGAGAGTCATGGTGACACGATCATGGAAGAGGCAAATTGCATCATCCTTAAAATGAGCATCGAATTCTTGAAGGCCGGCAAATTGATAGTGTGCGACCAAGGCAAGTACCGTGCCCATAGAAAACTTAGATTGATGCACCGTTGCTGGATTGCTTACCGGCCCCAAGACATCGATCGCGCCTTGATGCACTAATGTTTCTACTTTAGCGATATCGCTTGGCTTGAGTTTATTAGTCAGCATGACTTGCAAGAGCGCATCAGCAGCAGGGTGAGTGTGGCGACAAGAAGCATGATATTTGAAGCTCGTTTCTGCTAAAGCCCAGCGACTACCTAAGCGATCTACCAGTTTGCTGGGATCAGCATCGCTTGACATGCCGGCAGCTAAACCTTGCTTACCTTCGAGGATATGCTCTGCGCCAGTAAAGCCTGCTTGAGCGATATAGGCCGACATCAAACCGGTTGCCGCTGCATGGGCGGTATGTAATTGTTTAGAGTCTGCAGCATCACGCAAAAATTCCCAGAGGCCAGCAGATTGTGTGCCAGCAGAACCAAAGGCATGCAGCATTTGCGCGGGGGAGAGTTTGAGTAGTCGACCTACAGCAGCAGCAGCAGCAAGTGGACCAGCAGTGCCTGTGGTATGAAAGACCTTGTAGTGAGAGCGACCTAAGAATTCACCAACCCGAATACCCACTTCATAACCAGCGACCGCTGCAACTAAGAGATCTTCTCCAGAGGCACCGATTGCTTGTGCACAAGCTAAGGCAGGTGGAAATACCACAGTAGCTGGATGAAAGACTGAACCATTATGAACATCGTCCTGTTCGGCTACGTGTGATGCAGCAGCATTAGCCATTGCGGCTAAAAAAGGGCTTGAGCTTTTTCGGGAGATCAGAATTTCAGAAGGGCCAGCATGGTTAGTATCAAAGCCACCCATGTTCTGAGCAAATTGAGTCATGATTTCAACGGGGCTCGAGCCTTTACCTGCAATTGCTGAGCCAAACCAATCCACCAATAAATCTTCGGCGCGGCTCATCACATCACTTGGAATATCACTGGCTTTTAAATTAGCAGCAAAACTGGCTAGTTCACGAGATAAATGTTCATTACTCATCAAAATATTCTCTTATCAGTATTGATACGTTATGCCAGAACAGCAGTAGCTTGCATGGTTAGCCAACCTTCATGATCTTGCGCCCAAACAGCAATGGTTTTGCCACTGGGATCTTTTTCTAAATCAGGCTTAGCACATACTTTAAAGATATTGATGTCAAAGGTCGGCCGAATTGCACGAAACTCAAAACTTTTCAGTTTGCAAGCTGGGATACTTTGACGCACTAGATCTACCAACAGCGTCGCAATTAAAGGCCCATGAACAATTAATCCTGGGTAGCCCTCTACTTCAGTAACGTATTTGCGATCGTAATGAATACGATGACCATTAAAAGTGAGTGCGGAGTAGCGAAAGAGTAGGACATCATCAGGTGTGATGGTCTTAGTCCACGTCGCACCAGTTGGTGCAGGAGTAGGTGCAACCGGTTTATCATCAGATCCTGGCGCATCACGATAGACAATATCGTGCTCTTCAATGATGGCAAGACCTTGTTGGTTTGATATCTGGTGTTTCACTAAAACAAAAAGCAAATCACCAGTGCGACCAGCTTTATGAGTCACAGATTCAATTTTGGAAACGCGCTCAATTTCATCGCCTATAGAAAGTGGCGCTAACCACTGAATGTGGCTACCTGCCCACATACGACGTGGTAGTGGAACGGGTGGCAAGAAGCCACCACGTTGGGGGTGGCCATCCGCACCAATTTCAGATTGCCTTGCATGCGGCAAGAAATACAGCCAATGCCATAGCTCAGGTAGGAAGGAGCCCTTACTGGGTTCTGGATCAAGTCGATCTAGTGTTGCCGATAAGGCGCGGACAGGTGCTGCAGTCACGGTGTCAGATAGTGACTCGGTTTTACCGAGCCATTCTTGAAGGTGGGCGATAGTTTGGGCTTCGATTCGCATAAGTTCCATTATGCCAATCTTGAGAAAGAGGCTTAGCCCATGAGAACGGTCATGAGGTAAACGAGAAGTCCGGCTAACGCAGACCCTCCTAGAACAGTCATCACTCCTTTTTGGAACTTGAATAGCGCCAATCCTGCTAATCCGCAGATGATGATCGATATCCAGGAAATAGAGGCGCCCAGACCGCTTGGTAAAAACACGTGATAGGCAAAGAACAAGCCTAAATTGGCGATGACACCAACGACTGCTGCAGTAATCGCAGTCAGTGGCGCAGTAAATCCAAGCTTGCCATGAGTAGATTCAATTAAGGGTCCGCCCACTAGAATAAAAAAGAAAGAGGGCAAGAAGGTAAACCAAGTAGCAACGCAAGCACCCAGAACACCAAACCAAAATGGATTGCTGCTGCCAATGAGATGCTGAATATGACCAGCAAGATAACCAACGAAGGCAACCACCATGATGAGGGGCCCAGGCGTAGTTTCTCCAAGGGCTAAACCATCAATCATTTGATTAGCACTGAGCCAATGAAAATGATCTACAGCGCCTTGGTATACATAAGGCAGCACAGCATAAGCACCGCCAAAGGTCAGAAGTGCAGCTTTAGTAAAGAACCAAGCAATTTCTGGATAAAGCGTCTTCCAGCCAAAGATTGCAATTAATGATGCAATCGGAATGAACCAGCAAGTCAATGCAATTGCGCTATGACGAATCGTTTTCTGAAGATTAAATTGAGCATGCAGAGGAGTAGGGGTGTTGTCGTCAATGAGGGCAGCACCATAATTTTTCTCTTTGGAGTTTGCGTGTGCTGTTTGCTCAAAATACTTCGGGTAGCGCTTGCCACCCCAGTAACCAATTGCAGCGGCGATCAGGACAATAATCGGAAAAGGCAAGTTCAAAATGAAGATGGCTAAAAAAGAGCCAAAGGCAATCCACTTCAATGGATTATTGTGAATCGTCCTCTTACCAATACGCACGGCTGCGTGTAAAACAATCGCGACGACCGCCGGTTTTATGCCAAAAAAGATTGCAGCAATCCAGGGTACTTGTCCAAAAGTTAAATAAATCCAAGACAAGGCAATCAAAATAAATAATGATGGCAAAACAAAGAGCGTTCCAGCTAAGATGCCGCCCCAGCTGCGGTGCATGAGCCAGCCAATATAAGTAACTAGCTGTTGGGCCTCAGGTCCAGGAAGCAACATACAGTAGTTAAGCGCATGTAAAAAGCGCCGCTCAGAAATCCAGCGACGCTTCTCAACCAACTCTTGATGTAAAACAGCAATTTGTCCTGCGGGCCCACCAAAGCTAATAAAGCCAAGCTTGGCCCAAAACTTGAGGGCCTCACTGAGTGGAACGCTCAAGCTTCTTCCATCCCGCCAATCACTTGGCTAAAGCCGTTATCTACGTAGATGATTTCAGCAGTAATGCCATTCGCTAAATCAGATAGTAAGAAGGCAGCCACATTACCAACATCATCAATTGTGACGTTACGACGCAGTGGAGCAGTTTGTTCAACAGCTTCTAATATTTTTCCAAATCCTTTAATTCCAGCAGCAGCCAAAGTTTTAATCGGGCCAGCAGAGATGGCGTTAGCACGAATACCTTTTGGACCAACTGAACCAGCAAGGTAGCGTACCGATGCTTCTAAAGAAGCTTTTGCTAAACCCATGGTGTTGTAGTTTGGAACAGTCTTCATTGATCCTAAGTAGGTCAATGTGACTAAGGAGGATTTATCGCGCAACATTGGTAATGCTTCTTTGGCCATTGCAGGAAAACTGTAGGCAGAAATATCATGCGCAATTTTGAAGCCTTCGCGCGAGAGTCCTTCCAAAAAGTCACCAGCAATCGCCTCGCGTGGAGCAAAGCCAATGGCATGAACAAAGCCATCAAACTGGGGCCAAGATTTAGCTAAATCCCTAAAGAGGGCACAAATCTGCTCATCGCTGCCAACATCACAGTCAAAAATGAGCTCGGTATTGAATTCTTTTGCAAAATCAACGATCCGGCCTTTAAAGCGCTCACCTACGTAGGTAAAGGCTAGTTCAGCGCCTTCGCGGTGACATGCCTTGGCAATACCATAGGCAATAGACCGGTTGGAAAGGAGGCCGGTAATGAGGATTTTTTTGCCTGAGAGAAAGCCCATGTTGTGCCCTTTGCTTCAAATATGATTAGCTATTTACAATTGTTGCATATATGTACACCTTAAACCCCATTCGCCATATCGCCCATTTTTTGCTGCTCGCCATATTAGTAGGGATTGGGGCCAATACAGTGCAGGCAGCTCAGGGGATTTCCCAGTACGGCAAGCCTAAATATGCTGATGGATTTGCTCATTTTGATTATGTGAATCCAAATGCTCCTAGGGGCGGTACCCTAACTTTGCCAAACCCTGGCCAAAGGACCAGCTTTGATAAGTTCAATCCATTTACGCTGCGAGGCATAACCGCTCCCGGAATTGATTTGATGTTTGAATCTTTGGCCGAAGGAAGCGCAGATGAGGTATCGAGCATCTATGGATTGCTTGCTGAAGATATCGCAGTGGCCGCCGATCATAAGTCAGTCACGTTTCGGATTCGTTCCGAAGCAAAGTTTTCTGATGGCACACCAGTTTTAGCCGCAGACGTTAAACACAGCTTTGATGTTTTGATGAGTGGTAAAGCACATCCAAGATACAAAACCACTTTTGCCGATATTAAAGAAGCAGTAGTACTGTCAGATCGATCCGTGCGTTTTGACTTTAAGAATAACAATGCTGAACTGCCGATCTTGGCTGGAACTTTGCCAATCTTTTCTCGCAATTGGGGAAAGAAGCCTGACGGTACGATCGTTCCTTTTGAGAAGCTTGCCTTTGAAGCCCCCGTGGGTAGCGGCCCATACCTGATTGAATCCTTTAAGGCCGGTAAATCGATCGTCTACAAACGAAATCCACAATACTGGGCGGATCAATTAAGCAAACCTTTAAATGTGCGCGTCGGTTTTTATAACTTTGATCGTGTGCTTTATAAGTTGTATAGCGATGATGCAGTTCGCCTCGAGGCATTTAAGGCGGGTGAGTTTGATGCCATCGTCGAATATCGTGCCAAGATTTGGGCAAAGGGCTATGTAGGATCTAAGTTTGATAACGGTACCTTAACGAAGAAGGCATTCTTAAATCACAATGGTGCAGGGATGCAAGGTTTTGCCATGAATGTGCGTAAACCCATTTTTCAGGATGCGCGCGTTCGTCAAGCATTAGGTTTAGCATTGGATTTTGAATGGCTCAATCGTCAAATATTTTATGATCAATATGGGCGTATTAATAGTTACTTCACCAATAGTGATCTGAGCGCTAATTTTGATGGTCCCCGTAAACCTACTGAAGCAGAGCTGAAGTTACTCAGACCGCTCAAGGCTAAATATCCACAATGGGTGCCTGATGCAGTATTTGGTTCTATGCCAGCGCCGCCATCAACCAAATCACCAGACAGCCTGCGCCAGAATTTAAAGAAAGCCCGTGAACTATTAATGCATGCGGGCTGGCAATATCGAGATGGCGCCTTGCGTAATGAAAGGGGCGAGTCTTTTCGTATAGAAATGGTGGAAAGCGGTGGGTTTTTCTTGAGAGTGATTTCTGCTTATAGTCGTAACTTGGAGAAGTTAGGTATTCAGTTAGATATTCGTACGAGTGACTTTGCCTTGTATCAAAAGCGGATGAATGAATACGATTTTGATATGGCTACGACACGTTTTCCAGATTCGCAAAATCCTGGCAATGAGCTATGGGATCGTTTTGGTAGTCAGGCAGCCAAGGAGAAGGGTTCTGATAATGTCATCGGGGTGCAATCACCAGCGGTAGATGCTCTAGTTGAAGAAATTACCAAAGCACAAAACCGTGATGAGTTGCGTGCAGCAACGAGGGCTTTAGACCGAGTTTTATGGAATAGTTATTACGTTGTACCCCAGTGGTACAACCCAACTCACCGCGTAGCCTTTCGTAAGGAGATGCGCTACCCTGAGCCCCCTTTGTACTATTCAGCTGAGCCCTGGATTATGCAAAATTGGTGGAAAGAGGAGACTAAATAATGCAAGGACAAATGCGCGCGTACATCTTTAAGCGACTGCTATTAATGATTCCCACTTTGTTAGGCGTGCTGACTTTAACTTTTGCAGTGGTACAGTTTGTGCCGGGTGGCCCAGTTGAGCAAATGGTGCTAGAGCTTAAAGGCAAAGGTGATGCCGCTGTTGGAGGGACTGAGTCTTCTGGCGCTGGCGCTACTTATCGTGGACGTCAGGGTATCGATGCCCAACGCTTAGAGGAAGTGAAAGTGCTCTATGGCTTTGATAAGCCACCGTTAGAGCGTTACTTCATGATGTTAGGGCGTTTTGCCAGATTCGACTTAGGTCAAAGCTACTACCAGCATCAAAGCGTCTGGGGCTTAGTCGTTTCAAAATTACCCGTATCCATCAGCATTGGTTTATGGACTTTCTTCATCACCTACTTAGTATCGATCCCATTAGGTATTGCGAAGGCAGTGCGTGATGGCTCCCGCTTTGATGCCGTTACGAGTAGCATGATTTTGGTCGGCTATGCCATCCCTGGGTTTGTCTTGGGAGTATTGCTTTTAGTCATCTTTGGCGGTGGCAGTTTCTTGCAAATTTTTCCCTTGCGAGGTCTTACTTCAGACAACTGGAGTGATCTCAGTTTGATCGGCAAGGTGATGGACTATCTATGGCATTTAGTGTTGCCAATCACAGCTTCAGTACTGGGTAGTTTTGCAGTCGTCACTATGTTGACCAAAAATTCTTTCTTAGAAGAGATTCGTAAGCAGTATGTTTTGACGGCCAGAGCAAAAGGTCTCACTGAAAAACAAGTATTGTGGAAGCATGTGTTCCGTAATGCCCTCTTACCTCTGGTAACCGGCTTTCCAGCAGCATTCATTGGCGCATTTTTCACTGGCTCACTTCTGATTGAGACGCTCTTCTCATTGGATGGGCTTGGTTTGCTTTCGTATGAGTCTGTGATGCGCAGGGATTACCCAGTAGTTTTTGGTACCTTGTATTTATTTACTCTGATTGGTCTGTTTACCAAACTGATTTCAGACCTTTGCTACGTTTATATTGATCCTCGTATTCAGTTTGGCGCTGGAGGCGGCTCATGAGTCGTTGGCAGCGCTTTAAGTACAGTCGTATCGGCTACACGAGTTTATGGATCTTCATGATCCTATTTGGCTTATCTATGGGCGCTGAACTGATTGCCAATGACAAGCCTTTAGTTGTCCGCTATGAAGGAAATTTCTATTTCCCCATTGCAAAGAATCAAGCTGAGACTGTATTTGGTGGCGACTTCTCAACCCCAACCGATTTCTTAGACCCAGATATTCGTCAAAACATTACAAGTAATGGCAATTGGGCGATCTATCCCCCAATTCACTATAGCTACGAGACCCTCAATTACTTTTCTCAAGTGCCCAACCCGGCGCCACCTTCTTGGGAAAACTGGTTAGGAACTGATGATCGTGGTCGGGATGTTTTGGCGCGACTGATTTACGGTTTTCGCTTATCGATCTTGTTTGGTCTAGCGCTCACGATAGTAGGAGTGACGGTGGGTATCATCACCGGCTCCCTGATGGGATTTTTTGGTGGCAAATTTGATTTGGTCTCACAACGCCTCATTGAAATTTGGTCGGCGATGCCAGAGTTATATCTACTGATTATTTTTGCCTCGATCTTTAATCCCAGCATTTCCTTATTGATCATTCTCTTGGCTGCGTTTGGATGGATGGGATTATCTGATTATGTGCGTGCAGAGTTTTTCCGCAATCGTGCCTTGGAGTATGTGCGTGCAGCACGGGCCTTAGGTCTAACGAATGTACAAATCATGTGGCGTCATATTCTGCCCAACAGCTTGACCCCGGTGATTACTTTTTTACCGTTTCGCATGAGTGCTGCCATTTTATCTTTGACGAGTTTGGATTTCTTGGGCCTAGGTGTGCCACCTGGCACTCCAAGTCTTGGTGAATTACTCTCGCAGGGCAAAGGAAATCTAGACGCCTGGTGGATTTCCTTATCGACCTTTGTGGTTTTGGTCGCGACCTTGCTACTACTCACTTTTATGGGTGAGGCATTACGCGATGCGTTTGATTCTCGTAAATCTGGCGTGATGAGCGGAGGTCGTTCATGAGCTTGCTTCGTTATGAAGACCTTTCTATTTCATTTGGGTCTGGCCGCCGTGAAAAGTTTGCGGTGAATCATCTCAATTTAGAAATTGGGATTGGCGAGAGAGTTGCCTTAGTCGGTGAATCTGGTTCTGGCAAGACACTTACTGCCTTAGCGCCATTACGACTTGAGCCCGAAGGGGCTGAGGTATCTGGCAAGATTCTGTGGAATCGAAAAGATGGCCAGGGTACAGTGGATTTGCTCTCATTGCCCATCCAAGATATTCGTGAAATTCGTGGTCGAGAAATTGCCATGGTGTTTCAGGAGCCGATGACTGCGCTCAATCCATTATTCACGGTAGGCAATCAAATTATTGAAGCAGTCCAGATTTATCAGCCGCTGATTTCTAAGGCAGATTGCGTTGATGCGGCGATTGATCTCCTTAAAAAGACTGGTATTCCCGAGCCTGAAAGACGCTTTCATTCTTACCCGCACCAACTCTCGGGCGGTCAACGACAGCGTGCCATGATTGCGATGGCCTTGGCATGTAAACCGCGCCTCTTAATTGCTGATGAGCCGACGACTGCCCTTGATGTGAGTTTACGTTTACAGATTTTAGATTTACTCAAAGAGCTCCAAGAAGAATCTAAAGATCAAGGTGGTATGGGTATTTTATTGATTACGCATGATCTCAATTTGGTAAAACACTTTGCTCAGCGTGTAGCAGTATTAAATCAAGGGAACTTAATGGAGTCTGGCTCGACTAAACAAGTTTTCACTCAACCGAGTGATCCTTATACAAAGGCGCTAGTCAATAGTGGACCCCTTCGTGATTTAGCGCCTGTGATGCCATTAGCCCCCGTTCTTCTCAAGACTGATGATTTGTCGGTCGCTTATCCCAGCTCAGAATCTATCTCTTGGTTTAAAAAGGCTCCGCCGCATAAGGTATTAAAGAAGGTGAGCTTCTCTTTAAAGCAGGGGCAAACGATTGGTGTGATTGGTGAATCGGGCTCTGGCAAGACTACTCTTGGTATGGCGGTACTTGGCTTATTAGGGGATTCTGCAGCAGAGGTTTCTGGCAATGTGGATATTTTGGGTAATGATTGGCAAAAACTAAAACCAGTAGAGCGTCGGGCGATGCGTTCAAGCTTGCAAGTGATTTTTCAGGATCCATTTGGTTCCTTGTCCCCGCGTATGAATGTGATGCAGATTGTGGCCGAGGGATTGGATGTTCACTTTCCAAAACTCTCAACTGTTGAACGTGAAAATCGGGTGGTCGATATGCTCAAAGAAGTTGGCATTGATCGCTCAGCACTCACACGCTATCCACATGAATTCTCTGGTGGACAAAGACAGCGTATTGCTATTGCCCGGGCGCTCATTCTGCGCCCACAAATTTTGGTTTTAGATGAACCCACCTCAGCTTTAGATGTCTCAATCCAAAAACAAGTACTAGCCTTGCTGACTGAATTACAGAAAAAGTACAACTTAGCCTATTTGATGATTAGCCATGATTTAGCGGTGATTAGGGCAATGTCTCATGAGGTGATGGTTCTTAAAGAGGGCAAGGTGGTGGAGTTTGGAGATACCGAAACCCTGATTAAGCAGCCACGTCAGACCTATACCAGGGAACTTTTTGCTGCTGCTGAGTTGACTTATTAGGGTAGCAATGTAGTCTTTAAATGGGCTATATTGGTGCATTTGCCCTAAATTAAGCATAAATTATCATTATAAACATAGACTTAAGGCTAAAGTCAGAATTTGGTTAATCTCAGGTTCTTTGTTAAACTAGTTCGATGTCACTAAAAAAAGCGCTACTTTTAAAACTCCTAGGCCTTGCCTTGGGTTTAATCGTTTCTATGTCTACCTTCGCAGTCGATGCGCCTGCTGAAGCCGCGGTTCCTAAAGAAAGCATGTTTCAGGCGGGTCGTTCTTATATCTATCGAGCATCTGATCGCTTGGTGGATACCGTTTCTGGAAAATCAGAAGAGTTGATTGATCGCGCTATGGAAGTGATTGGCGTGCGTTATCGCTCGGATACTGAATTACCTCAGTCTGGCTTAGACGGCAGCAGTTTTGTGGGTTATGTTTTCAAAGACAAGCTTGGATTTTTGCTACCGCGCAAATCAACCCAGATGAGCCGTGTTGGTAAACCTATTAATCGTGACGAGTTACAACCTGGTGATCTCGTATTTTTTAATACGATGCGTTTAACTTTTTCCCACGTTGGCATTTACGTTGGCGACAATAAATTTATTCACTCTCCATCCAAGGGCACTACTGTTCGTGTCGATGATCTTGGCAGTCTGTATTGGGATAAACGTTTTGATGGTGCACGCCGCTTAGACGGTAGCGACAGTCTGAATGACTCAGAGCGTCAAGAACTTCTCAATGAAGTAAAAAAACTCAAGCGTAAGTCACGCAGCCTTTAGTTAATTAGGCTGCGCTAATTGCGGCCCCTTCGCCTTGCGTGAGGTAAGTTTTTCTTGTAGGGACTTTGGAAGCGAGTCCATTGTTTTAGACTCCTTTATTCTAGCTGCCGTCCACTCGAAATGCTCTAGATCTTTTTTAATTTTCTTGTTCATAGTTTCTTACCTCTCTCTTACTGGCTTTATTCATTAGCCCTTTAGCTTTTCCTTAATCAAAGCCATTTGTTCCTGTGCAGCTGCTTCTCCTGCAAGGATCGCCGTATTCCTAGATTTGAAATCACCACTACTCATTTGCTTGAGTTGTGGGGTAATCACAATATCAGCGTTCTTAAGTTCGAACTGGTTAATGCTACTTTGCATAATTGAAATGGTGTGCTGCAGGATTCCAAACGTACCACTAGCATCTTGCTGGGCTGGCTCGGAGGAAATATTGACTGCTATCACGATGGTCGCCCCCATTTGTCTTGCATAGCTCACTGGCACCGGTGCTACCAATCCACCATCGACATATTCTTTGCCGCCAATCACTGAAGGCTGAAAAATACCCGGCACGCTACACGATGCACGCACAGCCTGGCCAGTATTACCGCTTCTAAACAAGATACCTTTGCCTGATTGCAATTCAGTTGCCACAATTCCCAGAGGGATGATCATTTGCTCAATGGTTTTATTTTGGACTTCTCGGTTCACCATACTTTGCAGGGCATCCCCTTTAATGAGGCCGCCAAAACGCCCAGCAAAGGGCAGACCCCAGTCAGCAATCGTGGCTTCATCCAGATTGAGGGCAAGGCGATTAAGATCATTGCCCGTAGCGCCAGAGGCAAAAAGGGCAGCGATCACGCTGCCAGCGCTACTGCCAACAACGATGTCAGGGCGAATGCCTTGAGCTTCTAGCGCCTTAATCACACCTACATGGGCAAAACCTCTGGCTGCTCCTGCACCAAGCGCCAAGCCAATAACCGGTTTTTTGCTTCCCATTAAGCTGCATGAGGAGAGACCTGCTGCCCCAAGTAGCGTCCCAATACCAATGCCCAGCCCTAGGAGGCGACGCCGTTCTGGGGAGTCGGGCGCCACAAATGACTGAATCTGGGGTTTTGATGAAATATTGTGCATCTGGCTATTGTATTGAGCCTACCTTATAATAGCTTCACGGTGAACGAAAAAGACTTCGTTTCGGCGCGAACCAATCCCTAACTAGAATTTAAGAGATGGATTGTTCGTAGTAGCTAGAGAACACCCCAAACCCATTACTGAAATACATTTTTTAAAGCCTCATCAGGATATTCCTGATAGCCCAACTTTTATGGACGATCACAACAAGCGTGTTATTGAAACAGCCCTCCTGTGCGCGCAGGAACCACTCAGTGTCGCTGATTTGTCTCGCTTATTTGTAGAAGATATCACTACTGCAGACATTAATGAAGTGTTAACTGAGCTTCAGAGTGCCTGGGATAACAAAGGAATGGAGCTAGTGCATATTGCGACTGGCTGGCGTTTCCAGAGTCGTTTATCGATGCGCGAGTATTTGGATCGTTTAACCCCGGAGAAGCCGCCAAAGTATTCTCGTGCAGTGATGGAGACCTTAGCCATTATTGCTTACCGTCAGCCAGTTACGCGCGGCGAGATTGAAGAAATTCGTGGTGTTGCTGTGAGCACCAATGTGATGAAGCAATTAGAAGACCGTGGTTGGGTGGAGATGATTGGCCATAAAGAGACGATCGGTCGTCCCGGTTTATATGCCACCACCAAGCAATTTTTAGATGACCTCAGTTTGACCAACTTGCAAAGCTTGCCAATTCTGGAAGATGCAGCGCCAATGGCAGCAGCAGAGCAATTAGGTCAAGCCATTATGGAATTTGATCCAGATGCCACAGTAGAAACTGTGATCATCAATGAAGTAGTAGAAGAAGTTACTCCTAAGTCTGAAGAACCCTCAGACGAAACAAAATAATAATTAATGACAAGCTCTAACGAAAACGATTCATCCCCGGTAGTAAATCCATCGGCAGTTCCATCAAGCGCTGACGCGGCGCCATCTAACGAGGATGGTAATAAAGCAGAAGGTCGCGAGGGTGGAGAGCGAGGGCCGCGGCATCCACGTCGTGCCGGAACAGGGAAGCACCCATTTAATAAGAAGCGCCCTTTTAATAAGGATCGACCACGTCGTGAAGGGGATGCGCCTCATCCCCCAAGAGAGGGTGGTGGCAACACTTCTGCCAAGCTAGCCCCCAATCCTGCTGAGATTGAAGCTTTATTTGCCTCAGTAGTTTCTGGTGAATTTGATGCCGCTTTAGATGCCCCTGAGGCATTAGAAGTCAAAAATCCGGATGGCTTTAATGAGAACGAGATTTCTCATCAGACAGGCGCAGAACGTCGAGTTCAACGTGCACAAGGTTCGCGTGAAGATGAAGATCCTGATGCGCCAACTGAAGAAGAAATGAGTAGTTTGCAATTTGCGAATGTCGATGAGTTACCGCTGAGCATGCGCGATGAAGTTTGGTCAGATCTGGATGGTTTAGATGATGATGCTGACGATGAAGATACCGTCAAACTTCATAAGGTATTAGCTGATGCTGGTATGGGCTCCCGCCGCGATATGGAGGACTTGATTATTCAGGGTCGCGTATCGGTCAACGCATTGCCTGCCCATATCGGTCAGCGCATCGGTCCAACCGATCAAGTACGCATTAATGGCAAACCAGTACATCGTAAGATTCAGACCAAACCGCCACGGGTAATTTTGTATCACAAGCCTGCTGGTGAGATCGTCAGTCAATCTGATCCCGAAGGTCGCCCAACCGTTTTCGATCGCCTGCCAAAACCACGTCAAGGGCGCTGGATTGCAGTAGGTCGCCTCGACTTTAATACTGAAGGTCTTTTGCTATTTACTACCTCTGGTGAGTTAGCAAATCGCTTAATGCATCCGCGTTATGGTGTTGAGCGTGAATATGCAGTCCGTATTTTGGGTGAGCTCGGGCAAGACTCTATGGCGCAACTCAAGAGTGGCATCACACTTGATGATGGCCAAGCAAAATTTTTACGTCTGGCAGTCGGTGGTGGTGATGGTGCGAATCGTTGGTATCACGTTGCTTTGAGTGAAGGCCGTAATCGTGAAGTGCGACGTATGTTTGAAATAGTAGGCCATACAGTGTCACGTTTGATTCGTACGCGTTATGGCATGTTCTTATTGCCCCCACG
>CAMBBT010000007.1 GCA_945864455.1 Polynucleobacter meluiroseus | reverse complement strand
CCACCTGCTTTTTTAAAAGGAGGGGCATGATGAAAGAACTCGTACTCAGCACCATTGAGCACTGCTACACCACACATTGCTAACTCACGTAACTTAGGATCTAAAGACAGGTTATTGCGGATTTCACCAATAAAATGATTCCAGCCCTCAGCAATTGGTACGCTGTGTAAGAGCATACGATCTAAGTTAATAAACTGGCCTCCACGCCTTTTACGAATAGCAGCTACCAACTCAGCTGGCTCTGCCAAATCCATTGCTTGGTAGGGAATTAAACGTTCAGACATGTTGACTTTCTACTGACCAGTTTCTTTAATATTGTTCTCAATCACAAACTTACCCCAAATACCAATTTGCTTGCCAATGAAGTCACGTGCAGTCTCCGTGGATCCACCAACAATTTCAATTCCTTGAGACTTAAATTTCTCGCTGACGGCTGGATTTTTCAAAGCTTTATTCAAAGCCTTGTTCATCGCATCCACAATTGCTGGTGGAGTTTTACCTGGGGCTAAGACTGCCCACCAAGCTGGAGCACTAAATCCAGGAAAGCCACTTTCAGCAACTGTTGGTACATTCGGTAAGCCTGGGGCTCTTTTGGCAGTAGTAATGACTAAAGGAATGACGCTACCACTGTCAATATGAGGCTTCACTAAAAACTCTGAACCAATGGCCAGCTGCACCTGCCCACCAAGAGCATCTTGCATTAAGGGGCCGCCACCTCGATATGGAATGTGATTCCAATCAAAGCCTGCTTGTTTAGCAAGGCGTGCCATGGCTAAGTGACCTAAGCTACCAACACCAATTGAGCCATAACTAAATGGCTTACCCGCTTTGGACATTTCTGCAAGTTGTTTGAAACTCGTAATGCCTGAGTTCTTGCTTGCTACCAACACCATCGGCGAAGTACCCACCAGAATGACGGGTGCAATATCTTTAATCGTGTCATAGGGAAGCTTATCTTTTAGACTTGGATTAACCCCATGGGTGTCAAACACTACCGCAAAGGTATAACCATCGGCATCAGCTCTTGTCATTGCAGAGGTACCAATCACACCAGATGCACCACCAATGTTTTCAACAATGACGTTTTGCTTTAATTCTGCTTGTAAAACAGGAGCGAAAACGCGGGCCATTTGATCCACCGATCCACCAGGCGGAAATACCGCAATTAAACGAATTGGTTTTTGGGTAGGCCAAGTTCCTACCCCAGTAGTTTGGGCAATCGCTAAACTACCCAGCCCCAAGGTGATTAGGATTGCAAATAAGGTGCTTTTGGCTGTTTTGGCTAAATGCAGCATGGCTTGTCTCCTTTGAATAAGACCTCAAGATTACCACCCTCAAGACCTATTTGCTCGATAATGACGGGGTAGCTTAAAGAGAGAAAAAATGAAGTCGATTTTAAATATTGCCGCATATTTATTTGTTAGTCTTGACGGTCTACCAGACTTGCGCGCCAACATGCTGAACGAATGCAGTAGCCGAGAGCTCAAAGGCACCATTTTGCTCACTGGTGAAGGCATTAATCTATTTCTAGCAGGCAAAGAGATTGAGCTACGTGGCTTTTTGGATTACTTACGCTCAGACCCGCGCTTTACACCTCTTGAAGTGAAAGAAAGCTGGTCAGAAGATCAACCGTTTAAGAAGATGTTGATCAAACTCAAAAATGAAATCATTCGCATGAATCATCCTGCGATTCGCCCTGAAGAAGGTCGTGCTAATTTTATTAAACCCAAGAAGCTCCAAGAATGGCTTGATTGCGGTACCGATGACTTGGGCCGCCCCGTAGTCATGATCGATACACGCAATGCGTTTGAAGTGAAATATGGTACCTTTGAGAATGCCCTGCACTTCAATATCGAAAAGTTCACCCAATTTCCAAAAGCAATTACTGCGCATAAAGAAGCGCTTGCAGATAAAACATTAGTGAGTTTTTGTACTGGCGGAATTCGTTGTGAAAAATCAGGTCTCTATATGCGTGAGATTGGCTTGCAACATAGTTACCAACTCGAGGGTGGCATTCTCAAATATTTTGAGGAAGTAGGCTCCGCGCATTACAAAGGCACTTGCTTTGTCTTTGATGAGCGCGAAGCTCTTGAGCCCACTCTAAATTCAATTCAAGTCGAGCACTCTATTCGGAAAAAGCTCAAGGTGGGATAAATGATTTAGGCTGACTTGCCCACTAAAGTCATATGTTCTACATACGGTGGCTTTGCAAAGAAGGGGCCCATAATGGCGCGCCAATCCGCAAAGGAGCTAGATCCCCGAAAGTCCACTGTATGGTTCTCTAGGGTGTCCCAGTAAATGAGTAATAAATAGCGGGCTGGTGTTTCTAAGCTGTGGTTTACCTTAAAACCACGAAATCCCTTCGCCTTGGAGATGACCGTACTAATGCCACATAAAATAGCCTCCTCAAATTCAGCGCTTTTACTTGGGTCAATTTCAATATCGCAGTGCTCCAAAATCATGAGTTTTTCCTTATTTTATATCGATAGTAGAATTAACTAGTAGGAGAAGCTTAATCTAAAACGACATCTGGACTATAGACATGACTAATAACCTCAATCAGAAAATGCCGGTTTTTTTATTAACCTTGATTTTTTCAACCCTATGCGTAGTGGTAAGTTTTAATGCTGCAGCACAATCGCCGCAAAACTACCCTAACAAGCCCATTAAGCTTATTGCCCCAGTCGCAGCAGGGGGTGGCCTTGATAACCTTGCGCGCAAGGTAGCCGAACGCTTATCTAAAAATCTAGGGCAATCTATTGTGGTGGAGAACATTGGTGGCGGTGGCGGAACAATTGCTACACAAACAGTTGCGAAAGCAAGTCCTGATGGTTATACCCTCATGATCTCCTATGTTGCAACCCATGGTACAAACCCAGCTGTTCGCAAATTACCCTATGACGCTATCAAAGACTTCACACCAATTGGTATGATTGGCGCAACTCCTAATACCCTCATTATCAACCCCGACTTACCAGTAAAAAATTTAAAAGAGTTTGTTGAGTACGCCAAAAAAAATCCCGCGAAACTCAGTTATGGCTCAGCGGGACCTGGAACACTTACTCATCTTGGGGTGGAGCAGTTCAAGCTTGCTTCCAACATCTTCATGGTTCATATTCCTTACCGAGGCATAGGCCCTGCCTTTACTGACCTACTCGCCGGACAAACACAAGTCATGCTTCCAACTCTGTATGCCGCTATACCGTATTTAAAATCTAATCGCGTCAGGGCTTTGGCAGTGACTGGTCAAAAACGAAGCCTAGCAGATCCCAGCATCCCAACCTTTAAGGAGCTAGGTTACAACGGCTTTGATGGTCAACAGTGGTATGGAGTCTCAGGTCCAGCAAACCTGCCTGACCATGTCGTTAAAAAACTTAATCTCGAATTAAATAAAGTATTGGCCACACCAGAATTTGCTGAGCAAATGGCAAATGAAGCGATGACACTGATGCCAATGTCTCCACAACAATTTGAAAACTATATTAAAGAAGATATCGCCCGCTGGGTTAAGGTTGCAAAAGACCGCAATATTGAAATTGAATAATGAATTTTAAGAAATTGGAAAATTATGTCTCATGCTATTGCTGTAGCAGCTGATTTAAATGCGCCGCCAGTCACAAAAATATTGGCGCAGTTTGTTACCTCACACCCAAGCCAAGGCTGGACTCCGGAAGTAGACCATGAAGCACATCGTACATTTTTAAATTGGCTTGGGTGCGCCATTGGTGCCGCAAATCATGAAAGTGTTGAATCCTCCTTAGCAGCCATCCGCGAATTTCAACCAGCACCTCAGGCGAGTATTCTTGGTCGAAGGGACCGCGTCGACATGGGTGGCGCAGCACTAATCAATGGTATTAGCTCTCATACCTTTGACTTTGATGATACCCATCTGAAAACTGTAATTCATCCTGCGGGCCCAGTAGCCTCAGCCATCTTGGCATTAGGTGAACATACCAAGGTCAGCGGCCGTCAGATCATTGACTCTCTTGTCTTGGGTATTGATGTTGCATGCCGTGTTGGAAACGCGATGTATCCAGACCACTACCACCGTGGTTGGCATATCACCGGCTCGACCGGCATGCTAGGTTCGGCGGCAGCGTGTTCACGCCTCATGGGACTTGATGAACATAAAACAACAATGGCTTTAGGTATTGCTGCATCTCAACCAGTGGGCATACGCGAACAGTTCGGGACGATGACCAAACCATTCCATCCAGGCGGTGCAGCCCGTGCAGGGCAACTCTCCGCTCTCTTGGCTAAGCATGGCTTTACCGCAAGCCCTAAAGCGCTTGAAGCAGGTCGTGGCTATATGCAAACCGTTTCCACTAAATGTGATTGGTCAGAGATTGATCGAGAGCTTGGTAAATCATTTGAAATCTCATTGAATACCTACAAACCATTCGCCTGTGGAATTGTGATTCACCCGGCCATTGATGCTTGCGCTCAATTACGCGCACAAGGCGTGAAGGTAGAAGATGTTGAGCGTATTGAATTACGCACTCATCCACTTGTTTTAGAACTCACTGGCAAGAAGACTCCTAAAGATGGTCTAGAAGGTAAGTTCAGCGTGTATCATGGTTGCGCCGTTGGTTTGATCTTTGGTCAAGCTGGTGAAGGCGAATATGCAGATGACATCGTGAATCGGGCTGACGTCGTCGCCTTGCGTGCCAAAGTGAATGCAACCACAGATACATCAATCAGTGAGGCCTCTGTAGATGTCAAAGCTTTTCTGAAGAATGGCAAAGAAGTTCATATCTTTGTGAAGAATGCGATTGGCTCTGTAGAAAATCCAATGACGGATGCTCATTTAGAACAGAAGTTCAAAAGCCTTTCTGAGCCAGTGATTGGCACAGAAAAGACTGCCCAACTGATTTCTGCGCTCTGGAAATTAGGACAAGCATCTAATCTCAAGCAAATTCTGAGCCTTTGTACTCCAGACTAATTCATTAGAAAGCATTTGATATGGCCTCATTACCAAACATTGTCATTCTCGGAGATTATGAACAGGCTTTGCGCCGTTTTTCGAACTGGGATAAGTTAGAGCAAAGCTCAAATCTCACTTTCCATCACAAGCCTTTACGTGATGAGGCTTTGTATGAGGCTGTTCAAGATGCTGATGCCATTGCCATCGTGCGGGATCGCTCCCCTTTTAATGAGGCCATGATTGCGCGCTTACCAAAGCTCAAATTTTTGATGTTTACTGGTGAACGTAATGGCACGCTTGAAGCCTCGGCCCTGGTAGCGCGCAATATCCCAATGGCCTGCTCCCCTGGTGGCCCCTCTAAAGAAACCACTGCAGAACTCACCTGGGCCTTAATCCTCGGAGCATCTAAGCGCCTGATTGAAGAACACAAGCTGATCGCTTCTGGTGGTTGGCGTGATCAATTCTCAGTCCTGCCAATGCTCTCTGGAGAAAGATTGGGTGTCATGGGATTGGGCGCCATTGGTAGTCGCGTAGCTCGCGTAGGTACAGCGTTTGGGATGGAAGTGGTGACCTGGAGTCCGCGCATGACACCAGAGCGTGCTGCTGCCGAGAACGCTAAATCTGTCAGCATGGAAGAACTACTGAAAACTTCTAAGGTTGTGACGATGCACTTGGTAGCAGGACCGGGAACCAAAGGACTGATTAGCGCAGATCAATTAGCCTTAATGCGTTCAGACTCTATCTTGGTGAACACTTCACGCTCTGCCCTAATCAATATGAATGATCTACAAAAGGCACTTGCTGCTGGAAGACCCGGGCAGGCTGCTGTTGACGTGTTTGATGTCGAACCCCTCCTAGAAACAGACCCACTTCGCAACACTCCCAATCTTTTAGTTACCCCTCATCTAGGGTTTATAGCTGAACCTATTTTTGAAGTCTTCTCCAAAGGAATAACTCAAACTTTAGAAGCTTGGTTAGAAGGTCGATCACTACCGCACCAGTTTAAGCCACAGTAAGCAAAGCACTTCAATCTTGTCTAAATTGACTCCTTTACAGCTCTTTATTAGCTTTAGCAAAATCGCTATGTCTGGTTTTGGTGGGGTATTACCATGGGCAAGGCGCACTTTAGTTGAGAAAGACAAGATTCTCACTTCAGAAGAATTTAGTGCAATTCTGGGTATCTGCCAAATTGTTCCTGGTCCCAACATTATGAATCTAGCAGTCTGTGTAGGCTCACGCTTTGCTGGCGCTAGAGGTGCATTTGCCGCAGTGCTAGGCCTAAGCATAGGCCCTATTTTGCTGGTGTTATTGCTTGCGGTTTTATATGACCATTACAGTTATTTAGATTCAGTCAAAGGGATTTTACGGGGCATCTCTGCTGTAGGTGTGGGTTTAATTGCTTCAACTGGATTGAAGATGCTGCGCGATGAATTTCAATATCCAGTAATGCTATTAGTGGTAGTCATCACCATCGTAGCAGCAAGTTATTTTCATTTGGGTTTGGGTTGGGTTGTCTTAATTGCATCCCCATTTGCCCTCTTTCTAGCATGGAAAAAGGCCCATAAAGTATGAGTATCTTACTCAGCTTATTTCTAAAGCTATCTGCCTTCTCCCTGATTGCTTTTGGTGGAATAAATGCGCTGTTGCCAGAATTACTTAATCTCGCAGTTTATCAAGAGCGTTGGATTGACCTCCAAACATTTTCAGATTACTTTGCAATAGCACAAGCAGCTCCAGGCCCAAACTTTATGACAATCACTTTATTAGGTTGGCACTTATATGGAGTGATTGGCGCATTCGTTGCTACATTTGCAATAGCATGGCCTTCTTCGATTTTGATTTTTTATCTACAACGACTGCTCTTAGGGATGAAAGACCCTCTTAAGAGGCAAGCAATCCAATATGCAGCGGCTGCTCTGGCAATTGGACTAGTTCTGTCCTCCGCATGGGAAATTGCCCTACAAATTAATCATGGCGTGGCAGCTTATCTTTTAACCATCTTTACAATCCTATTCACCATCTTCACCCGCTGGCACCCACTGTACTTAATCGGAATTGGTGCCATTATTGGATCAATGGGATTGATCTAAACTTGCTTTCGGTTGCGAATCAAGCGCACTATATTTGGAACCAGCAAAAGGGCAATTGAGATCGCCATTAAAGTGCCCGAGATCGGTCTAGTAAAAAACGTACTCCATTGGCCTTGACTAATCGTCAGTGCTTGTCTCATCGACTGTTCTGCCATCGGACCCAAAATTAAACCAATAATTAAAGGGGCGGCTGGAAAATCAAAGCGGCGCATGCCAAATCCAAGTATCCCAAAGAAAAACAGTAGGCCCACATCAAATACTGAATTCGACGAACCATACACTCCTGCAACGGATATGACCACAATACCTGCATAGAGCCATTGCGGAGGAATCTTTAAAAGCTTTACCCACAATCCAACTAAAGGTAAGTTCAGAATTAACAAAATAACATTGCCAATATATAAGCTAGCAATCAGCGTCCAAACCAAACTACTTTGCTGCGTAAAAAGAGTAGGGCCTACCTGAATTCCATAAGACTCGAAGGCCGATAAAATAATCGCAGCAGTAGCTGACGTGGGAATGCCAAGGGTTAATAAAGGCATCAATACACCAGCTGCAGCAGCATTATTGGCCGCCTCTGGTCCCGCTACACCCTCAATTGCCCCATGACCAAACTCCTCAGGCCTCTTTGAGAGCTTCTTTTCCGTATAGTAAGAAAGTAATGTGGGCAACTCAGCACCGCCGGCAGGCATTGCTCCAATAGGAAATCCAAATAGACTACCTCTAATCCAAGCCTTCCAAGATCTCGCAAAATCTTCTTTTGAAAGCCACAAGCTACCCGATACCGCTAGGACATCGGTCTTCTTATTTTCCTTACCTTGCCAAGCCAAAAAGAGAGCTTCACCAATAGCAAATAAACCTACCGCCACAATCGTAACTTCAATTCCATCTAAAAATTCTGCTTGGCCAAATGTAAAACGGGGTTGACCCGTCTGCAGATCGATACCCACTAAGCCAAATAAGAGGCCTGCTACTAAGGAAATGAGACCGCGAAGGGCTGAGCTACCTAGCACAGCAGATACTGTTACCAAGGCCAGTAACATCAAACTAAAATACTCAGCAGGGCCAAATGCCAATGCAGCATCAACTACCCAAGGCGCAAAGAAAGTTAAAGCAATTGTTCCAATCGTTCCCGCAACAAAGCTCCCTATTGCAGCGGTAGCTAGAGCAGGTCCCGCCCTTCCACGGCGTGCCATCTTATTACCTTCGAGCGAAGTCACAATCGTTGCAGACTCACCTGGAGTATTGAGCAATATAGAGGTAGTAGAGCCTCCATACATGGCACCATAATAGATACCTGCGAATAAAACAAAAATTGCGGTTGCTGGTACCTTAAAAGTTAATGGAAGTAAAAGAGCAATCGTTAGCGCCGGCCCTATTCCAGGAAGCACTCCAACCAAGGTGCCCACCAAACATCCTATGAACCCATACAACAATGTCATAGGTTGCAAGGCAACAGCAAAGCCTTGCATCAAGGAATCAAAAGAACTCATGGTGATCTTTACTTAAAAAGAAAGCTGAACGATTGGGCCTAAATCCACCCCCAAAATCGCTGAAAATAATGTCCAAAATGTACCCGCGATGCCAAATACCATCAGCAGTGTTTTTAGATTGAACTTGGCATCAAATGCCATCGATACCCCTAGGCCGCACAATGCAGCAGGTATTAAAAAGCCAATTAGTTTGGTAAGCACAATAAACGCTAGACCACCGCCAAACATATATAAAACACGTGTTGACCCCCCTTTTAGTGGACGATCTTCCTCTTGATGAGTGCAGTCTGGGGCCTTATTGCTAATAGTAGTAAATAAATAAAAAACACCCAATAAAGACAGTAACGCAACCAAAATAGAGGGGGCTAAGATAGGCCCTACCTCAGATTGGATGGTTGATTCCGGAATACTGAATACTTGCCAGACAGCTAGCGCACAAAATACCAGCAAAAAGCTGGCAATGAGGCGAGTGCTCATGCAAGGCCTATTTCTTTTAGCACTATCTCTGTTTCAGTAATATATTTTTTTAATTGAGCATCAAATGCTGTTCCCGCAAGAAAGGCATCAGTCCACTTTCTCTTCTCCAAGATTTCTGCCCACCCCTTGGTTTCGTGCATCTTCGTAACGAATTCTACTAATGCAGCTTTTTGTGAAGCATTAATACCTGGGGCACCAAACACTCCTCGCCAATTTGCAGCAGTCACATTTAAACCAAGCTCTTTTAAGGTGGGTATATCGACGCCTGGAATACGCTTATTACCAGATACGGCGAGAGCTCGCATCTTACCCGCCTTAATTTGCTCAGCAACCTCAGAATAACCAGAAATACCAGCAACCACTTGGCCACCTAAAATCGCAGCATTTGCAGGTCCTCCACCTGCAAATGCAACATAAGCTGCCTCACGTGGATTTTTACCAAGTGCTTTAATAATGAGTCCCAAGAGTTGATGATCGGTTCCACCCGCACTACCGCCAGCTACGGAGACCGCTTTTGGATTGGCTTTAATAGCCTCCTCAAACTCTTTCCAAGTTTTAATTTTTCCATCGGTTGGAACCACGACGATGCCAGCTTCTTCAGTCAGGCATGCGATGGGAGTGATATCAGACATAGTCACTGGACTTTTATTGGTAATAGCTGCGCCCACCATCACTGATCCGCCGACCATTAGCGCATTGCCCTGACCTTTGCGTTGATTTACAAATCGGGGTAAGCCAACCATCCCACCTGCACCACCAACATTCTCAAACTGAAAGGAGCCCACTAAGCTTGAATCCTTCGCTGCCATCTCAATGGCTCTACCAGTGCTATCCCAGCCGCCGCCAGGAGCAGCGGGGATAAACATATTGATTGATTCAAATAAAGGTTTGTTTTGCGCAAACACAAATGATGGAATGCTATTTACCAATGTAAATGCAGAACCATAAGCTATAAAGTTTCTACGTGATGTTTTCATTTTTTCCTTTAATTGATCAATTTCTAAATACGAGATAGAGGTGAATCAACTATACCGAATTCCCTTAAAGACCTCAAACTTCAACTTATCGAAAGGATTGAAAAGTTAAGATACCTAAAAAAGTAAGCACTAAAGAACCCAATAGATGAAGTAATACGGTTCCTATCGCCCATGTGAACTCTCCACGCTGCATGAGGCCCACCACCTCAGCAGAAAAACTAGAGAAGGTGGTTAGGCCACCCAGAAAGCCCGTAATCACAAACAACTTCCACTCAGGGGAGAGATTGGGATTATTACCAAAAAAGGCTATGGCAATGCCAACCAGATAAGCTCCGACTAAATTGGCAAGTAAGGTCCCCAGAGGAACCATTGATGCCGTACCTGCAGCTAGAAAATTAAAGCCTGCTCTGAGTAAAGCGCCGAAGCCTGCACCGAAGAAAATTGCAAAAATGGATGGCCACATAGTCATCGCTTATTGAATTGAAAAGCCCAGCATGCTGATGGAGCTCATCTCAATGCCATCTGTGAAGACTTTCGCATGCTCATCCTCTTCCTGTAAAGCTAAGGTATACAAAGCAGGCCAGTAATGCTCTGCGGTGGGGATGGACATATGAGCAGCCTCACCATATTTTTCCCAATCAATCAAAGTCTCATGATGATTAGCGCACATTTCTGAAACAAAAAAGTTATTAAACTCCCTAGCCCAAGAGTAAGGCTGGGCGCCCTCCTGCCAATGGATAGTTCGCAAGTTATGCACTACATTGCCACTGGCCAGAATGAGAATATTTTCATCCCGCAATGGGCGTAATTGTTTTGCTAACTCGTAATGCTGACGGGCTGACTTTGAGCCATCTAGACTCAGCTGCACAATAGGCACATCCGCTTTGGGATACAGGTATTTGAGGACTGACCAGGCGCCATGATCAATGCCCCACTCATTCTCCTCCATCACGATGGGAACATTGAGCAACTCTTGCACACGATCTGCTAAAGCAGGACTACCGAGAGCTGGATACTCAATTTCAAAAAGCTTTTGTGGAAAACCGCCGAAGTCATGAATGGTTTTGGGCTTAGGCATTGCAGTAACCCAAATACCCCGAGTGACCCAATGTGCCGAGATCACTAAAATAGCGTCTGGACGTTTTAATGATTTACCGAGAGTAGTCCATGCCGCAGTAAAACGGTTGGGCTCTATGGCATACATCGGACTGCCATGGCCAACAAATACTGCAGGTTGGCGATGGCTAGTCATGAATACTGGTTAACCGAATACGTAACCAGTATGAGCAGCAACTAAGGCAAACAAAATGGCCAAGCTGGTAGCTGCGGCCAACATGACAACCAAAGTAATGATCTTTTTGTTAATTTCTTCTTTAGATTCCTTATGCCATTCGTTCACGCTAAATCCTTTGTAAATACATTAATGAGTGGGGTAATTATCCACTATCGCCCACGGCCAGCCTTACGCATCATGCCTTTTCCGCCTCCAAAGCCGGCCTGAGGCTTTCCAGCAGGGCCGGATGGACCTTTGGGTACTGGTGGCCTGGCTGGGGGCTTGGCAACTACTGGCTTAGCCGGGGTTTTTGGGTCTGGTTTCTTATCGTCAGTCACTTTTAGCTCCTATAGATATCATATTGCCATGATTACTGACTATTCTATCCAAGCTATCGCCATTAATGCGATTCCCCTGATTTTTGCTATCACCATCCATGAAGCAGCCCATGGCTATGCTGCTCGTAAGTTGGGGGATAACACAGCCTATATGCTGGGTAGAGTCACCTTAAACCCCGCAAAACATATCGATCCAGTGGGTACTCTCTTGATTCCACTGGCACTAATTTTGACTGGATCGCCTTTTTTGGTGGGATATGCCAAACCGGTACCGGTGAACTTTGGGCGCTTACGCAACCCCAGAATCGACTCTATTTGGGTGGCCTTAGCTGGTCCAGGATCTAATTTTATTCAGGCAATTATCTGGGCAATATTTTGGGTCCTCTTACTAGGTTTTGGTGTTCAGGAACCCTTCCTTACTTCAATGGCAAAAGCAGGTGTGATGTGGAACATTGGACTCTTAGTATTTAACCTGTTCCCACTCCCACCCCTAGATGGTGGGCGCATTCTATCTAGTCTCCTACCAGCACGCCAATCAATTGCCCTTGGAAAACTAGAACCTTGGGGCTTTTTTATTGTCTTAGCTCTAGTATTTACGGGCATCATCGGCAGCCTTTGGATGGAACCCTTAAGTAGTTTTTTCTTGGGAATCGTTAATCTGCTCATGGTTCCTTTGAAGATGATCTTTTAGGCCAAGCAAAGAACTTTATTCTAGGATATTCTGCTTGCAAGTAAACCCACCTGATCAATGGAGAACTATGATGAAATTACAGAAGATTCTTTTAGCAAGCACTGCAACTGTCCTAGCGCTTAGCGCAGGCTTTGCTGTTGCACAATTCCAAAAACCAGAAGATGCAATTAAGTATCGTCAGAGCGCATTTACCGTAATGGCAAACTCGTTCGGAAAAATTAACGCTGTTGTTAAAGGTGATGTGCCTTTCAACAAAGATGAAGTGGCGAAGAATGCCGCCATCGTTGCGATGATATCTACCTTGCCATGGCAAGCATTTGGTCCCGGTACTGAAGGTGGCAAAGCGCAAGCTGAGGTTTGGTCAAATAACGCTAAATTCAAAGCTGCTTCAGAGAGAATGCAACTTGCTGCAGTAGATCTGAATAAAGCTGCTCAATCAGGCGACTTAGATAGCATTAAGAAGGCCTTTGGTGCTACAGGAGCAAGTTGCAAGAATTGCCATGATGACTTTAGGAAGAAGTGATCAAGTAACCCACTAATACCGCAATTAGACTCAAGAGCACTAACGCTATACCACGTTGCAAGGCTCCATCCTTGGATGCACGACCCAAGTCAGAAGGCAAATAACTTGCTTCCTCACTTGGGTCGATTTCTTTATCGCCGCTGATCATCGGCTTAATCAGATCTTCACCCTTAAATTTCTGGTAATAGATGATGGCAGCAATATGAATAGTGATTAAGGCGTAAATCAGCCAGTGGTTCCAATAGTGAACTTTTGAAAGTAATGAGACTGTTAAATTAGAAACATATTTTGCAAAAGGTCCTTGAAAGGCAATTTCGTCATCTACGAATAAGCCAGTGAGTGCTTGGATACTCAGAACTAAAAGTAGTGCCATTACAGATACAGCGCCTAAAGGGTTATGCCCTAGGACACGTGGCGCATGACCTTGCAGATAATTGAGGATATTTTTAGGGCTAGGAAAGAATGAAACAAAACGTGCGTATCTAGAGCCTACAAAGCCCCAAGTGATTCGGAAGATCAACAAGGTCAATACGCTATATCCAAAATAGGCGTGCCACTGCATAGCATTGCCGCCAAGATTGACGCTAACTATGCTGCCGACAATGCAGAGCACCAATAGCCAGTGAAAGGCACGAATTGGCAAATCCCAGACGCGAATGATTTTCTTCATGTCTTAAGGATAAGGCAAAATAATTATTTTTAATTTATCTTTGGCAGGTCTTTTTGGATAATTTTTAATCCCGCACGGAGTGCCTCTTGATAGCGCTTACGTTCTGCCTTAATTGTTTCTGCAGTCCAGAGAAAGAATCCTTCGCCAGTCTTCATACCAAACTTTCCGCTGGCTACCCGCTCACTCACGCACTTAGCAATATTAGGTGAGTTATTTAAAGTAGGGTAAATCTTCGTGCCGCCGGCAGCATGAATCTCCAGTCCTGCATGATCCCGCTGCATAGCAGGTCCAGCTGCAATGTAGCGAAAGCCAAAGCCAAAGCGAACTGCCTTGTCGATATCCTCAAGACTGCAGACGCCCTCATCAACCATTGAAAAGGCTTCGCGTGATAGAGCATGCTGCAAACGATTCGCTAGAAAACCAGGTAAATCTTTTTTAACGATTACTGGAACCATCCCACACGCAGTCATCAATCTCGATAGACTCTCACCCACCATGGGTGATGTTTTTTCACCATAAACCACTTCTACGCAAGGAACTAAATGCGCTGGCATAAAGAAATGCAAACCGATCATACGCGCACGGGTTTTTAAACCTTCTGCAATTTCACTAATTGGAAAGCTAGTGCTATTGCTAGCCAATACTGCTTCAGGCTTGGCATATTTTTCTAGCTTCGCAAATAATTCTTGTTTGATATCTAAGCGCTCTGGCACACACTCAATGACCAGATCAATATCAGACCAATCTACCTCTTCAAGAGAACCTGCCACACTTAATAGGTGAATGCGGTTTTCATAACCAAGCTCAGTCATCGTGTTACTAAAGTAATCTGGTAATAGGGCACGGCGCTCTGTGGTTGGCTCCACCACTTGAACAGCACAGCCACCTCGAGCACAGACTGCAGCTACGTCCGCGCCCATCGTGCCGCCGCCGACAATCACTACCTTCGTTTCAGCTGGGGTAAACAACATTACATATTCTCCTATGGGGGCAGACTTTTCAATGAAAATCCACATACAATGGTGGTCATTATTGAACATAAAACATAGTGAGACATGATCCCCGTCAATTCGGTGTTGCAGGTCGGCCTTTTCCCTGAATTAATGCAGGCAGAAATCGATGCTCGCTTTACCCCCACCCACCATTTAGATCCTCAAGCTCCTCCGCCTGCTGGTCAGTTTGAGGCTATTTTGCTTCGCTCTAATACGAAGCTACCTGAGGCCCTAGTCAAGCAAATCCCTAGCATTCGGATGGTTGCCACTTGCGGGGTTGGTTATGACAACCTACCTCTGGCATATCTTAAGGAGCAAGGCATCAAAGCCAGTAATACCCCAGGCGTCCTCAATGATGCTGTCTGCGAACTGGCTATTGGCATCATGCTGGGACTTCTACGCCGCATTCCTGAATCCGAAGCCTTTGTTAAAAGCGGTGCCTGGTCCAAAGCCCCTTTTAAGTCAGCGACCACTCTGGCTGGAAAGAGGGTTGGCATTGTAGGGATGGGACGAATTGGCCAGGATTTAGCCAAACGACTCGAGCCTTTTAAGGTTGATATTGCTTATAGTGGCCCCAGCCCAAAACAGGTGCCATATACCTACTATCGAAATATCCTAGATTTAGCCAAAGATAGTGATGTTCTCTTCTTAGCCTGCCCAGCCACTCCCGATACAGACAAGATAGTAAATGCCCAGGTTCTAGAGGCTATCGGGCCGACCGCTTTTTTAATCAATATTGCCCGTGGCAGCGTAGTAGATGAAGAGGCACTTTTATATGCACTGCAACATAAAAAGATTGCTGGTGCAGCTTTAGATGTGTTCGATAACGAACCAAATCCAAACCCAGCCTTCTTAAGGTTGGATAATGTTTTACTCACACCTCATATTGGCAGTGCCACCACAGAAACACGGATAGCCATGACCAATTTAGCGGTAGATAATTTAGAAGCCTTTTTTTCAAAACAACCACTTCTTTCAGAAGTGCATATTTAAAACGGAGTCAGCATGACCATTTCTTTAATTCCATCCACCCTGCCTGCAGTGTTATCTCCTGTATTAACACCGTTCAAAGCAGATAGCACCCCAGATACACAAAAATTGCTCAAGCAATGTAAATGGCTATCAGCAAATGGCGTTGGTCAGGCGATCTTTGGTACCAACTCCGAAGCAAATTCGATGTCTGCCACGCAAAAAATGAATACGCTCACCACACTGATTGAAGGTGGTTTAAACCCAGAACATATGATGCCCGGTACTGGCTCGACTTCTGTCGAGAGTACTTATCGGATGACTGCCCATGCTTTGAGCCATAAATGTGCGGGCGTATTGATGTTGCCACCTTTTTACTATAAAGATATTACGGATGATGGTCTGTTTGCTTTCTTTTCTGAAGTAATTCAAAGGATGGGTAACTCAGCATTACAAATTTATATTTACAACATACCGCCAGTCACCAAAATTAATTTAAGCCTTTCATTACTGGAGCGTTTAATTAAAGAGTACCCAAAAACAGTAGTTGGTATGAAGGATAGCTCTGGTGATTGGGAATACACAGAGTCTGTAATTAAACTTTTGGCCCCCTCAGGCTTCCGTGTATATGCTGGCAGTGAAACATTCCTCATGCGTACCTTACGTGCTGGTGGCGTTGGCTGTATTTCTGCTACCGCAAACGTCAATCCAAAAGCGATTGCTGATTTAGCGACGCATTGGAGAGAATCTAATGCTGATGAACGCCAAACAGATTTAGATAAAGTACGCTCTGTTTTTGCTCATTACCAAATGATTGCTGGGATGAAAACTGCTGTTGCCCATTTCAGCAAAGATCCTGAGTGGTTAAAAGTACGCCCACCACTCATGCAATTGAGCGCCGATCAACAGGCTAAATTATTGAGTGAGCTCAAGGCGATTAATTTCAGCATGCCAGGTCTTTAATTCACTTCAATTCAATTCATTACGACATTATCAGGAGACAAAAATGAAACTACTTAAAATCATGGTGCTTTCTCTCAGCTTTTTGTGGGCAAGTGCACAAGCACAGAACATTTCTATTGCAACCGGTGGCACTGGAGGTGTTTATTACCCAATGGGTGGAGGCCTAGCCTCAGTCTTATCAAAGCATGTACCAGGAATGTCAGCGACTGCTGAAGTTACAGGTGGTTCGGTCGATAACTTAAAACTGGTTGGCACTGGCAAACCTTACGTTGCTTTCTCAATGGCTGATGCTGCTAAAGATGCATTGGTTGGTGAGGATAAATTTAAAGACAAGCCAGTAGATTTACGCAATTTACTCATTCTGTATCCAAATCTCATGCACGTTGCTACCGTGGAATCCACTGGCATTAAGACTATGAAAGATTTAAAAGGTAAGCGCGTCAGTACAGGCTCACCAGGAAGTGCCACTGAAGTCATGGCTTTTCGCTTGCTAGAGGCTGCAGGGCTTGATAAAGATAAAGATGTCAAGCGTGAGCGCTTGAGCGTTGCAGAATCTGTGAATGCTGTAAAAGACCGAAAGATTGATGCCTTCTTTTGGGTAGGTGGTCTACCAACTGCAGCTGTTACTGATTTGGCAAATAGTCCTAGCATGAAAATCGTGATGGTCGATACTGCTGCTGAAGTTCCCGCTATGAATAAAAAATATGGCAATCTGTACTTCCCATCCGTGATAACAAAGCAAACTTATAGCGGTATGGAAAAAGATAACAATGTTGCGGCAGTTGCCAATCTTTTGGTTGTGAATGCTTCTATGTCTGATGCAGAGGCATACAAGATTGTTAAAGCTATTTTTGATAATCAGCTTGAACTTGTTCGCTCACATGCTGAGTACAGAAATATCAAGCTAGAGAACCAAAAATCGAATGCCTCACCGATTGCCTATCATCCAGGTGCGTTGAAGTACTTTAAAGAAAAAGGTATCAAAGTAAACTAAGTGATATCGGGGTGAGTTAATCTCACCCCTTCTGCTTTAATGCCGTACATAAATATAAAAATAGACTGATTAAGACATGAATCAAAATGTGATGGATAACGAAACCCAAGAAAAATTAGACGCCTTCATTAAGCAAGAAGAAGGCGATTCTAATAACTACAAGGGTCTATTAGCTAAGTTCATCACTTTAGTTGCTGTGGGCATGTCTTTATTTCATCTTTATGCTGCCTACTCCATTGTTCCAACCCAGCAATTGCGTGTAATTCACGTTGCCCTAGTCTTATTTTTATTGTTTTTAAGCTTTCCAATTGCGGCTCGCTTTAAAAATAAGTTGATGTTTTGGGACGTTTTGTTTGCCATCGGCTCGGTGGCCATCGCTTATTACATTCTGGCCGGCGGCGATGATCTGATGGACAGAAACACTGCCCCAAATTCTACTGATGTCATGGTTGGCATTGCTCTCATCCTTCTCATCCTAGAGGGCGTTAGGAGAACCAATGGCATGGTCTTAGTGACTGTTACCGTACTCTTTTTAATGTATGCCTTCTTTGGCAATTACCTGCCTGCACCATGGACCCATAAAGGCTATGATCTCGATCGCCTTGTTGGTTACATGTATATGAGTCTGGAAGGCATCTATGGCACTGCAGTCGACGTTTCTGCAACCCTCATTATTCTATTCACCATCTTTGGTGCTTTCTTGCAATTTACTGGTGCCGGCAAGTTCTTTATCGACTTTTCCTTTGCTGCAATGGGTGGCAAATCCTCAGGGGTTGGTAGAACGATTGTTCTGTCCTCATTCTTAATGGGCGGTCCATCTGGCTCCGGTGTCGCAACCACCGTTACTGTAGGTTCAGTTGCCGCACCAATGTTAGAAAAAGTTGGCTATGAAAAGAATGCTGCTGGCGGTCTCTTAGCCGCAGGTGGTCTTGGCGCTATTATCTCGCCGCCCGTTTTGGGTGCCGCTGCATTCTTAATTGCAGACTTTCTCAAGATCTCCTATTTAGATGTGTTGCTGATGGCAACTATCCCTACGATTCTGTTCTACCTTGGCTTATTTGTCATGGTTGAGATTGATGTTCGTAAATATGGGATGAAGAATATTCATTTTCCATCTGCAGAAAGTGCCTGGTCACTGACAAAAAAATACTGGTTCCATTTCTTCTCGCTGATTTCCATTGTGGTGTTCATGATGTTTGGATTTTCGCCAGTGATGTCAGTCTTTTGGGCAACAGTGGTATCTGCTCTCTCCAGCATGTTGCGCGAAGATACTGCCATCATTCCTTGGGCGTGGTTTAAAGGTAAAGAACCCATACTTTCTGGTCTTTATCAATCCAATTTAGTGAAGGCACTCTCATCTGGTTCAACGGGCGTATTAGCGATTGCAGCAACGTGTGCAGGTGCCGGTCTGATTGTTGGTACTGTGACCCTCACCGGCCTTGGTCTCAAATTTAGTTCGATCGTGATTCAATATGCGGGTGGCTCATTGCTGCTGACAGCTATCTTCACTGCCTTAATTGTTTGGATTGTGGGTCTCGCTGTTCCAGTAACTGCGTCATACATTATTTGTGCAGTGATTGCAGCGCCAGCACTCATTAACTTAGGTGTGCCCGCCTTTGCAGCACACATGTTTATCTTTTATTACGCCGTTCTCTCCGAGGTTTCACCACCAACAGCGCTTTCTCCATTTGCGGCTGCGGCGATTTGCAAGGGCAACCCCTATAGGACGACTTTGCAAACGTGGAAATATGTAGCGCCAGCGATTCTAGTACCCTTTATGTTTGTCTTAGACAAGTCTGGAGTAAGCTTGCTCCTAATGGGCTCCACTAGCGCTTTAGAGCAAGCAGATTGGTCGCAGATTGGATGGATTTCCTTTACTGCGGTTATTGGGATCATCTGCTTGGCGGGTGGTCTGCAAGGCTGGTTTATTGAAAAAACCAAAATCTATGAGCGCGTCATCATGATCGTCTCTGGAGTTGCTTTGGCTTACCCATCTAGTGAGGCTGATCTGATTGGCTTTATTGGATTTGGTTTAGTGCTCCTTACCCAAACCATGACTCATTTAAAATTAAGTCGTAAGCCTTCCTAGCCAAAAACATTAGCAGTTCAGGCTTGAGGATTTAGACAATCTTTGTCCACGCTGCTTTACCAGCATATTTTTTAACCGCAGCCTCATCGAACTCAAACCCTAATCCTGGTGTTTTATGTAAGATCAAATCACCATTCTTAAAAGTGAGTTGCTTATTAATTAATCTCCGGAAATTCAGGACCTGATCATCCAAGAAGAATTCTACAAATCGGGCATTAGGTGTAGCAGCTACTAATGGCGCATGCAAGTCATGCATCCAATGAGGACAGACCGTGACACCCTTTAAGTCAGCATACGCAGAGATCCTGCGCCACTCGGTAATACCACCACACACAGCAGCATCTGATTGGAGTATCCGGGCGCCGCCTGAATCAATTAACTCTCTAAAGCGCCAGCGTCCAGCTTCCATTTCACCGGTAGCAACATTAATCTTCGTGAGGCGGGCCAGAGCAGCATGCAAATCAATCGCATCAGGTGAAAATGGCTCTTCAATCCAGTATGGGTTATAGGCTTCAAAACGTCGGACATACTCGAGCGCAGTTGGTAAATCACGCCATGCATTGTTGGCATCTAAAGTCAGCAAAATATCATCGCCAATGGCTTTACGAGCAGCCTTGACGCGGGCCTCTTCTTGGGCTGGAGATAAACGCCCCACCTTCATCTTGACGGCTTTAAATCCTTGCTTAACGTAAGACTCCATTTCCTGGCCAAGCTTGGCTGGAGTTTTACCCTCTAAGTAATAACCACCGCTTGCATAGGCAGGGACTCGGTCGTCCACTACTGAGCCAAGGTACTGATGTAAAGGTAGGCCAACAGAGCGGGCGTTTAGATCCCAGAGTGCTGTATCTAAAATAGAGATGCCCCGCATCACTGCGCCAGTGCGCCCCTGCAAAATGGATTCGTTATACATCTCCATCCATAAGCCTTCACTGCGATGGCTATTTTGCCCAATCAGCTTTGGCGCTAATAATTGTTCGACAGCAATTTTGGCAATATCACCGCCTGCACTGCCAACATAACAAAAGCCAATACCTTCATTGCCGTCCTTACCGCGAACCTTCACCAAGCAATAGTGGCGCTCAGAAACGGTACGAGTAGCAAATGAAGTGACTTTATCCAAGGGCACTGCTACTGAAGCAACCTGAACAGATTCAATAATCGGCATCTAAACTCCTTATTTCAAAAAATGATTGTATCGATAGTTTAAATGCCAGGCATTAGGCTTAAGCTGTGGTCATTTCATCAAACACTTAGCGCGGGATAGAAACGTGATCTCTGAAAATACTGAGACTAAAGGCCGTCAAAGCTCCAATTACCCAGTCTCACTTTAATTTGCTGCACTACAACATAATTATCGGCATGCCGGCTCACATTATTAGATAATTACGTGGTGAACAAAAAAGCAACTTGTCGTTCGCTCCTGCAAAAAAGAGCGCTTCTTCTGATTGGGTATGCCTGTCTAGGCTTACTGCCTGCTTTTATATCCTTAGCCAATGCCCAAACTAACCAAGCCCAAAAAAAGGTTATCGTGCAGATTACGAAACCTGTTGGCTTTAAAGACACTGCGGCAAAAGGGGCTTCAAAAAGCAATAGCCTAAATCCCACACTGATTCAGCGCAAAGACCCTAATGAAGTAGCTCTCGATAGCGCCAGCAATCTCGACTACCGCATCGTTCAAGGTTGTCTGCAACGTAGCTTCAATGAAGATAATTTGCCTGCTAGTGTTGGCATTGATAACCCTCAGTTTTCAGAGTTTTTCAAAAATCAAACTAAAACATTCTTTGACCGTATGCGCGGTGATTGCATTCCTTATGCAGCTGCATTTGGTAGTCGTAATCGCTTTGACTCTCTGAGCATTATGAATGGCCCGCTTCAAGATAACAAAACAGAGGTGTGGACATTTACACCATCCACATTTAGTGGATTCTTAATTCAACAAGACTATTTGCAAGATGAATCCAAGAATCTGACTGAACTCCGAATTCCATTGAGAGATGTTTTATACGACCCTCGCAAGGTTGGCGACCTACTCCCAGTGGAATTAGTTTGGGAATTAAATTCTCTTATTAAACAGATCTACCCAGAAGACAATAACTTATTAGAAAATACCAATAGTATTGTTCGTTTAATTGTGGACTTTGGTGATCGCGAGAGGTGGGCCCAAATCTGGGCTGCTGAAATTATTGACCCAGTGAACAAAGAGGTTTTTGCCAGCGCGTATTGGGTAGATCGTAACGATATCCCCGGTGGATTTTTTACTGGCAGTGGCGAATCTCTCGAGCGATCTTTGTGGACGAATCCACTAAGCTATCGTCGTATTTCACGAGGCGTTGGTAGCGTACGTGCCACTAGCAAGCGCCCAAGTAGTAGTGTGCCTACCACCCAAGCGCAAGAACCCAAGCAGCGTTATCGCACCCATATGGGCATTGATTATGCCGCCCCCGTTGGCACCCCCATCTTTAGTGTCGCCAATGGCAAAGTTATCCATCTTGGCTATAGCGGCGCTTTTGGTAATCTCATTATTTTGGAGCACCCTGGCAACTATCTCACCTACTATGCACACTTAAGTAACTACAACGTTGAGCTTGCAGTAGGCAATGAAGTGCGACGCGGCTTTGAGATTGGCTATGTTGGATCAACTGGAAGATCAACCGGTCCACACCTCCATTTTGAATTGAGAAAAAATGGTATCTATGTTGATCCATACGGAATCAAGACTCAGCTCGATTTATGGTCTATGCGAAACAATGAAAGCGGCCAGCTCACAAGAGAAATTCTTTTGCTGGGAAGCCCGATTAAATCGAATTGATGTAGGCTTTAAAAAATCGCTTGATTAGCCGAGAACTAATACTGGCAACTTTGAATGCACAATTAACTCATGTGTCTCACTACCGAGTAAAATACCTTTAATACCAGTGCGCTTATGTGATGCCATCACAATGACATCCGCTTTTGATTTTTTAGCCCCGTCCAGGATACCTTCGGATACATTGGAATTTGAGATATGAAGTATTTTTGCTTTGATGCTTGTACCCATTGAAGTAGCAGCTTTTTTAAACACATCTTTTGCGTAAGCATCACAGGCTTTCTGATGATCTTTTTGGGTAACTCCATAACCCAAAGTGCTATCGGAATAGATCATGGGAGGCAAAGAATCAGATACATACACCAAGGTCACAGCAGCGCCATCAGCTTTTGCAAGCTCAGCCACCTTCTTCAAAGATTTTTTGCTGACATCTGAGCCATCGACTGGTACCAATAAATGCTTAAACATATTGACCCCCTTTAAATTGAACTACTGACCTATACTTTCTATAATATGCTTATTATTAGGCTGTAAGAGTTCAAAAAGGAGACTTAATTGCTCAAGTATTTCGCCATCTACTGTTCATTTTTAATCATGATGATTGCAATCGATTTAGTTTGGCTCTTAGGTATCGCTAAAAACCTTTATCGAGATGAGATGGGTGACCTGATGGCCAGTGAACCTAAACTGATTGCGGGGCTCGCCTTCTACCTACTCTATGCATTGGGAGCTGTTATTTTTGTCGTCATTCCAGCCCTATCAAAACAGTCTTTGATATATGCACTGCAATATGGCGCTTTATTTGGACTATTCTGCTATATGACATACGACCTCACCAATCTTGCTGTCATTAGAGACTTTCCAACACGACTGGCATTTATTGATATTGCGTGGGGAAGTTTCGTTACTGCAATAGTTTCCAGTGTTGCCTACTGGGTTGGTAATCGTTTTTCCTAATTCGACGGGATTGAGGCTTTCCTCAACGGGCCGTTTTAGCGACCCAGCCATTACGAAGCTCATATAAGACAAATAGAACGCCCCATATCACGATGGCAGCATAAGCCCAAATCCAAGCCATTTGTGATGAACGCGAACCTGAAATATCTAATACAAAACCGAAGATTGCAGGGCCCACCATGCCGCCGCCAAACCCCATCAGAGAATGCAAGCCCATAGCTGCGCCTTTGATATTTTCTTGTGCGCTAATGACAAGACCTGCAGTTAAGGTCGCAGAGTCGGCCATGATAAAAATGGCATGCCCAATTGCAAGGGCAACAATTAGCCACCATGATTGACCTGTAGAACAGGCTAGCGCAATCCCCAATACTGCACTAGTCAACATCACAATACATACCCACTTTTGACGCCCCACTCGTATGGCAATTTCATTACCTAAGATGGAAGCAGGTACGCCGAAGAAGGTAATTACCCCCGCCAATGTAGTTGCCGCTAAGATAAAAGTCTCTCCAGACACTGCGCCACAAAATACAAAGAAGGCTACGAGCCAACTTCTCGAGGCAAATAATTCTAATGAGTGCGCGGTATAACCAAAAATAAATCCTGATGCCTTTTTATCCTGTAACACTAACCTCCACTTCTCCACTGGAAATATGTCATGTAAACGAATTTGAATCGCTCCCTTCCACTTTTCATGCTGCAAAGGGGGTATCAGAAGTAGAACAATTAAAAACGCTGCGAATGGGCCTAGTGCAATGATGCTAAATACATAATGCCAACTAAGCGCACTTAAGATCCAACCTGAACATAAATAGGAAAAGCCAGTCCCAATACCAAAAAAAGCGGTATAGAAAGAAATGTGACGAGTAATTTCACCAGACTCAATACGATCAGACAGAATTTTAAGGCCAGGCATATAGGTAGCAGCAAGACCTGCACCATTGATTGCCATGAAAAATAGAGCAGTCCAAAAGTTATAGGCAAAAAGGCCCATTCCTAGCAAACCTGCTGTCGCCATAAGGCCGCCGACAATATACACCTTACGTGCATCGACTCGATCAGTCAGCGCTGTGGCCAAAGGAACAGCTAACATATACCCAAAGAAAAAAGCACTGGCAATTAATCCAGACTGTAGATTAGTTAGCTGCCACTCTTCCTGCAAGGTGGTTAGTACCACTGCGTAGCAAGCAAAGCCCAATAAAGCACAAATTTGCGCCATGAGCATCAGAGGGGTATAAGCAGAGGATCGAAGGCGCATAAAGTATCAGTAGAAACGTGAACTCATTCTACTCGTCCTCCCAAGCCAAGACCCGCTACACTAGCGGAAACAAGATGGAGACAAGATGAAAAATAAACCTATTGCAGGTCATTTAATCAAGTTAAGCGTAGGCCTGTTGATCAGTCTTAGCTGCACCTTAGCGCTAGCGGATAACTACCCCTCAAAACCCATTAAAGCCATCGTCCCATTTGCAGCTGGCAGTGCAACTGATCAAATCGGACGCGCTTTTGCTGCAAAAATGGCAGAAGCCTTGGGTCAACCCGTTGTCATTGAGAACCGCCCAGGAGCAAATGGAATGATTGGGGCAGATCTCGTTGCTAAGGCTCCTGCCGATGGCTACACGATCTTATTTGGCACCAATAGTACTAATGCAGCCCTCAAAAGTTTGGTGAAAAATCTACCTTATAACCAAGATACCGCATTCACACCAATTGGCTACTTCGGCTCCGTCCCGCTGATCGTTGCCATCAATAATGATGTACCTGCGAAGTCTCTCAATGGCTTTGTCTCACTTGCAAAAGCCGACCCAGGCAAAATGACATTTGCTTATGCAAGCACCTCTCAACGGGTTTCCTCAGAAATGATAGCCAGCGCAACTGATATCAAAATGACTGGTGTTTCTTACAAGAGTGGCCCTAATGCCATGACAGATCTAATCGGTGGCCAGGTCAATATGTTTACTGCAGACTTTGCGGTCACTCTGCCGCAAGTACAAGCAGGAAAAATTCGGGGTTTAGCTGTCACTTCACTAAAGCGCTCACCAGCTATTCCTGAATTACCAACTGTGAATGAAGCTTTAGGTATCAAAGGGTATGAACTCATTGCGTTCTTCGCGGCGTTTGGTCCCACAGGCATGCCAACAGATGCTGTTATGAAACTAAATAAAGTAATTAATGACGCCGCTAAATCTAAAGACTTGGTCGAGAAATTTTCAGCTATGGGTTTTGAATCTCAGCCCGGCACTCCTGAAGCCCTCGGCCAAAAAATTAAACTGGAAACGGTTAAATGGGCTAAGGCTATTAAAGAAGCAGGAATGCAGCCAGAATAAGACCGACCTTATTATTGACTAAGGTGTGGAGAGTCTTGGAAGCCATTTGATCTATACGTTAACACTAATGTATCGCGATAGCCATAATCTCCAAGTGGCTGAATCGGGGTAGATTCATGAATCATCCGTTCATCATTCATAAGCAATAAAGACCAGGGTTGAGCTAGCGTAAAGCGTAATCCAGCTGAACCGCTTGTATCAAATATTCTGGTCTCACCACCTTTAATACCCACGCGGTCTAATAAAAATACCGCTACAAAATCCACCCCATCACGGTGTGCCCCCTCAGGTGTTGGTCGGCCAATACCATCAGTGGTGTCAATCCTAAATTGATGCGCTTCAACAAACCAAGTAGTGACTGGCTTTAAACCACTCAAGACTTGAGCAAGGCCTAGTAATACTGATTTCCAAGTCGGATCATTTAATAAACCTGCCTGAACAGGCTCAAACCAACGCTCAATTCCACCATGCAGCGCGTTGTAATTAACTGACTGCCAGTGAGCACGATGGGGTACTAAATGAAGATGATCGCCTTTAATCTCATAACTAGCATGACGACGAAAACGGTAGCGGCCACCATCTTTTAGATAAGGGTCCCGTGGCAAACCCTCCCAAAACGGAGTTAAGTTATGCAGATTTGCTAACGATACCTTGCTGATTTCAGAAATGGTTTCAGCCGATGCCACAGCATATCCCTGAGAACGTAAAGCCTGTGCAAGCTCTTTTGCCGAAGTGAGTGGTGGTGCTAGTGTGGCATTAGTCATAAGCTTATTTTATGGGCAATCAGCAGCACAGTATTCATTGAACCACCTTGGACCATTATAAAATCAACCCCAGAATTAGGCTCATTTAAGAGTGAGATTATCTACTGTTCCGCCAGTTTTTATTAAATCGAGTTTGACATCCTCTTGCGCAAGTTCTGTTTTGAGACGCTCACCAAACTGGTAATACAACCCTGTCGGAAAACCCGTAGCCATATCGATTACCTTGGGGGGTGGTGGAATCAAGATCCACAAAACACCAAAGACAATGATTAACACTGCAAAAAATGTAGCAGTAATCGCAATAGGGTTATAGAGGTATCTTTTAATGAATTTCATATAAATCATGATTGTTTTTGCATTATGCCCCGCACACCAAAATGGGCCGCAATTGAGCGCCCAGAACGCTAACGAGTGCTTACTGACGAACTTGGTCGATCACTAGCCGAATATTATCTGCTCCGACTTTGACTGTTTGTGGCGTCGAAATTAAATCTCCCGCCTCTGGCATTGCCATCCCCGTTTTAGAAATTCTGACCTCAATAGCAGCTTCGGCTAATTGAGATAGCGGTGAACTTGGATTCATTGCCAAAGCGTCCGTTAATGAGAAACTCATCGGAAATTCTGAAACTGATGTCTTTAGCACGGCAACTGGCATACGTTCGCCTGGTTTACGCGCAATGACCAGCACAATATCGCCAGATTTCACCTTAGACTTTATATCAGCGGCTATCTCGATCTTGCCGCTAATGCCCTTCGTACTTACGTTAGCTTGAGATGTAAGGCCACCCTTAGCGCGCGCCTCAGCAATCGAGGCCTCGATTGAACGCGCATCTTCTGTTCCTGGCGGCAATTGTTGGGCAAGTTTTTCCCAAGTCTGTACAGCAGCCTTGTAATTACCAGCGGCATACGAAGCTGTTCCAGAAAGCCACAAAGCCAGCAAATTATTAGGGTCTAACTTTAACGCTTGATTAATCAGTTTTAAAGGCTTACCGGCGAAGCTTCCATTAGCATTAGAGGCCAATACATCTGCATAGTCTGCTAAGAGCTGCGGATCAGAATCAATAAAATTTCCAGAGCGCTCATACGCTTTTGCAGCCTCTTGATTGCGCCCCAAGATTCGATAGGAGCGAGCTAACATTGCCCAGCCCTGCAGATTAGTCGGATCTTGCTCCATCTTGGCTGCAAACACAGTAATCATTTTTTCGACACCGTCTTGTGTCATGGGTTGCTGAGTATTCTTCTCGGCGATACGAGTGGCATCACCTAAAGAAAAATAGAAGCCTGCTGAAAGCATCGTGATGAACACACAAAGACTAATCACTGTAATCTTGCTTGAGCCCATTACAGAGCGATCATCCTCTTCATTGGTATCCTGAAAGAGGCGTTGACGCATTTCAGCATGGGCAAGTTCATAATCAGCACTATTAATAGATCCTGATGAATGCTCTAGCTCTAACTTGTCGAGTTCTTCACGATAGATCGCAGCATTCATTTGACGGCGAGAAGTTGCCTCTACTTTTGGCGGGAAAATAAATGGGCGCAAAAGGAGAACAAGCACCAAGACTAAAAGCAAGAAAGCGGAGATGAGAAAACCAGTCATAGAGCCTCCTTCCCATTCTTATTATTGAGCAAAGCATCAATTCTTTTATTGTCATCATCTGACAAAGGAATATTACTAACGGCATTATTTCTGCGGCGCAAATAGGTCAATAGTCCTGCTATTCCTATTAGAAGAATGATAAAAGGACCGATCCACAGAAGCCAAGTAGTCGGTTTGACGGGCGGACGATAGAGCACAAAATCTCCATAGCGCTCAACCATAAAGTTTCTAATTTGATCATCGCTCTTACCCTCTTTAATGAGAGTACGAATTTCTCGGCGCAGGTCATTGGCTAAATCAGAGCGTGATCCAGCCAGTGACTCATTCTGGCAAACTAAGCAACGCATTTCTTCGGAGATGCTGATTAAGCGTTGTTCGAGCACAGGATCATCTGCTAATAGGGCCGCATCCTTGGCAAACGATGAGCCAAAACTGAACACGCAGAGAGCAATTAAAAAAATGGGCTTCATGATTTTTGAAGCTCGCTAATTAATGGATAGATCTTTTGATTCAGTATGTTCATCGTAATGGGGCCGATATGCTTAAAGCGAATCATGCCTGCTTTATCAATCACATAGGTTTCAGGTACACCATAGACACCGTAATCAATCCCAACACGCCCATTAGCATCAAATGCCGATAGCAGATAAGGATTGCCCTGCATGGCCAACATAGCTAGAGCATCTTCGCGCTTATCCTTGTAGTCCAATCCAATAATGGGGGCTATCTTTGATTTAGCAAGTTCTACTAGTACTGGGTGTTCTTCACGGCAAGCAGCACACCAAGACGCCCAGACATTTAATATCCAAACCTGTCCCTTCATGCTTGCAGGTGAAAAAGACTGATTCGCTTCAGATAATTGTGGAATTTCAAATGCTGGCGCTGGCTTATTAATTAATGGTGAAGGAACTTCTTGTGGATCGCGATTTAAACCAATCGCCAAAAAAATCACTAAGACTATAAAGAGCAGTAGGGGAAGTAAAAATTTTACCTTCATGCGACTTGTCTTTTTAGTTTAATGCGATAGCGCTTATCAGAAATCGATAAAATGCCACCAAGAGCCATCAACAAGCAGCCACCCCAGACCCAATCAATAAAGGGCTTGTAATACACGCGTACTGCCCAGGATTTATCAGACAACTCCTCACCAAGAGAAACATAAATATCTCGCGTTAAGCCTACATCAATAGCGGCCTCAGTCATTGGCATTGTTGATGAAAAATAATTGCGCTTCTCTGGGTGCATTATTGTCTGGGCATTACCATTCTGATTAAGCAAGAAGGTTCCCCGCATTGCCTGGTAATTCGGTCCTGGAACTACATTAACGCCTTGAAACTGAATTTGATATCCGCCTACTGAAACAGTGTCACCAGCTGACATGCGCACATCTTTTTCTTCTTGATAAGCACCAACCATGGTGACGCCAATCACAAACACAGCAATACCCAGATGGGCTAATTGCATACCAATAAATGAGCGCGTTGGCTTACCCGCCTTTGCTTGGCGAATGATCTGCAAACAACCAGAAGCGATTACCCAAAAAGCTAATAAGAAGCCAAGGCCAGCTAACCAGGTGAACTCGCCCATCATCATTGGAATACCAATACCAGCCAGCACTGCAACCAAGCCTGCAAGCCATAAACGCTTAATCACCGCTAGAAGATCAGAGTTTTTCCAATTAGTCCAAGGTCCAATGCCCATCAATACCAATAAAGGGGCCGTGATGGGTACAAATACACTATTAAAGTAAGGAGGGCCAACAGAGATTTTGCCCAGATGCAAAGCATCAATTAATAAAGGATATAAAGTCCCGAGCAATACTGAGCCAGCAGAAACAACTAAGAAGACGTTACCCAAGAGAATGAATGTCTCCCTTGAGCTCAAGCTAAATTTACCGCCAAGAGAACTCTTAGGTGCACGCCATGCATAAAGAATCAAAGAAGATCCAACCACGAGCACTAAAAAGATCAAGATAAAAACACCACGCTTAGGGTCAGTAGCAAAGGCATGCACTGATGTCAGGACACCCGAGCGCACTAAAAAGGTTCCCAAGAGAGACAAAGAAAAAGCGGTAATTGCTAACAACACTGTCCAACTTTTAAAACCACCGCGCTTCTCTGTAACCGCCAATGAATGTAATAGTGCAGTGCCGACTAACCAAGGTATAAAAGAGGCATTCTCAACGGGATCCCAGAACCACCAACCACCCCAACCCAACTCGTAATAAGCCCACCAAGAACCTAGCGCAAGTCCGAGCGTTAGAAATACCCATGCAGCCGTTGTCCAAGGACGTGACCAGCGCGCCCATGCAGCGTCTAATCTTCCAGACAATAAAGATGCAATCGCAAAAGCAAAGGCAACTGAGAAACCAACATAGCCCATGTACAACATGGGCGGATGAAACACCAGACCAGGATCTTGCAATAGTGGATTTAAAGAGCGGCCATCTTGCGCGGCAGGCAGCAAGCGTTCAAATGGATTAGAGGTTGTGATAACAAA
>CAMBBT010000006.1 GCA_945864455.1 Polynucleobacter meluiroseus | reverse complement strand
CCATAAGCAATACTGTATCCAATGAAAAAATACGCAATGGTTGAAACTGAAAAGTCCACCAAGATTTTGACCAAGGCATTCACTTGGTTCTTTTTGCGCACTGTTCCCAACTCTAAGAATGCAAAACCTGCGTGCATGGCTAGAACCATGATTGCGCCCAGCAAGATGAATAAAGCGTCGCTACCTGTTTTCAAAATTTCCATGAAATTTCCCCCTTATTTTTTGCATCATTATGGGGAAAAGATAATCTCAAATAAGGGTGGCATGCACCTCTTTAGTGCGCTAATTGGCCTAATCTATGGTTTATGGTGGATTTTCATACAGCTTACGGGGAGCGGATCAAGAAATTCCTGATGATTTTGGCAGCTTTTGCAGCATTTTCTGGCCTAGCTCAGACTCAAGAAACCATCACAGTGCTGAGTGCCCAACTAAAACTAGCCCCAGGGTAGCAAACAACTCAGCTGGCATTAATTTACCAGTTGGGTTTTTATTTGGATCTGCCCCGCTAAAGCTTTATGTATAGGGCACTTATTAGCAATCTCAATCAAGCGCTCTTTTTCTTCAGCACTTAAATTACCAACCAACTGAATATCGCGCGTCAATTTTTCGATATCATCGCTTCGCTCAATATCCACAATCACAATAGCATTCTCTAGACTCATTGCTTTGCGACTGGCGTACATCTTTAAGGTCATGCTTGTGCAGGCTGCCAAAGCAGCAGCCAAATATTCATGTGGACTGGGCCCAGTTCCACCCCCACCCTTGCTCACTTCTGCATCAGATAAAAAATGTAAATCGCCGGTGCTTAACTTTTGCTGGAGCGGCCCTTCACCAAACTGTGATTCTACTTTTCTCATAACGACCTCAATTAAATGAACTAATGCTGATTAGGGCTTACTGGCTTTATCGACTGTGGGTAGCTGTGCTTTTTTCCAAGCACTAAACCCACCCTCTAGATGAGACACATTGGGCACCCCCATTCTTTGTAAAGTCTCAGTTGCCAAGGCAGAACGCCAAGCAGAAGCGCAATACAGAACTAAGCGTTTGCCTTCACCAAAGATTGGCTTGTAATAGGGGCTATCTGGATCAACCCAAAATTCCAACATTCCTCTGGGAGCATGCATCGCATTTGGAATCATGCCTTCGCGCTCTAATTCTCGAATATCACGAATATCAACAAAAACGGTGTCGGAGTCGTCTAGCAATTCTTGCGCTTTTTCTAGGGGAACCGTTTCAATTTGGGCCATTGCGTGGGCAATCAATTCTTCATAGCCAATCTTTAATTTCACCAAAATCTCCTAAAGTACCAATGCCATTAAGTATTAAATCACCTGCAACCATTCTGCTATGAACTTTACCCCCATAGAACTTGGCACTAGCATTATTTTTGCCATTGCAGTTTTACATACTTTTTGTACTGGCTAAGCTGCACTTCCACCCACAGTAGTGGCCATTCTGACCTATCGACCCATATAAACAGTAAACTCTGAGCTTCGCCCCCAGTTATAAACCTGAGAACGGCATATGAAAAAGCTCTATATCAAAACTTTTGGCTGTCAAATGAACGAGTATGACTCGGGCAAGATGGCCGACCTCTTGCATGCCGATGAAGGCATGGTCATGACTGATACCCCAGAGGATGCAGATGTGGTTCTGCTCAACACCTGCTCTATTCGAGAAAAGGCAGAAGACAAGGTCTACTCTGATTTAGGACGTTTACGTGAACTCAAGAAAACCAGACCTCATTTATTAATCGGTGTAGGTGGTTGTGTGGCGAGCCAAGAAGGACAACAAATTGTGAGTCGCGCACCTTATGTTGACGTAGTCTTTGGGCCGCAAACATTACACCGCCTGTCTGATCTGCTTGCGCAACGTCGCAAGACTGGAATTCCGCAAGTAGATATCTCCTTTCCTGAAATTGAAAAGTTTGATCATCTTCCTGCGTCGCGCCAAACTCGCGGATCTGCCTACGTATCTATTATGGAAGGTTGCTCCAAATACTGTAGCTACTGCGTAGTTCCCTATACACGCGGGGAAGAAGTATCAAGGCCATTTGATGATGTTCTTACCGAGGTTGCAGGGCTTGCTAGTAAAGGAGTTAAAGAGATTGTTTTACTTGGTCAAAACGTCAATGCCTATCTTGGCAAAATGGGTGGTACAGATGAGATCGCCGACTTTGCTTTACTGATTGAATACATTGCTGACATTCCTGGGGTTGAGCGTATTCGCTTCACCACTAGCCACCCTAAAGAATTCACGCAACGTCTCATTGATGTGTATGCCAAAGTTCCTAAGCTGGTGAGTCACTTACATCTACCGGTTCAACACGGATCTGACTCAGTGCTCTCTGCCATGAAACGCGGCTATACCGTATTGGAATACAAAAGCATTATTCGAAAGATGCGAGCTGTACGGCCTGATTTAACCTTATCGAGTGATTTCATTGTGGGCTTCCCGGGTGAGACTGAGGCCGACTTTGAAAAACTCTTAAAGATGGTTCGCGAGCTCGAGTTTGATAATAGTTTTTGCTTCATCTTTAGTCCGCGTCCAGGAACACCAGCTGCCAATCTGAGTGATGACACTCCATATGAAACCAAACTCAAGCGCTTACAAACACTGTTAGCACTTGTGGAGGGACAAGCAAATCAAATCAGCCAAAAAATGTTAGGGAATATCGAGAGGGTATTAATTGAAGGCTTAGCCAAGGATGGTATTAATTTGCAAGGTCGTGCTGAGAATAATCGCGTTGTGCATTTCACAGCACCTGACCAAGCCATTGAATCCCTGATTGGGCAGATGGTTGATATTCGCATTACTGAAGTGCTCAATTACACCTTAAGAGGCGAATTAGTCGAAGTCCATGCCCACTAAGCTCACCGTTGATATTCAGTATGCAAGTCCAGCAATCGAGGCTGCTGTATCTAAGGCTGCCTCTGCCACATTAATCAAGAAATGGGTGAAGGCTACAACAGGCTATGGCGGCTTATTAACCTTGCGTTTTGTAAATACTACCGAAGGTCAAAAATTAAACTTTGCTTTTCGTAAAAAAGATTACGCCACTAATGTCCTTACTTTTCCGTATGAGTTTTCTAAGAACAGTTTGTCTGCAGATATTATTTTTTGCTTACCCGTCATTCAAAAAGAAGTAAAAAAGCAGAATAAGTCCCTGAAAGCCCACTTGGCTCACTTGATCGTGCACGGCTGTCTCCATGCTCAAGCATATGACCATGAGATCAAAAAGGATGCCGACAAGATGGAGGCTCTTGAGGTCAAAATATTACGTCAACTCGGCTTTATAAACCCTTATCTAGACCAGTAATTCATAATCTGATACGTATTCATTCATTTAACTTATTTCTACGCTATTCTTGCTACATGCCCGACCCCAATAAATCCCTCCTAGATCGCTTAGCTGCTTTTTTATCACCATTGCCAACTAAGCCCAGTGAGCGACGCCAAGAGTTAATTGCCACACTACGTGAAGCACAAACTGAAGGCCTCATTGATGCTGATGCACTCTCGATGATTGAGGGTGTATTTCAAGTTGGTCAACTCTGTGCACGTGATATCTTGGTACCTCGTGCTCAAATCGATTGGATCGATATCAACTTACCTCTTGGTGATTTGATTAAAACCGTCATTGAAGCAGCACACTCCCGCTTTCCAGTGTTTGAGGGTAGTCGTGATAATGTGATTGGTATTCTATTAGCCAAGGATTTACTACGGCATGTAACAGAAAAAGATTTCCAAGTGCGTGACTGGCTTCGTCCAGCAGTCTTCATTCCTGAATCAAAACGCTTGAGTGTTCTCTTGCGTGACTTCAAAGATAACCGTAATCATTTAGCGGTTGTGGTGGATGAATATAGCAGCATAGCCGGCATCATCACGATCGAGGATGTCCTTGAACAAATCGTCGGCGATATCGAGGACGAGCACGATATCGATGAAGAGGCTGACAATATCATCTCTTTAGATAACGGTGATATCCGAGTAAAAGGCATTACTGAACTCGAGCAGTTGAATGAAGCACTCGGCACTGAATTTGTAGTGGAAGATATTGAAACTGTCGCTGGCCTTGTGGTGCAGCACCTTGGCCGCGTTCCAAAAATTGGTGAGCTAATTTCAATGGATGGTGTCGAGTTTGAAGTACTTCGTGCTGACCCAAGGCAAGTTCATATTTTGCTGGCACGTCAAATACCAAAAACCTTGGACTGAGAATTACCTTGCTTGATCTGCATTCTGGTAAGGCCCATCGTAGTGTGAATGTATTAACGCTTATCACCCTATCGATTTTAGGTGCCCTCATTGCCTTAGCAGCTGAACTGCCATATGGTGGCTGGATACAGATCCCCTTACTCAGCATCCTTTGGTGGCGACTTAGCCTACTAAAAGATTGCTCACTAAAACAGTATTTTTTCTCTAGCCTCACATTTGGTATTGGCTACTTTGTTACGGGCCTTTGGTGGCTCTATATCAGCCTGCATGATGTAGGGGGTATGAATGTAATACTCTCCTGCATTGCAGTTTTTTTGCTATCGACCTATGTTGCTTTCTATTTCTCAATCGCATGTTTATCAATACGATTCTTTAAAAATTCTTACGTATCAGGTCTATTTTTAGCTTCGAGCTGGGTGCTTGGTGAATATCTCCGCGAAGTAATATTTACAGGCTTTCCGTGGATGGGTTTTGCTGAAACACAAGTTAATGGACCCTTTGCAGCGATTGCACCATTCTTTGGTGGACTAGCCTGCACTTTTTTAGTTATCTGGACTTCTTGGGAAATTTTTCAACTCAAACAGCGTCTCAAAATTGGCGTCATTAGTATTGCAGCTGTTGTCACTATTTCGCAGCTAGCAGGATTCATTTCTTTTACTAGGCCGATAGGTGAACCTCTCAAAATTGAACTTGTTCAAGGTAATTTCCCACAAAGTATGTTTTCCAAACCCGAAGGTGTCCTGAAACAAATTCATTTTTACAGTAATACCATGATGCAATCTTCTGCCGAGCTTGTGATTGCGCCAGAAACTGCATTTTCTTGGCCTGATAATAATTTACCAAATGGCCTCATAGAAAACTTACAAGGCTTTTCTGATAACTCTTATAGCAACCTTCTCTTTGGGGTAATTGGGCGCGATATAAACCCAAACAATGGAAGAGAATTTTCCAATCGGGCTCTAGGCCTCTCGCCTAAAAGCGATTCTTATCGATATGACAAAAATCATTTAGTCCCTTTTGGAGAATTTATTCCTCCAGGATTTCATTGGTTTGTCAATGCTTTTAGCGTGCCATTAAGTGATTTTGCAAGGGGCGGGGATGCACAAGAAAATTTTATTGTGCAAAGACAGAACCAAGACCCAATCTACGCAGCAATTACGATTTGCTATGAAGATGTTTTTGGTGGCGAGCTTGCTAGTCGCATTAGAAATAACCCAAAACCAACCAACTTACTGATTAACCTCACTAACCTTGCGTGGTTTGGTAAATCACAAGCGCCTACACAGCAATTGCGCTTATCCCAAATGCGCTCACTTGAAACGGGTCTGCCAGCCTTGCGTGCAACTAACACTGGCATTACCGCAGTCTTGGGTGCTGATGGCAAGATACTTGCAGCTCTCCCCGAATTTACCCAAGCAAGTTTAAGTGCCCAGGTCCAGCCTTACGCAGGTAAAACGCCTTATGTCATTTGGGGTAATTTGCCGATTTTGAGCATTTCTTGCCTCCTGCTGATCTGGGGTCTGATTCGGTATCGACGTTTTTAGTCATTTTTGACTGTATCTCCTTCTAGCCATGTAAAATCAATGGCTTAGCCAGGTTAATCATGCTTACTTTTCAGCAAATCATTCTCAAACTTCAAGATTATTGGGACCAACAAGGTTGCGCCCTATTGCAGCCCATCGACCTTGAGGTTGGCGCAGGCACATCCCATACTGCGACCTTTCTTCGCGCTATCGGTCCAGAGCCTTGGAAAGCAGCTTATGTACAACCATCCCGTCGACCCAAAGATGGTCGCTATGGAGAGAATCCAAATCGCCTACAACATTACTACCAATATCAAGTTGTTCTAAAACCAGCTCCTGAAAATATTCTGGAGCTCTACCTTGGATCACTGACAGCATTAGGCCTTAATCTAAAAGAGAATGATGTGCGTTTTGTAGAAGACGATTGGGAGAACCCTACGCTTGGAGCATGGGGTCTAGGTTGGGAGGTTTGGTTAAACGGCATGGAAGTGACTCAGTTCACTTATTTCCAACAAGTGGGCGGCTTAGATTGCAAGCCCGTGCTTGGCGAAATTACTTACGGCATCGAACGCTTAGCAATGTATATCCAAAATTGCTCAAATGTTTATGACCTCGTTTGGACGGATGGCATTTCTTATGGTGACGTCTATCACCAAAATGAAGTGGAGCAATCTTGCTATAACTTTGAACACTCCAATACTGAATTTCTATTTGCAAATTTTGCAAACTATGAGAGCGAAGCAAAACGCCTGATGGAAGTACCGCTTGCTCTACCGGCCTATGAGATGGTTCTCAAGGCAGCGCATACCTTCAACCTTCTTGATGCTCGTGGCGCTATTTCCGTCACCGAACGTGCAGCCTATATTAGCCGCATTCGTAACCTCTCTCGCTCAGTAGCTCAAGCTTATTTTGAGTCTCGTGAAAAGCTAGGCTTCCCAATGTGTCAACGCTAAGTCAAAGTTTAGACATCCAGATCCCAGCAATCTATTTATGAGCACAAGCAATTCACCTTCTCAGTCTGCCACTTTATTAATTGAAGTATTCACAGAAGAATTGCCCCCTAAGTCATTACGTCGCCTAGGCGATGCTTTTAGTGAGGGTATATATGCTGCTCTAAAATCTGCTGGCTTAGCAAACGAGTCATCAACAGTAACTAGCTTTGCAACACCACGTCGTCTAGCAGTCCAAATCGGCAATGTTCTTAATCAAGCGCCCGACTATCCTGTGCGTGAAAAACTACTCCCGACTAGTATTGCCTTTGATGCCGCAGGTAAAGCTACGCCCCCTTTGCTAAAAAAATTAGGTGCACTTGGTTATGGTGGCATTGATATCGCTACTCTTGAGAAATCTGGTGAAGGTAAAAATGAAGCGCTCTACCTTAATGTGATTGCCAAGGGTGCAGCACTAGAACAAGCCACACAAACTGCACTTGAACAAACACTGAGTAAATTGCCGGTTGCCAAAATGATGCACTATCAAGTGCTACAAAAAAATGGTCAATTAGCAGGGGTTCAATTTGCACGCCCAGCCCATCGCATTATTGCTTTGCACGGGAACAGGACTCTGAACATCAGCAGCTTGGGTATTAGTGCGGGCAACCAAACGGAGGGGCATCGCTTCCTAGCTCCTGGTAATGTGACTATAGCTTCTGCAGATGATTATGAAAATGATCTGCAAACCAAAGCCAAGGTAGTTCCTAGTTTTAATCAGCGCAGAGACCAAATTGAAACAGCTCTACTAAAAGCCGCTGGTAATGACCTTGTCTTAATGCCGGATAGCTTATTAGATGAAGTAACTGCTCTGGTTGAATGGCCAGCTATTTACGAATGTCACTTTGACCCAGAATTCTTGGAAGTGCCGCAGGAATGCTTAATTTTGACAATGCAAACTAATCAAAAATACTTTGCATTAACTGACAAGCAGGGCAAATTACGTAATCGCTTCTTAATTGTTTCTAATATTGAAACCACTAAACCAGAAGCCATCATTTCTGGTAATGAACGGGTTATACGTCCACGCCTTGCGGATGCGCGCTTCTTTTTTCAGCAAGATCAAAAGCGCTCTTTAGCGTCTCGTGTTGCCGATCTTGGCAAGGTGGTTTATCACAATAAACTAGGTAGTCAACTAGAGCGCACTAAACGCGTTCAAAGTCTTAGTATTGGTATTGCAAAAAAGCTCAATGCTGAAGATAAGCTAGTAAGTCGTGCTGCAGAAATTGCCAAAACTGATTTACTAACGGATATGGTTGGTGAGTTTCCTGAACTGCAAGGCATCATGGGTCGATACTATGCAATACACGATGGCGAAAATCCTGAAGTTGCTACCGCATGCAGTGAACACTATATGCCCCGTTTTGCAGGTGATGCCCTGCCGCAGACAGTAACCGGAACAATCTTAGCTATTGCCGATAAGCTAGAAACCCTGGTTGGTATTTGGGGTGTTGGACTAGCGCCAACTGGAGATAAAGATCCCTATGCGCTGCGTCGTCATGCTTTAGGGGTTTGCCGTCTACTCTTGGAAAAGAATCTCTCTTTGAGTTTGCCTGAGTTAATTGAATTAGCCCGTGCACAGTTCTCACAAAAAGATGTTCAAGAAAAAGCAAATCCTACTGCTATTTATGAATTTATTATTGATCGCTTGCGCGCTTATCTCCGCGATCAGTCTGTCGCTGAAAAACCATTTACCAGCGCTGAAATCGATGCTGTTCTTAGCCAAGAGCCCTCACAAATTAACGACTTGATTCAGCGTTTAACTGCTTTGCGTGAATTTAATGCTTTACCTGAAGCTACCCAACTTGCTGCCGCAAATAAGCGTATTAGCAACATCCTTAAAAAAACAACTACCCCAATTCCAGCGACTTGCTCTAGTAAATTATTGCAAATTCCGGCAGAAGTTAGCTTATATAAGGCTTTAGAAGTCATCACTCCAGCACTCCATGCTACTTATGAAAAGCGTCAATTTGTAGAGTTCTTAAAAGCTCTAGTTGCCCTAAGCGCACCAATTGACCAGTTCTTTGCTGATGTGATGGTGATGGATCCTAATCCAGAGTTACGCGATAACCGCTTAGCGCTTTTGCAACAACTTCACCAGAAAATGAATCTCGTTGCCGATCTCGGCAAATTAGCATGAGCCTGAGCTCTTCTAAACTCATTATTCTCGATCGCGATGGCGTGATCAATGAAGATCGAGACGATTATGTGAAATCTGTTGATGAATGGATTCCACTACCGGGCAGCTTAGAAGCAATAGCGCTACTAAATCAAGCGGGCTATCAAATAGCAATTGCTTCTAACCAATCTGGTTTATCTAGAGGCTATTTTACGATTAACGATCTGCATGCTATGCATAGCAAGATGGATAAACTCCTACAACCATTAGGCGGTCACATTGATAGCATCTTTTTTTGCCCGCATGTAGATTCTCATGGCTGTGATTGCCGTAAGCCTGCACCCGGCCTTATAAAAGAGATTGCCTTGCGCTATAAAAAGTCTGATAGTGCTCAGCCTCTCTTAGGAGTGCCTATTGTTGGCGACTCCTTACGCGATCTACAAGCTGGTATTGCTCTAGGCGCTTCACCCCACCTCGTTTTAACTGGTAAAGGCCAAAAGACTCTAGATAAAGGAAATTTGCCCGATGGCACGCAGATTCATGCTGATCTTATGGCATTTGCAAACGCACTCCTAGAAGGTAAGGTTTAGAGACAGCATGATCTATCTGCGCTCGACACTCTTTGCATTATTTCTGCTCATTTTTACGCCGAATTGGTCGGTGTTGTGCATGTTAGCCTTTCCCTTTCTGAGCCCAGAAAACCGCTATAGCTTCATCGGCTTTTGGAACAAAGTAGTGATTTGGCTCTTGTGGCATCTCTGTGCTATCCGTTATGAAATTCGTGGCATGGAGCATATGCGTGCAATGTTAGATAAGCCAGTCATCATCTTGAGCAAGCATCAGTCTGCCTATGAAACGATTGCCTATATTGCCCTTCTCCCTAAACAACTTTGCTTTGTCTTTAAACGCGAGTTGCTTTGGATTCCATTTTTTGGCTGGGCCTTAGCTTTGCTCAAGATGATTCACATTAATCGTGCCAACAAACAAACAGCAGCGCTCTCAGTTGCTAGCCAGGGTCGTAAACGCCTGAGTGAAGGTAAGTGGATCATGCTATTTCCTGAAGGTACCAGAACTCCCAGGGGCTCAACTAAACCGTATCGCAAAGGTGGCGCACGCCTTGCAAGTGCTACCGGTGCATTAGTCATTCCGATTGCACATAATGCTGGTAATTTCTGGCCAAAGAACAGCTTTTTAAAACAGCCAGGCACAGTAATTTTTTCTATCGGCCCAGCGATTGCTTCAGAAGGTAAATCAGGTGAAGAATTACAACAAGAAGTTGAGGGTTGGATCGAATCTGAAATGCGAGTAATTGATCCAAGCGCTTATCAATAAGATTACTTAAGAGGCTAAAGCTTGAGCCCACTCAATGTAGCGCTCGACTGGAATATCCTGAGCCCTAGCTTTTAATTCAAGCTCAGTCAAACTCAATCTCTCCGCAAACGCTTGTAAATTAGTCCGCAGCATTTTTCTTCTTTGAGAAAAAGCTGCAGCAACTACCTGCTCTAGAGCGCCCCACTGAGTATTGCTTAAATTAAAGTCTTTGCGTGGAATCATGCGAACTACCGCAGAATTCACTTTTGGTTTTGGTTCGAAGGCTTCAGGTGGCACCTCTAGAACAAGCTCCATATCGTAGCGAGTTTGAAGCATTACAGACAACCTACTGAAGTCAGAGCTTCCCGCCTTAGCTACCATCCGCTCAACCACTTCGGCTTGCAACATAAATATTTGTTCATCAATTTGTGAGGCAGATGAAACAAGGTGAAATAATAATGGCGAAGAAATGTTGTAAGGCAAATTACCCACTACCTTGCAGAACCCTTTTTTATGAGGGCGATTCTTAGCCCACTCTAGGAAATTAAACTGCAATGCATCTCCTTCGATGACTGTTAAGTCATTGAGGTTTTGTTCCTTCCAATAAGCCACTAAGTCACGGTCAATTTCAAGAAGATCGAGTTGATCAAGATTTCTGAGTAAGGGTATGGTTAAAGCGCCAAGCCCAGGGCCAATCTCAATCACATGCATATCTGGGCCAGGGTTGATTAAAGCTACGATCGAATAAATGATCCCGTCATCTTGCAAAAAATTTTGCCCAAAACGTTTGCGTGCACGATGCATTGCTTAGCTGGTTTTTCTTTTATTGAGAGCGAGTGCATAAGCTAAACGTAAGGCTTCAAGCATGCTGCCAGAATCAGCAACCCCTTTTCCAGCAATATCCAATGCAGTTCCATGGTCTACTGAGGTACGAATGATTGGCAAGCCTAAAGTGACGTTCACGCCACCACCAAAGGTGACAAATTTAAACGGGGCCAATCCCTGATCGTGATACATCGCTATAAACACATCAACATGTTCTAGTGCTGCGGCATCAAACATGGTATCTCCAGGATATGGGCCAGAAACACTTATTCCTTGCTGTTTAGCAGCCTCAATTGCAGGCGCAATCATCTCAATCTCCTCGCACCCCAAATAACCCGATTCTCCAGCATGCGGATTTAAGCCAGCAACCCGAATTACTGGCTTAGTAATCGCAAACTTGGTGCGTAAATCTTGATTTACGATTTGAATAGTTTCAAGTAAAAGCTCATAACTGAGAGATGCAGAAACTTCTTTCAAAGGTAGATGGGTGCTCACCAGAGCAACTCTTAAATCCCTCTGAGATTGAATCCCCAAGAAACCGGCTGGCAATGGGGCGCATAGCATCATGACGACATGCTTTGTATTGCAGCGTTGCGCCAAGTACTCTGTATGCCCAGTAAAAAGGATTCCTGCACTATTGATTAAGCTCTTCTGAACCGGTGCTGTAACCATGGCATCAAAATCTCCTTGGATACAAGCGTCACTTGCTCGATCTAGAAGATTGAGCACATATTGAGCATTAGCAGGATTTAGTACCCCTGATATTGCAGTGGATGCGAGAGGAATTGACTCGATCTGGAGTTGATCAATCCTGCTTAGATTTTTTTCTGATGAATCTTTAAATAAGCTTGCATCGCCCAACAAGGTAATCTGCACATTAGGCTGCTCGCTCAAAAAGTCCCTTGCTGCGGCCAGAGAAACTTCAGGTCCGACACCGGCTGGATCACCAGTGGTAATTACCAGTTTAACGAGGTGCGGCGCTGGCTGAATCATCTACGTTCAAGATTTTGACAGTTGCTGTATCTCGCAATTCACGAATCCAATCCTGATAAGCCTGCTCGAATTTTCTTTCACGAATTGCGGCGCGTGCAAACTCTCGCTGCTTTTCTACTGTTAACTGTGCTTCACGACGTTCTAAAACCTGAATCAAATGCCAACCAAACTCAGATTTCACTGGATTGCCTACCTCGCCAATCTGAAGTCGATTCATCGCCTGTTCAAACTCAGGCACCAGATCTCCGGGGCCCATCCAGCCTAAATTACCGCCATTTGGTGCCGATCCATCCTCAGAATATTTTTTAGCTAGCTCTGCAAAATCAGCAGTCTTAGCGCGCACTTGATCGCGATATCCCTGTAAGCGCCTCTCAGCATCTTGATCGGTTAAACCAGCTCTATTTTTTAACAAAATATGACGTGCCATGGTTTGGGTAATTGGAATATTTTGGGGCCTTGTAGACGCAGACTCTTGTGGTGCAGCCTGCTGCTGGACCGGGGCAGCACTGATTGCGCGACGATCTAAAACCTTAAGTACGTGATATCCCGCAGGGCTCTTTACAACAGCATTGGCTACTTGTCCACCACCAGTGTTTCGAATGGCTTCATAAAATAATTGGGGTAAGCGATCAGGAGTGCGATAACCCAAATCTTGAAATTTGATTTTAGGATTTGCTTTTGCAGCAGCAGCGCCGAGCTGTAGAAAATCTACATCGCCTTTTGCATCACGCAGCAAAGTCTCAGCCTGCTTCTTTGCTTCAGCTTGAGTACTAGCACCTGCGCCTGCATCAACTGGTATGAAAATCTGTGCCACATCAATTTCTTCAGGACCTTCTTTTACCGAAGGCGCAGAACGTTGATCACCACCGCCAACCATAGCGCGCATGCGATCGGAAATAAAATTGTCTATCTCCGCATCTGAAATCTTAATCTTTGTCTCAACTGAACGCTCCCGAAAGCGGCTAAGAATAATGTCATCACGCAAGCTCACTTTGTAACGCTCAAAAGTTATGCCGGTAGCGAGTACTTTTGCTTTGAACTCGGCATAACTTAATTTATTTTTTGCAGCAATATCGCCAATAATTCTTTCCAGCTCTTTATTACCAATTGCTATGCCTTCTTGCTCCGCATTTTGTAATTGAATTTTTTCAATAATGAGGCGATCTAAAACAAGTTGTCGCAAACTAGCAGCGTCTGGCAATTGAGCACCCTGCTTCTGAAGTGTTGTAATTCGATCATCAATTTCTTTACGAGTGACATAACCTGTATTCACTACAGCAGCAACACCATCGATATTACGAATCTTGCTATCCGTTGTATTACCTGTCTTCAAAGAGTCTTGAGACAAAGCAATGCTAGCAAACGGAACGATACCCATAAGAAGGATGGCAGTCACAATTTGTTTCAAGTGATTCCTAAAAAGCATCATTGATAGTTCTCATATATTGAAGGCGGAATAGGCTTCGAAGTAGGCATATATCCAGGTACATTTAACTTCATGATATCAACTGGATTACTACCGGCGCTAGCAAAGCCTCTAAATTCTATTTGGAAGAGTATTGAGGTAGTAGTTATCTGGGAGGTATTGAGCATTTGTGAATATACGCTCCGGAAGGTCCAGCAATCGCGCGTCCACTCTAAACCCATTAATGTATTCAATGTTTTAATAGTTAAGGCATCATAACCCCAGCGCCCCAATACCGATACCTCGCGGGTAAGGGGCCATTGACCAGAAATGTTGTACTGATCTGTTGTGGTTGCTGCTGGAACAAAAGCCTGGTTATTTTGGACAGATGCTTGAACGGGAGGCGACCAGACATTACGCCAGCCAAAATTGAGACTTCTGCCAGGTGTCGGACGCCAACTGCCGCCGACGGTAGTCTGAACAAAGCGATTGAGTTGGGTGTTGTATTGTCCAAACATATCGGCACTTAAGTTGCCGAGCAAACGCACAGAGCCTGAACCCAAAGTATCTGAATAGGTTGTAGGGTTGCTGATATTGCCGTTTAAACCAACCTTTTGGCCTGTGAACTGTTGCTGCTGTGCCAAGGTTACGCTGGCTCGCTCAGCACCAGTATTTGCTTCGATCATTCTGCTAGTGACACCCAAGGTTGCTGCATTTCTATCAGAAATACGGTCATTACCAATAAATCTATTCTCAGTAAAGATCTGGGATACGCCGAAGCCCGCATCAGCCGTATCAAAGATTGGTGTCTGGGCCTGGCTTTGATACGGCGTAAATACATAGAAAGCTCTTGGCTCCATCGTGAGCAACATGTCACGCCCAAAGAAGCCTTTAAGCTCGGCTGCATCGCGCTCAAACGCCATCCCAGAATCCAAACTAAATGTTGGAATGGTAAAACCTTGCGCTGGTAATACACCAACATTATTAAATGGAGTAGCGTTGTAGTTATTGGATTGAAAACTGACTTTAGGGGTAATGTAATAACCAGGCGTTACTTGAGGAAGAGCCATCGCTCCTTTAACTACCGTTCTATCTGCCTGACTGTATACACCAGGCGCAGTAGCCGCAAGATGTCCTTGGATGTTGTACGCAAAGCGAGTGAAGTCTGTAGAAAATGAAGTTGTGGGCCCTTTTGGTAAAGTGACGTACTTACCGCTACTGTCTGAAGCAGTTGGAGTCAAGCGATTATTGTAGACAGCAGTAATGTTTGGCAAAACGTTATAGGGCGACTGCACGGTAACCGTAGGGTCAGGCTGTAGTGTTTGAAAAGTCAATGCTCTGGCGGATACATTCCAATTGCTTAGGCTACCCGTAAGTCCCTTAGTTGTTCCGACTTCCTGGCGAAACTGATTGCTTACTGCCCCAGCAATACTTTGTGAAAATTGTGTTGGATACAGATTATCTGAAACCCTAGCAACGTTAGCATAGCCCGACCATGAGCCAGGCAAAGGAACTCCACCCGGTCCAATGCCACCACCAAAAACTTGTCGCTGCTGCCAGTCATACTTCCATCGATCCGTACCAGTCTTTTTATCATACGGCAAATACTCACCCATGACTGTTCCGGAATATTTAGAATCTAGAAAACGATACTGCGCACCCAACATCGCACCACGGTGATTCATATAGCGGGGCAACAATAACAAGTCTCGGTTAGGTGCAATGTTCACATAGTAAGGCTGAGTAACATCAGAGCCATTGTTCGAGTTATAGCCGGCAACTGGAGCCAAAATACCTGTTCGACGTTGACCTCCTATCGGCGCAGTGAAATATGGAAAATAAGCAATTGGCACATCTAAGAAACGCATCACTCCATGTGTACCGACCATTTCTTTTTGCTCGTTATCGATTTCCAGATTACTGACAGTGAAATACCAGTCCATATTCTCTGGAGTACAGGTCGTATAGGTTGCCTTGTCAAAGACAAAAATATCGGGCCCCTCGATCCTTAATTTTTTTGCTTTGCCACTGCCGCGACTATCACGCAGTTCGTAAGTAGGAGTCTCCATGAGGCCTTCACGCGCATCGACTTTAAATTGCCCACGAGGCCCCTTAAAGACAACGTTCCCTTTAGAAAGTTCTGCGTTACCAATTAAATCAGCAATATCGGTATCAGGGTCATAAGTAATTTCATCGGCTTTAAGAACTGCGCCATTGCGACGAATTTGCGCACGGCCTTTCAAATGCATATCGCGCTCAACCACTCCATCAATTAAATCGCTAGAAGTAAATGTCAGCGCATTACCATCCTCGATTGGCTTACCTACGCGCAGCTGATCATCTAATTTCAATATGGTCACGTTGCCACGATCTGGCAATAAAACAGTATTAGGATTCGACTGCGAGACTGGAGGTAATGGAGCAGGCGCCTGGGCCCGAATCGGCAGTGCGAGTTGAAGCAATATCACCCCCATAATGATGCGCAGGGTTATAGCCAAAAAAAGAGGGGCGCAAAGGCCGGCGCGACGGCGATAATGACTCATGGATCCAGACCAGCCTTATTATACGAATCGACCATGACTGACTCTCGTCTAAACACCCTCCGCAGCTGGCTAAAAGCCCTAGAGCCTAGCTGGCAATTAGATCTTGACACTTTGGCTCCAGCCTCAGCAGATGCGAGCTTTAGACGCTATTTCCGTATTGAGTCCCAAAAGCCCAATTGCGGGACTGTAATCGTGATGGATGCGCCTCCTCAGCACGAACCTTTGGACGCTTTTATTCAGGTCGATTTATTACTCTCTACTGCAGGCTTAAACGTTCCAAAAATCCTCGAACAAAATATTACCGAGGGCTTTCTTTTATTGGGTGATTTAGGAAGCAAAACCTATCTCGCAGAACTCAATGGTGAAACAGCAGATATTCTGTACAAAGATGCAGCTCATGCCTTAGTACAAATGCAACTTGCTAGTAAGCCAAATGTGCTGCCAAATTATGATCAAGCGTTGTTACAAAGAGAGTTAGATTTGTTTCCTGAATGGTATTTGAAGAAACACCTCCATATTCAACCAAGTGAACTACAACAAACCCAGATTAATACAGCTTTTGAGTTCATTATTGAAAATAACCTAGCGCAAGCAAAAGTCTATGTTCATCGTGACTACCATTCACGAAATTTAATGGTGACCGAAAAAAATAATCCAGGCGTGATCGATTTTCAAGATGCCGTATATGGCCCGATTACCTACGATATCTCTTCCTTATGGCGCGATGCTTATATAGCCTGGCCTGAAGAACGGATCATTGACTGGGTCATTAAATTTTGGGAAGAGGGCCGTAATGCCGGCCTCCCAATGCCAAATGATTTCGGTCAGTTCTATCGTGATTTTGAGTGGATGGGCTTACAACGCCATCTTAAAGTCCTTGGCATCTTTGCAAGGCTGTTTCATCGCGATGGTAAAGGTGCTTATCTCAACGATATCCCTTTAGTTTTAGAGTACGCCATTGCGACTGCAAATCGTTACATCGAATTAAAACCCTTGGCGCGCATTTTAGAGTCAACCCGCCAAAGTAAAGAATGATGAGTAAAGCATGATGAACAGGCATAACCCTCTTCCTTGTTTTCTGCTGGCTGCTGGTAGAGGTGAGCGGATGCGTCCACTCACTGATAACCTACCTAAGCCCTTGCTCACCATTCAAAATAAGTCTTTGCTAGCATGGCATCTTGAATCGCTTGCTAAATCAGGCATTCAAAAGGTTGTGATTAATCATGCTTGGCTCGGTGAAAAAATTGAAGAGAGCTTGGGCGATGGTCATCAATTTGGTCTCAGTATTGAGTACTCGCCAGAGGCTACTGCTCTAGAAACTGCAGGAGGGATCCGCAAAGCACTCCCCCTCCTTTCCCCGGAAGACTATTTTCTAGTAATCAATGGCGATGTATTTGCCCCAAATCTAGCAATCAAAGCCATTTTAGAAAAGGCCTCACAACTTCGAAGCAATCCCAAAAAAGTACTGGCCCACCTTTTTATGGTGCCAAACCCAGCTCAGCATCCAAATGGCGACTTTTACCTCAAAGACTCCATAGTCAGTTCTGCTCCATCAGCAGGGGCAGAAAGACTCACTTTTTCAGGGATCGGCATCTACCATCGGAACCTTTTCAGGGATCTAGAAATAGGCGTCCCAGTCAAACTGGCTCCCCTACTGATAAAGGCCATGGAGCAAAACAAAGTGTCCGGTGAAAAATATACCGGTCCGTGGCACGATGTAGGAACTCCACAACGCTTACAAGAACTCAATGCAGCTTATGAATAACAAGATCTATCAAGAACGCAGACATGCGTTAGCAAAACAAATTTACGCTAAATCTGGTGGTGGTATTGCTGTTATTTCTACTGCGACTGAAGTTGCTCGTAATCGCGATAGTGAATTTCCCTACCGTCATGACAGTGATTTCTTTTACTTAACCGGCTTTGAAGAGCCGGGAGCAACATTGGTTATGGAAGTCAAAAGTAGTGGTAAAGACTACAAACATCAAGCGCACTTATTTTGCAGGCCAAAAGATATCGAACGAGAAATTTGGGATGGTATTCGTCTCGGACCTGAGGCAGCACCTGCAGCACTTGGTGTTGAGTTCGCATATAGCAATCAAGAGCTTGATCACAAGTTAGGCGAACTGCTAGCTGATCAAGATGCAGTTTATATACGCTTGGCAGAGAGTGCAGAAGCAGATCGTCGCTTACGTCATTGGATGAAAAAAGTTCGCGGACAAGCACGTGCTGGTATTAACCCGCCTTCAGAATTACATGATGTGGAAGCATTCATTCATGAGATGCGCCTCTTTAAGGATGCCCATGAGATTGAAACCATGCGCCGTGCGGCGGCCATCTCTGCGCGTGCCCATATTCGGGCTATGCAGATGTGCAAACCTGGCTTACACGAATATCAGCTTGAAGCAGAATTACTCCATGAGTTCCGTAATAGTGGCGCACAAAGTGTTGCCTATAACAGCATTGTTGCAAGCGGTGCAAATTCTTGTATCTTGCACTACCGAGCCGGCTCAACTGAATTACGCAGTGGTGAACTTTGCTTAATTGATGCGGGTTGTGAGCTCGATGGATATGCGTCCGATATCACCCGCACTTTTCCAGTGAATGGAAAATTTACAGGTCCTCAGCGCGCGCTCTACGACATCACCCTCGCCGCACAAGAGGCAGCAGTTGCAATGACTAAGCCAGGCAACACTTTTATGCAGCCCCATGAAGCGGCTCTCAAAGTGCTCACCCAAGGACTGCTGGATGAAAAATTGCTGAAACTTTCAGAACTAGGCTCACTAGAGAATGCAATCGAAACTAGCGCCTATCGCCGCTTCTATATGCACCGTACTTCACACTGGCTAGGCATGGATGTACATGATGTTGGCTCCTATCGCGAGCAAAGTGATGGCCTCTCTAAAGAAGACAAGCCTTGGCGCGTCCTAAAAAGCGGTATGGTCATGACGATTGAGCCAGGCTTATACGTAAGACCTGCGGATGATGTTGATGAGGCCTTCTGGAATATTGGTATTCGGATTGAGGATGATGCAGTCATTCATGATTCTGGCTGCGAATTAATCTCTCGTGGAGCACCAGTGAAGGCCGATGAAATCGAAGCAACCATGAAGAACGCCTAAATCGAAATCATGAGTACATCTCGTTGTGACATTTTGATTCAGGGAGGCGGGCCTGTTGGACTCGCTTGCGCTACCTGGACTTTGCAAAAGTTTCCAGATGCAAAACTCATGCTGATCGATCGCAATCCAGTTGATGATGCTGATCTAGCCGCAGCCGATAGTCGAGGCATTGCCCTTTCTCATGGTAGCAAACTACTGCTCGATACGATTCATGCGTGGCCCACTGAAAGTGCCGATATTCATCGTGTGCATGTTTCGCAAGCGGGTCGCTTTGGTCGCGCACTGATGACGCGAGAAGAGCTCAATCAAGATGCTTTGGGGCATATCATTCGCTATCGCGATATTCACATGACATTGCGCAAGGCACTAAGGGTGATTCAGAGTAAGAGCCCCAATTTTGTTTGGCAGCATATCAGTCAAGAGAATGAGCAAACTGGAATCAACGCCAGATGTATTGTGCACGCAGAGGGTGGATTATTCAAAAAGCAAGATTGGGTTGAATCTGGTCGCGATTATGGACAGTCAGCCCTGGTGGGATTGGTTGAAGCAGAGAATGCAGCTCCTCACCATGCTTGGGAACGCTTTACATCTGAAGGGCCATTGGCAGTTCTTCCAAGTCATTATGGTCCTAATATTTTGAATCTGGTGTGGTGTGGATCACCCGAGTCTTCGCAACACCGTCTGCAATTAAGTGATGCTGATTTTCTAAAGTCATTACAAAGCGAGTTTGGCTCACGCATTGGGCGCTTTCTAACAATTCAAGATCGTCGCTTGTTCGAGTTAGGCCTGAACTACCGCAAAGAAATTACTAAAGATAATGAAGTGTGGATTGGCAATGCTGCGCAAGCGTTACACCCCGTTGCAGGACAGGGATTGAATTTAGGATTGCGCGATGCTTTCTTGCTTGCTGAAAAATTAGTTGAGGTATTTTCTGGGTCAGCCGAAAACCAAACCCCAGCAAATATTCAAAGTGCATTAGAGGGTTATGCGCAAAGTCGCAAAGTCGATCGCACTACAACCATTGGTCTGACGGACTTTATGGCTAGGGTATTCACTTCAAATCTGGCCCCAATCGTGATGGCTCGTGGATTGGCTTTATCGGCACTGCAGTGGCTTCCCCCAGTCAAAACAGCCTTAGCTCGCCAGATGATGTTCGGTAGGCGCTAGGGGGCTTCAAAGGCCCTCCAAATCTAAGCATTCTGGGATTGATACGAATCAAACATTCTGCCTAAAAATTAGGCAGAATTGGACCTCTTTGTGCTAAAGTAGCATGCTCTCCGCAAGACTCAGCCCAATAGATGAACATCGGTCCTCACCTCCTCGCAAACAGACTATTTGTAGCTCCTATGGCTGGGGTTACTGACCGTCCATTTAGGCAGCTTTGCAAGAAATTAGGTGCTGGCTACGCCGTTTCAGAAATGGTGGCTTCTAATGCTCTACTTTGGAAAAGCGAAAAGACTCAACGTCGCGCCAATCATGTTGGTGAATTCAAACCCATCGCTGTACAAATTGCAGGCGCAGATCCTGCCATGATGGCTGCAGCGGCAAAAATCAATGTAGATCATGGCGCACAAATTATTGATATCAATATGGGCTGCCCCGCAAAAAAAGTTTGTAATGTCGCTGCAGGCTCAGCCTTATTGCGTGATGAGCCATTAGTACAACAAATACTGGAGGCGGTAGTTAAAGCTGTTGGTACTGGTCCAGATGCAGTGCCCGTCACCCTAAAAATTCGTACTGGCTGGGATCGTGAACATAAGAATGCAATCGAAGTTGCACGTCTTGCAGAACGCTCTGGCATCTCTATGCTGACTGTTCATGGTCGTACAAGAGCAGATCTATATCACGGTGAGGCAGAATATGAAACGATTACTGCGGTGAAGAATAGCGTGAATATTCCTGTCGTGGCTAATGGTGATATCAGTAGCCCAGAGAAGGCGCAGACCGTTTTAAATATTACTGGTGCCGACGCCATCATGATTGGTCGCGCTGCACAAGGACGCCCATGGATCTTTCGCGAAATCAATCATTACCTAGAGACTGGCGGCAAGCTACCAACTCCCCAAATTAATGAGATCCAAGACATCATGAACGCTCACTTACTGGATCACTACGAGTTTTATGGTGAATACATTGGCTTGCGTACAGCACGTAAACATATTGCCTGGTATTGCAAAGGTTTACGAGATTCACATGCATTTCGTCAGCGCATGAATACTGCTGATGATTGCAAAACTCAATTACAGATGGTGAATGATTATTTTGATGAGATGAAATCCCATTCTGACCGTTTACTTTTTTTAGAAGCAGCTTAGCTTTCAACTAAGTTATCAGTATTTATCCAAATTATGCCCAATAAACATCCAATCACCGAGTGCATTGAAACCCAGCTTCAGAACTATTTGAATGACCTCAAAGGCACACCTCCGACAGATATCTATCAAATGGTATTGGCAGTAGTAGAAAAACCCATACTGGAATTAGTCATGCAGCATGCTAAACAAAATCAATCTTTGGCTGCTCAGTACCTTGGCATCAACCGTAATACCCTACATAAAAAATTGGTAGAACACCAGCTACTGAAGTAATGACTTGGCTATTTAATAAACCTTTCGAAAACTTATGATCCGTACAGCCCTACTCTCTGTCTCCGATAAAAATGGCATCGTGCCCTTCGCTAAAGTTCTTCATGAGCAAGGTATCAAACTCATTTCTACTGGCGGCACAGCGAAACTCTTGGCAGAAAACAATCTACCGGTTATAGAAGTTTCTGCTTTGACTAAGTTTCCAGAGATGCTCGATGGTCGCGTAAAGACACTCCACCCCATGGTGCATGGAGGGCTATTAGCGCGCAGAGACTTCCCTGAGCATATGGCAGCCCTCAAAGAGCACGGTATTGATACGATCGATATGTTAGTGATCAACCTTTACCCATTTAATGAGACGGTCGCTCAAGAAAGTTGTTCATTCGAAGATGCAGTAGAGAACATCGATATTGGTGGTCCAGCGATGTTGCGTGCTGCCGCTAAAAATCATCAAGATGTCACAGTCTTAATCTCTCCAGAAGATTACGCTCCGGTGTTAGCTGAAATGAAAGCGAACAAGAACGTTGTTTCTTATAAAACCAACTTGGCCCTAGCCAAGAAAGTATTTGCACACACAGCGCAATACGATGGTGCAATTGCAAATTACCTTTCTGCATTAGGTGATGACTTAGGCCATAAAGCTCGCTCCGCATATCCAGAAACACTGCATCTTGCTTTTGAAAAAGTTCAGGAGATGCGTTACGGTGAAAATCCACATCAATCTGCAGCCTTCTATCAAGATATTTACCCGGTAGCTGGGGCGCTTGCTAATTACAAGCAATTACAAGGTAAAGAGCTGTCTTACAACAATATCGCTGATGCTGATTCTGCTTGGGAATGCGTTAAGAGCTTTACCGACAATATTGGTGGAGCTGCTGCGTGCGTCATCATTAAGCATGCCAACCCTTGTGGCGTAGCTGTTGGTGCCAGCCCACTGGAGGCCTATCAGAAGGCTTTCAAAACTGACCCGAGCTCCGCTTTTGGGGGAATCATTGCTTTTAATGTTCCATGTGATGGTGCTGCTGCCCAAGAGATCTCCAAACAATTTGTTGAGGTATTGATTGCTCCGAGTTTTAGCGATGAGGCAAAAGCAATCTTTGCTGCAAAACAAAATGTGCGCCTTTTAGAAATTCCACTTGGTACAGCCTTTAATGCCCTTGATTTCAAACGCGTTGGTGGTGGCTTACTTGTTCAATCACCTGACTCTAAGAATGTTCTCCAAAGCGAAATGCGTGTAGTCAGCCAAAGACAGCCTACTCCAAGTGAGATGAATGACATGATGTTTGCATGGCGTGTTGCGAAGTTTGTGAAATCCAACGCCATTGTGTATTGCGCTAATAGCATGACCGTAGGTATTGGCGCTGGCCAAATGAGCCGCGTTGACTCAGCGCGGATGGCCAGCATTAAAGCTGAAAATGCTGGCTTAAGTCTGAAGGGCTCGGCAGTAGCAAGTGATGCCTTCTTTCCATTCCGAGATGGTCTAGATGTTGTGGTGAATAGTGGTGCAAGCTCTGCAATACAGCCTGGTGGCAGTATGCGAGACGATGAAATCATTGCAGCAGCTAATGAGCACGGTATTGCCATGGTTTTTACTGGCACGCGTCACTTCCGTCACTAAACTAAAAAATAATTCGAGCACCCATGCGCTGGATTGGAATCGACCCAGGTTTACGTACTACCGGTTTTGGTGTGATCGATGTTGATGGTCAGAAACTCACTTATGTAGCCTCTGGGACCATTGAGAGTGGTGATCCCGCCAAAGGCTTACCGGAGCGCTTGGGCGCTCTTTATGCTGGCATAAAAGAAGTTCTAGATACGTACAAACCAGAATCAGCTGCGATTGAAGAGGTCTTCTTAAACGTCAATCCACGCTCGACACTGATGCTGGGTCAAGCTAGAGGTGCTGTGATCGCCGCACTAGTATCTGCAAAACTTCCTGTTGCTGAGTACAGCGCTTTAAGAGTGAAGCAAGCAATTGTGGGAACAGGTCGCGCTGCCAAACCACAGGTACAAGAAATGGTGAAACGCTTACTACGTCTTAATCGTGCACCAGGGACTGATGCATCGGATGCTCTGGGGGTTGCAATCTGCGCAGCACATCATGCGCAAATTCCGAAAGCAATAACTGCGGCATTAGCTCCAAAAAAGCGGGGTAAATAAAAGTGCCTGAGCACATTACAGGTTAAGATCTTTAAATGATTGGTCGTATTCAAGGAATTCTCGTTTCAGTTCATCCCCCTCGGCTCTTAGTTGATTGCCAGGGAATTGGCTATGAAGTCGATGTGCCAATGAGTACCTTGTATCAATTGCCCCAAGCAGGTCAAAAAATTACCCTCCTCACTCACTTTCAAGTCCGTGAGGATGCGCAACAACTTTTTGGCTTTGCCACTGAGACTGAGCGCGAAGCATTTAGACAGCTCATCAAGATTAGCGGTGTTGGCTCTAGAACTGCATTAGCCGTTCTATCTGGCATGAGTGTGAATGAACTAGCTCAAGCAATTGCACTTCAAGAAGCAGGGCGCTTAACCCAAGTGCCAGGCATTGGTAAGAAAACTGCTGAACGTCTTTGTCTTGAGCTCAAAGGTAAGTTAGCCCCGGATCTTGGCATTACTGCGGGAGGTAAGCCTCAAGCTATTGAAGCTAGTAGTGAGGTATTGCAAGCGCTTTTAGCTTTAGGCTATTCAGAAAAAGAAGCGCTTTTGGCCCTCAAGCAAATCCCTCCAGACACCTCGGTCTCTGATGGTATTCGGATGGGCTTGAAATATCTATCTAAGCCCTAATTAGATAAACACCACTACACTTGCAGCATGGCAATTCATACTGACGACCTAAGTTCTATTCCTGAAGATCTACCAGAAGGTAGTGATCGCATCGTCAGTGGTGCCGTAGCTAACTCAGAAGCCATCTTTGAAAGAGCTCTGCGCCCTAAACAACTTGATGAGTATGTTGGTCAAACTAAAGCCCGCGCCCAATTAGAGATTTTTATTAGTGCTACTAGAGCCCGCCAAGAAGCTTTGGATCACGTTCTCCTCTTTGGCCCTCCCGGACTTGGTAAAACGACTCTTGCCCACATCATCGCTAGAGAGCTTGGTGTGAACTTGCGTCAGACTAGCGGTCCAGTTTTAGATAGGCCGGGTGATCTGGCCGCATTACTAACTAATTTAGAAACGAATGATGTGCTCTTTATTGATGAGATCCATCGTCTCTCCCCAGTTGTGGAGGAAATTCTCTATCCAGCGCTTGAGGACTACAGCTTAGACATCATGATTGGTGAAGGCCCTGCAGCTCGTAGCGTCAAGATTGATCTCAAACCATTTACCCTGATCGGCGCAACAACGCGCGCTGGCATGCTAACTAATCCACTACGTGATCGCTTTGGGATTGTGGCGAGACTCGAGTTTTACACCACAGAAGAACTTACCAAAATTATCAATCGCTCAGCCAGCCTGCTAAAAGCTGATATTGATCCAGAGGGCTCAGTAGAAATCGCCAAGCGTGCGCGCGGTACTCCACGCATTGCCAATCGCTTACTCAGAAGAGTGCGCGACTATGCAGAAGTCAAAGGTACCGGAACCATTACTAAAGATATGGCTGATGCTGCCTTAAAGATGCTCGATGTTGATCCAAGCGGCTTTGATGTCATGGATAGGAAGTTACTCGAAGCCATCCTGCATAAGTTTGATGGTGGACCAGTGGGTATTGATAATTTGGCAGCAGCGATTGGGGAAGAACGCGACACGATTGAGGATGTACTAGAGCCCTACCTAATTCAGCAGGGCTACCTGCAAAGAACCTCGCGAGGACGAATCGCTACTCGTCAGGCCTATGAGCACTTTGGCTTAACGCCACCGAGTAATTCTGCTAACTTAGATATTTAAGCTAGCGTCACTTTCGCAAACTTACGCTTTCCTACTTGTACTACGTAGGTTCCTGCTTCAATTTTTGCTTGTTTGTCACTAATAGTCGTGCCATTAATCTTCACGCCATTTTGCTCGATGTTGCGCATAGCTTCTGATGTAGTTGGTGCCAATCCAGCAGCCTTTAGAAGATTAGCGATTCCCATTGGGGCGCCAGAAAGATTGACCTCTGGAATCTCATCAGGTATGCCACCCTTAGCACGATGATTAAAGTCTTCCAGCGCTTTTTCAGCGGCAGCTTGAGAATGAAAACGTGTCACGATTTCTTGTGCGAGCAGTACTTTGCAATCTTTTGGATTTCGACCTGCAGCCACCTCTTGTCTCATTAAATCGATTTCAGACATTGGTCTAAACGAAAGTAAAGTGAAGTAATCCCACATTAAATCGTCAGAGATGCTGAGAATTTTTCCAAACATTTCTCCGGCGGGCTCGCTAATGCCAATGTAGTTTCCTTTGGACTTACTCATCTTCTCAATGCCATCCAGACCAACCAAGAGTGGCATGGTCAAAATACATTGAGGCTCTTGGCCATACTCTCGCTGGAGTTCCCGACCAACTAAGAGATTAAATTTTTGATCAGTTCCGCCCAGCTCTAAATCACTCTTGAGCGCAACAGAGTCATAACCCTGCATGAGTGGATATAAAAACTCATGAATAGAAATTGGAACACCGTTGCGATAACGCTTCGTAAAGTCATCACGCTCTAGCATTCTGGCAACAGTATGTTTTGCAGCCAGCTGAATCATTCCGCGCGCACCTAATGGATCACACCATTCACTGTTGTAACGCACTTCTGTTTTATCAGGATCAAGCACCATACTCGCTTGACGATAATAAGTCTCTGCATTCACAGCAATCTCTTCTGCAGTTAATGGTGGACGAGTGGCATTACGACCTGATGGATCACCAATCATGCTAGTGAAATCACCAATCAAGAAAATGACGGTATGCCCTAAGTCTTGCAACTGCCGCAATTTATTCAGAACCACGGTATGCCCCAGATGAATGTCAGGTGCAGTAGGATCTAAACCTAACTTAATCCTGAGTGGAGTCTTGGTAGCTTGACTGCGGGCTAATTTTTGAACCCAATCAGCCTCAACCAATAGCTCATCACAGCCACGTTTAGTAACTTCGAGTGCCGCAAAGACTTCGGGGGTCAAAGGATATTTTTGTTCTGGTTTAGCCGTCATACTGATTCGGATGCTGATACAGTTATTTAGTATTTCAATTGTTAAGCATAATTGTCGCACTCCTGAGAACTAGATGAACAAACCGCACTCCCTCTATATTGGCCTCATGTCTGGTACTAGCCTAGATGGGATTGATGCCGTTCTAGCCAAGATTGGACCCAATGGGGAAACTAGTGCTCAAGCTTCTATGAGCGCCCCCTTTAGTCCTGAACTTCGCAAAGCCCTCTTTGAACTTCAAAGTCCAGGGCCCAATGAGCTGCACCGAGAGAAGCAGGCCGGAAATGCCTTAGCCATAGCTTATGCTAATACCGCCAGCCAATTACTGAAGAAGGCCAATTTAGAAGCATCTGATATTGCTGCAATTGGCGCCCATGGTCAAACCATTCGTCATCAACCACATCTCGGTGGTATGGCCTATACCCACCAAACTCTCAATGCCGCCCTTTTAGCGGAAAAGATGGGCATTGATGTCATCGCCGACTTTAGAAGTCGTGATCTAGCAGCTGGAGGACATGGCGCACCTTTAGTGCCCGCCTTTCATGCGCAGCAATTTACATCCTCTGAAAATTTAGCAATTCTCAATATCGGCGGCATTGCCAATCTGACGCTCCTTCCAAAAAACGGAGAAGTCACTGGCTTTGACTGTGGCCCTGGAAATATGTTGATGGATGCCTGGATTGCAAAGCATCTAGGAAATGCCTTTGATGAAAATGGCAACTGGGCTTTGCAAGGAAAAGTGAATGAAGTACTTCTGCAGGTGATGTTAGCTGATCCATTCTTTATAAAAGTACCACCAAAAAGTACGGGGCGAGACGACTTTCATCTTTATTGGTTACAAGAAAAAATAGCTAATGAAAATTATCTTTCTGAAGATGTGCAAGCGACTTTACTGCATCTGACCGCTCATTCAACCTTAGAGGCTTTAGAGCGCCATGCACCGCAAACCCAGAAGCTGATTATCTGTGGAGGCGGCGCCAAAAATAGTGCTTTGATGAATTTGCTCAAAGTCAAAGCGCAGCATTTCTTTAAAGAGCCTGTAGAAATTACGACGAGTGACTCTGCTGGTATTGATCCACAACTCGTTGAAGGATTGGCCTTTGCCTGGCTTGCTTGGGCCCATAAAGAAAAACGGCCAGCAAATTTGCCAGCCGTCACAGGTGCGAAGGGTCCTAGAATTCTAGGTGCTTGCTATCCTGCTTAACTATCTCGGTTAATTTCTTTAAGCGGAAAAAGAAGATCCACAGCCGCAAGTTGACGTTGCACCCGGATTCTTAATCACAAACTGCGAACCGTTGATATCTTCCTTGTAGTCAATCTCAGCACCAACTAAATATTGGAAGCTCATTGAATCTACTAGCAAAGTAACGCCATTCTTTTCAAATAAGGTGTCATCTTCATTAACAGCGTCATCAAATGTGAAACCATACTGAAAACCTGAGCATCCACCGCCTTGTACGAATACGCGCAGCTTCAACTCTGGATTACCTTCTTCAGCAATCAAGTCAGCCACTTTTGCAGCAGCGCTATCAGTGAACAACAATGGGGTTGGTGGCTCGGCTAAATCTTGTGCAGGTTGTGCAATTTCTTGGGTAGCTAGTTGGGTCATGGTTCACTCCTAAATCAAAAGTCAATGTGGACATTCTAGGCTTTTAATGCCTAGCCTGCTGAAGGGGTATTAATCGATAAAAAGCCGTCCAATTACGGGGAAACAGCAATTTGGGTAAGTCCAGTGGTCTCAGGAAGGCCAAACATCAGGTTCATACACTGTACACCCTGTCCTGAAGCCCCTTTCACCAAATTGTCCTCCACCACCAAAATGACCAAGGTATCACTGCCGCCTGGACGATGGATGGCAATCCGAATACCGTTGCTACCTCTCACGGAGCGCGTCTCTGGATGGCTACCAGAGGGCATGACATCGATAAAAGGTTCACCCTTATAGAAGCTCTCGTATAGCTTTTGATAATCAACGTCCTTACCAGCCTCAGTTAAACGCACATACAAAGTCGAATGAATACCCCTCACCATTGGCGTCAGATGGGGCACAAATGTCAGCCCAATTTGATCGTGACCAGCAATGGCTTTTAGGCCCTGAACAATCTCCGGAAGATGGCGATGGCCTTTAACGCTATAGGCTTTGAAGTTATCACTCGCCTCAGAGAGTAAGGTGCCAATCTCTGCCTTACGCCCAGCGCCTGAAGTGCCTGACTTAGAGTCAGAAATAATATGTGTGCCATCAATCAACTGCTGACCACCGGTAGATTTTGGGGAAAGTAATGGCGCAAGACCAAGCTGTACGGAAGTTGGATAGCAACCCGCTAAACCCACTACCCGTGCTTTTTTAATGGCTTCACGATTGATCTCTGCCAAACCATAAACAGCTTCTGCCAGAATATCTGGACAGCTATGTTCCATGCCATACCACTTGGCGAACTCTTTCACATCCTTCAATCTGAAGTCTGCCGCTAAATCCAAAATCTTGACATTGTGAGCAAGTAATTCTTTTGCTTGTGCCATAGCAACACCATGGGGTGTTGCAAAGAACACCACGTCACATTCATTAAGTTTGGCTTCATCTGGCGTGGTGAATTTAAGATCAACACGACCGCGCAAAGATGGGAACATCTCAGCGACTGGCATGCCAGCTTCTGTGCGAGATGTAATAGCAACAATCTTTACCTCGGGGTGCTGTGCTAACAAACGCAATAGTTCCACCCCGGTATATCCTGTGCCACCAACGATGCCAACCTTAATCATGTCTTTCTCCAAGATACCCGCTAAGCGAAGATTTAAAGAATCTTCACAATACCCCAATTGTAGAAACAAAAAGGGCCGCTTGCGCGACCCTTTCGAAAAACTTCAGTGACCGAAAGAAATTAGCGCTTGCTAAACTGCTTACGACGACGCGCGCCGTGCAGACCAACCTTCTTACGCTCAACTTCACGAGCATCACGAGTTACCAAGCCTGCTTTAGACAAGGCTGGCTTCAAAGTGATGTCGTAGTCCATCAACGCACGAGTTACACCGTGACGCACCGCACCAGCTTGGCCAGTTTCACCGCCACCCGAAACGTTTACTTTGATATCAAAGGTAGTTAAATGGGCTGTGAGAGCCAAAGGCTGACGAGCGATCATGCGCGATGTTTCACGAGCAAAATAAGCATCGATAGGCTTACCGTTAACGATAATTTCGCCTTTGCCAGATTTAATAAAGACACGCGCAACAGAACTCTTGCGACGACCAGTACCGTAATTCCAATTTCCGTAATTAATAGCCATATGGTTTCCTTAAATCTCTAACGCTTTTGGCTGTTGAGCCGCATGCGGATGACTGGCGTCGCCATAGACTTTTAATTTCTTGATCATGGCATAGCCTAGTGGGCCTTTTGGCAACATACCCTTGACAGCCTTCTCCAAAGCACGGCCGGGGAAACGGTCTTGCATTTTGTCGAAGTTAGTCGAGCTAATACCACCTGGGTATCCGCTGTGACGGTAATAAATTTTGTTCAAGCCTTTGGTGCCTGTAACACGTAGCTTAGAAGAATTGATGACAACAATAAAGTCGCCAGTATCAACGTGTGGGGTGTATTCAGGCTTGTGCTTGCCGCGTAGACGGTGTGCCACTTCACTGGCGACACGACCGAGGACTTTGTCCGTAGCGTCAATCACGAACCATTCATGCACTACCTCATGGGATTTTGCAGAAAAAGTTTTCATGATTTCTCAAATTGTTATAGTCAACAAAAAATTACTCCAATCAAACAACGTCCACCTTGGCCATGCTTATGTTTGCAAGCTCGCAGATTCTGAAATCTAACTGGTAAAACAATTACCGCTGACTAGTTCGGTAATTCAGTAAAGCCTTGAATTGTATCCTAAAAAAAGCCCAGGAACGAGTCCTGGGCTGGAATCCACCTTTGTTTGGGTGGAGGAGACACTGGGAGGTAAGTCGCAGTCTTGTATAAGACTGACTACCAATACGGGTATTGTATCGAGAACTATGGTGCGATGCAAGAAAATTGACCAAAATCAAGTTTTTGATGTTTTTTGGTCAAAGCTGCTCTCTCATAAAATCGCTAGAAATTGGTAAACTGTTGATAATATTGATTAATTTAGTAAGTTAGGGGTCACTAATATGGAATGTCGAGTATCTTGGTTAGGTAATGACGGAATGGCTTTTTCTGCTGAAACCGGCAGTGGTCACTTGGTCAATATGGACGGCGCCCCTGAGGCTGGGGGAAGAAACTTAGCACCTCGGCCAATGGAGCTTCTTTTGGCTGGAGCAGGCGGCTGCTCTGCATTTGATGTGGTTTTAATCCTACAGAGGGCTCGCCAGGCTATTAGCGGATGTGAGGTCACCCTTAAAGCCGAACGGGCCACAGAAGATCCTAAAGTCTTTACCAAGATCAATTTGCACTTCACGATCAAAGGAAAAGATCTGGATCAGGCGAAGGTGGATCGTGCGGTGAAGCTTTCACATGAGAAATACTGCTCAGCCACCACCATGCTAGCCAAAACAGCTGAACTGACTTACAGCATTGAAGTCATTTCGGAATAAGTGCAGAGTCAATCGATAAGCCGGATTCTGTCGCCTAGATTTGCATCTAGGGGCAATCATTCCTCTAGGCCGGCAGTTACCTGACGGCTCAAGCTCCCTACCCGCAGACTCAGCGGGACGCCTCATCGCCTGCTTACTTGGGATTGCTCCGGGTGGAGGTTACCGCGTTTCACCGTAACTAAATACGCTCGTCTCTGTGGCCCTATTCCTCACGTCGCCGTGGATGGCCGTTAGCCATCACCCTTCCCTATGGAGTCCGGACTTTCCTCCCCCTCAATAAAGAGGCGGCGATTGCCCAATT
>CAMBBT010000005.1 GCA_945864455.1 Polynucleobacter meluiroseus | reverse complement strand
TGTCATTCTGGGTGGTGGGGTAGTGGGTCGTAATGCTTTACAGATGGCAGTAGGTCTGGGTGCGAATGTTTGTATCTTTGATCGGGATATTGATCGCCTGCGTCAAATAGATATGTTGTATGGCAACCGAGTGCGCACTTTTTACTCTGATAATCTATTGATTGAACAAGAGGTATGCGATGCAGATGTTGTGATTGGCGCAGTTCTTTTACCTGGTGGTACTGCGCCAAAGTTGATTACGCATGAGATGGTGAAAAAGATGAAGTCAGGATCGGTCGTGGTGGATGTAGCAATTGATCAAGGCGGTTGCTTTGAAACCTCTAGACCTACTACGCACGCCGACCCTACATTCCTGGTAGATGGTGTGTTGCATTACTGTGTAGCCAATATGCCTGGTGCTGTTGCTAGAACATCTACTTTTGCCTTAACCAATGCTACTTATCCGTTTGTAGAAGCTTTAGCTAATCGAGGGTTTATAAACGCTTTATCAATTGACCATCACTTGCGGAATGGTTTGAGCATACACAAAGGCTTACTGACATCTAAACCAGTCGCTCAAGCTCAGGGATTAGCTTTTTCCTCTGCAGAGGATCTGCTGAGGGTCTAGCCTCATTGCATAAGGCTAATCAGTGGTGTGCGAGTGCTGTGTAAGAATAGTGCGTTGGGGGATTTAAACTAGCCCATCGCACTATTTAATCAGCAACTTACTAGGCCCAGATATTCATGGATTTTTCTGCTCTAGCTCTCTCTACTGGGGTTGTGGCCTTGGCAGAGATGGGCGATAAAACCCAACTGCTCTCTTTGATGTTGGCTGCGCGTTACCCAAAGCAGGCCCTGGCTATCATTGCTGGAATATTCATCGCCACCATTGCTAATCATGCATGTGCTGCTTTGTTAGGTCACTGGCTCACTACTTTGCTTTCTCCAGATGTAATGCGCTGGATTCTGGGCTTGAGCTTTTTAGGAATTGGTTTATGGCTCTTAGTTCCAGATCATATTGATGACGCTGCAAGCTCAAAGGTAGTAGATCGTGCATGGCAAGTATTTTTGCTGACGGTGGGATTATTCTTCTTGGCCGAGATGGGCGATAAGACTCAAATTGCGACTATTGCCTTGGGCGCACGATATGAGGATGTCTTCTCAGTTACAGTTGGCACCACATTGGGGATGATGTTGGCTAATGCCCCAGCAGTCTGGCTTGGTCAAAAATTCACTAAACGTATGCCGATCAAGTGGGTACATGCGGTTGCTGCGGTCACCTTTATTGCGATTGGCATCGCCACGCTGATCTGGAGTTAGCGAGCATGAAGGGTCAGCAACCTTCTGTGCTAAGGCTTAAAATAAAACCATGAAAACTGATCTGCCACAGAGCTTTCGTCGGCTCGAATACCGCCCTCCTGTTTACACCTTTGATCAAGTAGAGCTTGATATCGCTTTAGATCCTGCGCGCACGATTGTGAAGAGTCGGATTGAGGTATTACCGGGTAAGAGTTTTGAGGCTGGGGTACCCTTAGTTTTGGTAGGCCAAGAATTAGAGTTTGTGAGTTTGCGTATTAACGGTGAGGCTCATCGTCACTTTGAGCTTACCCCTGATTTTCTGACAATTCATTCTTTGCCAAAAGAGGGTAAAGAGAAGTTCATTGTTGAAATCATTTGTGTCTGTGCGCCAGATAAAAATACCTCCCTGATGGGGTTGTATGTTTCTAATGGCAACTTCTTTACTCAATGTGAGTCTGAGGGTTTTAGAAAGATTACTTATTTCTTAGATCGCCCTGATGTGATGGCACGTTACCGCGTGACTTTGCGGGCGCGTGAAGCGCAATACCCAGTGCTTTTATCCAATGGCAACTTATTAAATACTGAAAAATTGCCGAATGGTTGGCATAGCGCTATCTGGGAAGACCCTTTTCCGAAACCATCGTATTTATTTGCCTTGGTAGCCGGTAAGTTGGAGTGCATAGAAGAGACCATTACTACCAGTAGCGGTGCTAAGAAGCTATTACAAATCTGGGTAGAGCCCCATGATCTCAAGAAGACCCATCATGCCATGGATTCTTTAATTGCTTCAATACATTGGGATGAAAAACGTTTCGGTCTAGAGCTCGATTTAGAGCGCTTCATGATTGTGGCTGTAGGTGACTTCAATATGGGCGCGATGGAGAACAAGGGTTTGAATATCTTCAATACCAAGTTTGTCTTAGCCCAGCCAGAAACTGCAACAGATGCCGACTTTGCCAATATTGAGAGCGTCGTTGCCCATGAGTACTTCCATAACTGGACCGGTAATCGAGTGACCTGCCAAGATTGGTTCCAGCTATCCCTGAAAGAGGGTCTCACTGTGTTTAGAGATCAAGAGTTTTCTGCCGATCAAATGGGTAGTGAATCCGGTAGGGCAGTGAAGCGCATTGAGGATGTGCGTTTGCTTCGCCAACTTCAGTTCCCTGAAGACGCGGGTCCGATGGCTCACCCAATTCGTCCTGATGAATATCAGGAGATCAGTAACTTCTATACCGTGACCGTCTATGAAAAAGGCTCTGAGGTAGTGCGGATGTATCAGACCTTGCTAGGTAAAGAGGGCTTTCGCAAGGGTATGGATTTATATTTCAAGCGCCATGATGGTCAAGCTGTCACTTGTGATGACTTCTTAATGGCAATGGCAGACGCTAATGGTAGAGATCTTACCCAGTTCAGAAATTGGTATAGCCAAGCAGGTACTCCAAGGATAAAAGTCCAAGAGCATTACGATGCAGTAAAAAAACAATATCAGATCACATTGACCCAAAGTTGCGCGGCAAGCCCGGGGCAGCCAGAGAAGAAACCGTTTCACATTCCATTAAAGATGCGTTTGATTACCAAGAGTGATGATCAAGTAGAGCAATTATTAGAATTAACTCAGGCAAGTCAATCTTGGACTTTTGACAATGTTGACGAGCGTCCAGTACTTTCTATCAACAGAAATTTCTCGGCCCCGATTAATTTAGACTTCGAGCAAAGTGAGGCAGATCTCCTGACCCTATTTTCAAGTGATGATGATGCATTTAATCGCTGGGAAGCTGGTCAGAAGTTGGCCATGCAAATGATTTTGAATCATCGCTTGCCTGATGCTAAATTGATTGATGCCTATCGCAATCTCTTGATGGATCCGATGTTAGATCCAGCCTTCAAGGAGCTGGCTTTAACACTACCTGCTGAAACTTATCTATATGAGCAGTGCACTAGCGTAGATCCACAGAAAATCTTTACCGCGCGCCGTGCTTTCCGTAGGGAAATTGCTAAACAGTTGCAGATGGAATGGGCTGCCCTCTATCAACAAATGCAAACACCTGGACCGTTCAAGTCAGATGCGATAGATGCAGGTAAGCGGGCTTTAAAAAACTTGGCTCTGGGTGTGTTGCTTGAAGCTAATACTGCTGTTTGGGCGCCGATGGCAGTCAATCAACACCGTATTGCCGATAATATGACCGATCGTTATGCTGCTTTAGCTGGATTAGTCATTCATGGGGCTAAGGAAGCAACAGATTGCTTGAACGATTTCTATGAACGCTTTACAAACGATGCACTAGTGATTGATAAATGGTTTGGCTTGCAATCGAGCCGCCCACCGGTTGATGGCCTTGAGTCAACTCTGAGCGATGTGAAGAAATTACGCCAGCACCCTGCATTCAAAATGAATAATCCAAATCGAGTGCGAAGCGTAATTCATGCTTTCTGTTCCAACAATCCAGCCAGTTTTCATCAGGCGGATGGCAGTGGCTATGAATTTTGGGCCGATAGTGTTCTGACTCTAGATCCCATCAACCCTCAAGTTGCAGCCCGTTTAGCCAGGGCTCTAGATCGCTGGCGCCTATTTGCCCAGCCCTATCAAGGCAAGATGAAATCGGCCTTAGAGCGCGTTGCAGCCTGCCAAACCCTCTCTCCAGATGCTCGGGAAGTAATAGGTAAGGCATTGGGTAACTAGCAATCAAGAATGCCTGTGTTAGCGAGGTATATTCTTCATTTTTGGCGATTTTCCACCAAGGGCTGCAAGATTTTTCCCTGCACTAAGTCTAATAAAGGTGGCAATAAGCTCGTGAATAAGGTCTGTAGGGCTAGTTTTTGGATTTACGAACTCCATCGCGCTATGTATCAATTTTTCATCAATATTGAGATTCATTTGCAGGGGCCACCTAATTTTTTAAGAATGAAATTTACTATTAACTAGTAACAAATTATAACCGTTTTTTAATAACAAGGCAAAATAGACCCTAATCTCAATAGCGCTTTGGAGAAACACTTTTGTCCTCAAGCATGAATACCAATTTCAAGCAGTACTTAGTTGGCGCCAAACCAAAGGGTGCTGCTATTCCTGCAGGTCTGCAAGATTTATTGCTCGCAGTAGTCAATACTTGCTCTACCCTAAGTCATGAAGTGTCGCAGGGTGCCTTAATTGGTTTGTTGGGTTCTGCTGGTAGCGGTAATGTGCAAGGCGAAGTTCAGCAAAAGCTTGACATCATTGCGAATGATCAATTGATGGCTGGTGTTAAGGGATGTCAATCACTCGCTGGTCTTGCTTCAGAAGAAATGGAATTGCCTGTAGCAGTGCAAGGTACTGGTGATTACCTTCTCTTGTTCGATCCGCTCGACGGCTCATCTAATATTGATGTGAATGTATCCATCGGGACTATTTTTTCAATACTGAAGAAGCAAGATCCCAGTACACCACTACAAACTTCTGATTTCTTATTATCAGGACGTCACCAAGTGGCTGCTGGTTATGTGGTCTACGGCCCACAAACGACGATGGCACTTACCTTGGGCGATGGTGTAGTAATGTTCACCTTAAATAAAGAGACTGGCGAGTTCCTACTCATCAGAGATGCTGTCACCATCTCACCCTCTACCAAAGAGTTTGCGATCAATATGTCTAATATGCGTCATTGGGCTGAACCTGTTCGTCGTTATGTAGAGGAATGCTTAGCTGGCACCACTGGCGCACGGGATAAGGATTTCAATATGCGCTGGATTGCATCGATGGTCGTGGATGTCCACAGAGTGTTATCTCGTGGCGGTGTATTTATATATCCGTGGGATAAGCGTGACCCAAAGAAAGCTGGCAAGTTACGCTTGATGTATGAGGCAAATCCGATGAGCTTCTTGGTAGAGCAGGCCGGTGGTGTATCGATTAATGGCACTCAAACTATTATGGATCTTGAGCCAACTGACCTACATGAGCGCGTCTCAGTGATGTTGGGGTCTGAAGAAGAGATTGACCGATTAAAGCGATACCATTCGTAAGCTAAATCCTAGGGTCTCACTTTTTCTTTGAGGTAGGCGAGTGACTCTTCAACTTGGTCAATGAGTATGAGGCAGATATCTCCAGGCGAGATATCGTTTAGGGCAGTATCAATCGCCTTAAATTCCCCATGAATCTCTTTAACTTGCTTTGCTTTAGTTGCGCCTACTAATCCTTCTTGTAAGAGCTTGATCACCTCACCATCTTCACGACCACGTTGGCAAGCATCTTGGTACAAGATGACATTGTCAAACGAGTTTCCAAGGATACGGGTGAGATCACGAATATCCTCATCACGCCGATCCCCAGCCCCGCTAATGACAACATGACTCTTTGTTGGTTTCATGGCTTGAATGGCACTTGCTAGGGCGCGCATGGCATCTGGATTATGGCCATAGTCTGCAATCACAGTTGCACCATTGTGGTGGAACTGATTAAAGCGACCTGGTACAGAGTTGGCGTCACTCTCAAAGCTATGCAAGCCACGTGCAATTTTTTCAGCGTCCAATCCGAGTGCCCAGGCTGCACCAATCGCAGCCATCGTATTTTCTACCTGGAAACCCAACACACCATTTTTAGTCAGTGGAATTTCACTGACAGGAAAGCGGTACATGACGCGTGAACCTTTTGAGGCAACAATATATGTGCCATCAAAGTAGATTACTTTTTTATTCTTCGCGCGATGTGCAGCAATGACCGGATGATGTTGATTCTGGGCAAAGAAAATCACCCGACCGGCACACTTATCACCCATCTTGACCACCATAGGATCAGCGGCATTTAGAACCGCAGCACCAGTTGGCGCAACATTTTGCACAACGACGCGCTTAAGAATAGCTAAATCCTCAACACTGGTAATGTAATTTAGCCCAAGGTGGTCACCTTCACCAATATTTGTCACTACAGCTACTTCACAGCGATCAAAACCAAGGCCTTCTCGTAACATACCGCCACGTGCAGTTTCTAGTACTGCAGCATCTACATCCGGATGCATTAATACGTTACGAGCGCTCTTTGGCCCACTGCAATCACCAGAGTCAATCAAGCGATGATTGACGTAAACACCATCAGTTGTAGTGATGCCAACACGAAGACCGGTTTCGTTTAATAGATGAGCAATTAAACGGACAGTGGTTGTTTTACCATTGGTACCAGTGACTGCAACCACCGGAATGCGGCCATCTTCGCCAGGAGGGAACAAGGTGTTGATAATGTCTTCGCCAACAGCACGACCTTTTCCGTAAGAGGGCTTTAAGTGCATGCGTAAGCCTGGTGCGGCATTGACTTCCACGATACCGCCACCTTGTTGCTCTAATGGCTTGTAAATAGATTCACACAAAATATCTACGCCAGCTATATCAAGGCCAATCATTTGCGCGGCAGCTATTGCACTCGCAGCCACATCTGGATGGACATCATCAGTGACGTCGGTAGCCGTTCCACCGGTACTTAAGTTTGCATTGTTGCGAAGTAATATGCGTTCCCCAGTTTTAGGGACGTACTGAGGACTTATGCCATTGCCAGCTAGGTGGGCCAGGGCAATATCATCAAACCGAATTTTGGTAAGCACTGTGGCATGTCCATCGCCACGCAAGGGATTTTGGTTTTCTATTTCAACTAGTTCGGCTATGGTGTGTGTGCCGTCACCAACCACTTGGGCTGGCTCACGACGTGCAGCAGCAGAGAGGCGACTGCCAACCACTAGTAAGCGATAGTCAGCACCAGGAAGGTAGCGTTCAACAATAGTTTTGCTACCAAAGCCTTGAGTCACCACAAAACCGGCGCGGATATCTTTTTCAGTATGGATATTGGCAACAACACCTTTACCTTGATTACCATCTTTTGGCTTTAAAACAATGGGGCCGCCAATCTTCTGAGCAGCACGCCAAGCCTCATCAGCAGTAGTGACCACTTCGCCGACTGGTACTGATACGCCAGCTGCTGCGAGTAAGTTTTTTGTCAATTCTTTATCTTGGGCAATTGCTTCAGCAATAGCGCTGGTATCGCTAGTTTCAGCCGCTTGGATACGCTTTTGTTTACTGCCCCAACCAAACTGCACCATGCTGCCCTCAGTCATGCGACGGTACGGAATATTGCGCTGTACGGCAGCATCAACAATAGAGCCAGTGCTTGGACCAAGGCGCACATCCTCGTATAAAGCTTCTAGCTCAGAGAGAGCGGCAGCGAGATCAAAAGATACATCGTTTAAGGTAGCCTGAATGAGGGCAAAGGCAAAGTCAAAAGCCATACGCCCAACTACTTCTTCGGTGTATTCGACGACAACTTGGTAGACGCCAATATCAATCGTTTGAACGGTCCGGCTAAAAGTGACAGGGCAGCCCGCTTGTGCTTGTAGACCTAGAGCGGCATATTCTAAAGCATGAGCTAAAGAAAGTATTTCATTTTGGCCGCCCCGGCGCATGCTACCCAATTGCGGAAAGCGTTCACGAATCTTAGTTTCAAACTGCGGGATGGAATCAATGGAGCGTTCAGATTCTTCGCAAGCAACAATCGCTTCTAAAGTAGTGTGGCGGCTCCATAAATTAGGACCGCGCAATATGCGAATACGGGTGATTTCCAATTAAACCCCAGTTGTAGTGGTGAGATCTGGCACAAATGTTTCTGCGCCAACCTCAATAACATTAAACGGAATATCTAAAGCCCAAGCTGCGGCAATTGCTGCGCCAAGGTTCATCCCCCTCCATGGAGCAGTAGAGTTTGATTCTGAGTGACGTGGCACGGGAATCGATTTTTGATCCAACTTGCCAGACTTAAGCGTAATTTGTTGTTTGCCAACTAGCACTACACGACCACCATTTTGTAGATGGGTGTTGACAACATCAGAATTAGGATCTTCACTAAAGAAGATGACTTCACCATCACAGAGCTCTGCCATCTGAACGCACATGGGATCATCTGCATTGAGAACACCAACGCCGCTCGGGAGCACAACGTCAATTTGAGTGCGGACAATACTAAAGACTTGTTCTTCATCGTAGATTGCATATTGAGGAAAGTTCGCCTTAGGGTCTATATTGAGAACCACGCCAACTTGGCAGCGATCGTAAGCTAAACCTTCAATCAGCATCGAGAGATGATTATTTTCAATCACGACTGCTTCTACTGTGCGGTTTAATAAAGTGCGACGTGCATTTTCCCAATTAGATATATTGGTATTTAGAATTGTGCGATTACCAAGATATAAACCTTTGCTGCAAGAGAGGCCAACATAGGCATTGGTAAGACGCAAGAAGTGAGCAATCATTTCTGCAACAGGGGTTTTGCCATTTTCACCACAAATGCCAACAACCGGAATCCGGAAATCCGTCTCCGGAGGGAAGAGGTGGTTAGCAATCTCTTTACCAACGGGTTGTGGCTTACCACTGGCTGGTTTTAAATGCATTAAAAGACCAGGGCCGGCATTGACTTCCACAATGGCAGCATTTTGCTCTGCCATTGGGCGACTGATATCTTGTGCAACCAAATCAACGCCAGCAATTTCAAGGCCAACTACGCGCGCAGCCAAGGCTACTTGGTGGGCAATGTCTGGATGAACTAAATCGGTTACATCAAAAGCAACGTTGCCATTACTTTGGATGAGTACTTTTTGATCTAAGCTAGGAATGCTAGTACCAGTCAGCTGTTGTCGCGCGAGCTCTAGTTCAACAGCTGAGTCAATGCGAACTGGATTAAGTGGACATTCTTCTGCAGTGCCGCGACGGGGATCAGAATTAATCTGAATCTGAATGAGTTCATGCACGGTATGCTCGCCATCGCCAGTAACCCAAACGGTTTCGCCTTTAGCTGCAGCAACGACTTTATTACCAACTACTAGTAAGCGATGTTCATCACCAATAATATGACGTTCAACAAGCACTTCACTGCCTTCATCAATGGCTACTGCATAAGCGGCTTCTATTTCTTGTTGGGTATAAAGGTTAATGAATACACCTCGACCGTGATTACCGTCAATTGGCTTGACCACTACAGGCAGGCCAATATCTTGCGCAGCCTCCCATGCATCATCTGGGCTAGTGACTGTTCTGCCTTCAGGCGTAGGAACGCCAGCGCTTCGCAGCAAGCTTTTAGTTAGATCTTTATCTCTAGAAATTGTTTCAGCAATCGCGCTGGTTTGATCTGTTTCTGCAGTCCAGATACGGCGTTGTTTAGCACCATAACCTAATTGGACTAAATTGCCTTCGGATAGCCGGATTGAAGGAATGCCGCGCTCTTCTGCAGCATTCACAATACATGCTGTGCTTGGTCCCAGTAAAAGATCATCGCCTAGATCACGTAGCTCTTCAATAATAGTTTGAACTTGCACAACACAATCTTTGTTATCTTGCACTAAGGCTAAGTACAGATCACGCGCGTATTTAAGGGCAGTGAGAGTCACTTCTTCATTAATAGCGCTCACCATCACTTTGTAAACTCCCCGGCGATCACCATCACGCGCTTTGCCAAAGCCACCCGGAATACCGGCTAAATTTTGCAGCTCAAGTGTGAGATGTTCCAGAATATGTGCTGGCCAAGTGCCTTCTTCAACCCGCTTTAAGAAACCGCCGGTTTCTCCATAACTGCAACGATGTTCAACCAGACTAGGAAGGGCTTTGACTAGACGGCCATAAAAACCAGGAATGAGATTGGAGGGATAGTCCTCCAAATCACCAATATCAAGCCAAACCTCAATGACGGGATGGTAGGTCCACATATTGGGGCCACGGAGATGCTTAACGCTCAGGATCTCAATGGATTTATCAAGTAATTGGGGCATGTGTGGGGTGTTGAGAGTGCTGGAGCCAGGATTTGGCTATAACGCTTCGGACAGTCTCTCTTGTTTCTAGTTTTTATTTAAAACTCACAAAATTGGCAAAAATACATAAAAAGACCTACTTACATAATGCAACGCTTTTTAGAGCTCTAAAGTTGACAGGAGCGATAAATCTAAAAAAACTAGCTCCACTATACTTTTAGTATCTATGAAGCCAGAAATCCTACCTTTCGCCTCAAGCTTACCAAGCTATTGGCAGTTGATTTTGCAGGACGAAAAATCCCCGATCCGGAGCTTAGATGCCCTGCTAGCATGGGTTGAGTTGGATTTAGACGCAGATTTGCGCTTTGAAAAAAGCCTGCTTTTGCTAAGTGAAGAGGGCCTTTTTTGGACTGATGGCAAGCAATTTGATTCCTGGTCTTTAGAGCGAGGGCAGCATTTGGCTCACGGAGACCATGCTGGAGTCGGCCATCTTAGACTGGAAACTTCTGACAGTTTGCTTAGAGCCTGGTATTTCACTCTTGCAGTAAATCCACAAGTTCTGCGTCTACAGTTGAGCTTTAAGCAACTCACCAAAGGTGAAGAGCAAAGCAAGGGTGAGGCAAGTGAGTACGACAAACAAGTTTGTCCAGTTTGCTTGAGTCCAAAATCTACTAAATCAGATTCATGTCCTACCTGTGATCCAGAGGATGATGCTCCACCTTCTACGTGGACCTTATTTAAACTCTGGCGTTTTGCAAAGCCATACAAAAAACAACTCGCACTCGGTTTTGTACTGACTTTCTTATCAACTGGTGCAACACTCATCCCGCCTTATCTCACGATGCCATTGATGGACCATGTCTTGATTCCATATGAGAAAGGCAATCCAATTGATTTTCATTTGGCCAGCATGTATTTGCTCGCATTGTTTGGGGCTGCAATTGTTGCTTGGGGTTTGGGTTGGTGGAAAACTTACTTACTTGCTTTGGTGAGTGAGCGCATTGGTGCCGATTTACGTAATACTACTTTTGAACACTTGCTCAAACTTTCACTGGAGTATTTTGGCGGCAAACGTACTGGCGACTTGATTGCCCGCATTGGTGCAGAGACTGATCGGATTTGCGTTTTCTTATCCTTGTATGCCCTAGATTTTATAACCGATGTATTGATGATCACCATGACTGCAGCAATCTTGGTATCGATTGACCCTTTGCTTGCTTTAGTGACATTAGCTCCATTACCCTTCATTGTCTGGATGATTCATGTTGTGCGCGATCGCTTACGTTTTGGCTTTGAAAAGATTGATCGTATCTGGTCTGAGGTGACTAATATCTTGGCTGATACTATCCCAGGTATTCGGGTGGTCAAAGCATTTGCTCAAGAAGATCGTGAACTAAAACGATTCGTAGATTCCAATAAACATAACTTACAAGTCAATGATCGTGTAAACCGTGTCTGGGGATTATTTTCTCCCACAGTCACTTTACTCACTGAAACAGGTTTACTAGTGGTTTGGGGTTTTGGTATTTGGCAGGTTGCGCATCAAAAGGTAACAGTCGGAGTATTGATTGCCTTCTTGGCCTACATCGGGCGTTTTTATATTCGCCTAGACTCGATGAGCCGGATTGTTTCTCATACACAAAAAGCAGCCGCGGGTGCTAAGCGTATTTTTGATATTTTGGATCACGTTTCGAGTGTTCCTGAGCCCATCAACCCAGCACCACTGGGGCCAGTTCAGGGTCGCCTCTCCTTGCTGGGAGTAGGTTTTCGCTACGGCAACCGTGCGGTATCCAAAGGGATTGATTTAGATATTGCTCCTGGTGAAATGATTGGCTTAGTAGGGCATAGCGGTTCGGGTAAGAGCACCTTAGTGAATTTGATCTGCCGTTTCTATGATGTGAGTGCAGGCTCAATCTCTTTAGATGGGCGTGATATTCGCAGCATTCGAATCTCTGACTATCGCAAGCGCATTGGTTTAGTCTTGCAAGAGCCATTCTTGTTCTTTGGCACGATTGCAGAGAATATTGCCTATGGAAAGTCTGATGCGACTCGAGAAGAAATTATTGAAGCTGCCCGCGCTGCGCATGCTCACGAATTTATTCTCAGATTACCGTTGGGCTACGACTCCTTAGTTGGTGAGCGAGGCCAATCTTTATCGGGTGGCGAGCGTCAACGTATCTCGATTGCACGCGCACTCCTGATTAACCCAAGCATCTTAATCTTGGATGAAGCTACGTCTTCAGTTGATACAACTACTGAAAAAGAAATTCAACGCGCATTAGATAACCTAGTGAAGGGCCGAACAACTATTGCGATTGCACATCGCCTCTCGACTCTGAGAAAGGCTGACCGCCTGGTAGTACTTGATAAGGGCGAGATTGTCGAGATTGGCTCGCATGAGCAATTAATGGAATCCCAGGGCGCTTATTTCACTCTATATCAGGCGCAACTCCGTCATGCTGCCGAGTTGGTTGAGGGCGGAGCGATTGGTGAGAGTCTTGAGGAGCCTCGAGCAGAACAGCAGCAACAAAAGCAGATAGAAAAATTAGATCTTCTTGCTAAGAATATTGGGGGTGGAGTATGAATAAGTCCCATCTACTAGAACGGGATGCGCTTGGAAACTTGATTTTCATTGACGCAAAGGGTGATCGCCATATTGGCGTATATCCCGTGCGAGCATTTCCAATTACTGCACCTGCTGCTGGTATCGGCATCATGAATCAGTCTGGAAACGAAGTATGCTGGTTCCCAGATGTTGCACTGATTCCAGAAGCAGAGCTCATACTGATTGAAGAAGAGTTGGCTGCCCGAGAATTTATGCCGGTCATTGAAAAAATTACCCAGGTATCTACATTTGCTACGCCCAGTATTTGGGATATTGAAACGGACCGTGGACCAACGCGTATTCGTCTTAAGGGTGAGGAAGACATCCGCAGAATCGCTGGTAATACCTTACTGATTGCGGATTCAAATGGCCTACAATTTCTAATTAAAGATGCCACGCAGCTCGATAAAGTCAGCAAAAAGCTGCTTGATCGTTTCCGCTAGAATCAAACCGATTTGCCGCTTTAGCTCAGTTGGTAGAGCAGTTCATTCGTAATGAAAAGGTCGCCAGTTCGATTCCGGCAAGCGGCACCAGGCTTAATCAGGGTAAATACTTAGATTTGATTCAAAACAGGATAGATAACCATACTCATTTTGTACTTTTTTGTTCATTCAGTAGGTTTTTTCAGTCTAGATATAAGTACACTGAACTTGTCTTTGGCTTGTTTGATAGGTGTTTCCACTAGATTGCAGAAACTCCTTTGGACCGATTTTAAAATTATTGATGGCAGTCATGTTTATGTTACCCATCTTGTTTAAAAATCACACACATTAAATAAGCCAAAAATAAATTGGTAAACCATTTATAGGAGCGCATTAATGAAGATGAAGTTAAAAGGGGCATTGATTTCCACCGCATTAGCCCTCGGTGTTGCTGGCGTATCACCTGCATTCGCTGCATGGGAGCCCACTAAGCCTGTTGAATTTATCATTCCCGCCGGTCCTGGCGGTGGCGCTGACCAAATGGCTCGTATGATCCAAGGCATCGTCACAAAAAATAATTTGATGAAGCAGTCAATCATTCCAGTCAATAAAGGTGCTGGTGCTGGTGCTGAAGGTTTCTTGGCAATGAAAGAGGCTAAAGGCGACCCTCATAAGATTGTGATCACACTTTCCAATTTGTTTACTACTCCATTGGCAACCGGTGTTCCATTTAACTGGCAAGACATCACTCCAGTGGCCATGTTGGCATTAGACCAGTTTGTTTTGTGGAATAACGTTGATAAGCCATATAAGACAGCCAAGGAATATATCGATGCCGCTAAAGCAGCACAAGGCAAGTTCAAGATGGGTGGTACTGGTTCTAAACAAGAAGATCAGATCATTACCGTTGCCCTTGAAAAGGCCACAGGTGCAAAGTTCATCTACATCCCGTTTAAGGGGGGTGGAGACGTTGCTGTTCAACTCGTTGGCAATCATATTGATTCAACTGTCAATAATCCTATTGAGGCAGTAGCTCAGTGGCGTGCTAACAAATTACGTGCATTATGCGTATTTGATGACACCCGCATGCCTTATAAAGAAAAAATTACGGATACTCAATCATGGTATGACGTACCCACTTGCAAAGAGGCGGGAGTAACAACTGACTATGTGATGCTGCGTGGTATTTTCATGGCTCCAGGCGTAACTCAAGAGCAAGTTGATTTCTTTATTGAATTGTTTAAAAAAGTACGAGCTACACCAGAGTGGAAGAAGTTCATGGCTGACGGTGCATTCAATCAGACATTTATGACTGGTAAAGAGTTTAGAAACTGGTTAACTCTGAATGAAGTACTCCATAAGCAGTTAATGACTGAAGCAGGTTTCTTGGCTAAGTAATTTTTAGGAATCGAGATAGGACCTCCACTGGGGGTCCTATTTTTTAAGTAAGTGTATTAATCAACTTTTACTAGTGAAAAAAAATGTCTGAACAAGCAAATAATTCAAATGAAGACTCAGCAATCAGCGTAAGAGCAATGGATATCATTACCGCTATCTTGTTCCTTGCGTTTGGTCTAACAGTAATGATTGGAAGCCTCAAGTTAGGCGCAAGTTGGGGTAGTGACGGTCCAGAAGCGGGATATTTCCCGTTCTATATCAGCTTGATCATTCTTCTCTCAAGCTCTGCAACCCTATATCAAGCGGTAATCGTTGATAAGAAAAAGAAAACAGAATCGTTTGTTGGGAGGGAGCCTCTCAAACAAGTAATGGCGGTCTTATTGCCAGCAATTGTTTTTGTTCTTGGTGTGCAATTAATTGGTATCTATGTTGCTTCAGCCCTCTACATCGCAATCTTTATGGTGTGGTTAGGCAAATATCCAATTTGGAAAGCAATTGCGGTATCCGTTGGGGTGACCGTAGCGCTTTACCTCATGTTCGAGTTCTGGTTCCAAGTTCCATTGCCACATGGCTCGTGGTTTAATCCGCTCGAGTTTGTTGGCGTGAACTAAAAAATACAATTAAAAAAGATTAGAAAAAAAGGAGTACAAGTTGGAAGAAATTAACGCTCTATTCAATGGTTTTGCCATTGCAATGACACCCTTTAACTTATTGTTGATGTTGATTGGTGTCACACTTGGCGTGATCATTGGTGTATTGCCAGGGCTGGGCGGTGCAAACGGCATTGCGATTCTGTTGCCATTGACCTTCACAATGCCACCAACTTCAGCCATCATCATGCTCTCTTGCATTTATTGGGGTGCATTATTTGGTGGAGCGATTACCTCTATTCTCTTTAATATTCCAGGTGAGCCGTGGTCTGTTGCAACAACCTTTGATGGTTATCCAATGGCTCGGAATGGCAAAGCAGGTGAGGCTTTAACTGCAGCGTTTACCTCTTCATTCATAGGCGCGTTCTTTGCGATCGTGATGATTACCTTCTTAGCTCCGTTGGTTGCTAAGTTTGCATTGCAATTTGGGCCCCCGGAGTTCTTCTCGGTTTACTTACTGACGTTCTGTAGTTTCGTGGGCATGAATAAGGGGTCGCCGTTTAAAACGATTTCAGCCATGATGCTGGGCTTTGGCTTGGCTACTGTTGGTATGGATACGGTTACAGGTCAATTGCGTTTGACATTTGGTAATCCAGAGTTGATGCGTGGTTTTGACTTCTTGATTGCTGTGATCGGTTTGTTTGGTATTGGTGAGATCTTGCTATCGATGGAAGAGGGCCTTGCATTCAAAGGCGCAGCTGCCAAGATTCGCGCTAAGGTAGTTTGGGAAACTTGGAAGCAGTTACCAAAATACTGGGCTACTTCATTGCGTAGCTGTTTGATTGGTTGCTGGATGGGTATCACTCCAGGTGGCGCTACTCCAGCTTCCTTTATGGCGTATGGTGTTGCTAAGCGCGTATCCAAAGATAGTGATCAGTTTGGTAGCGGCAAAATGGAAGGTATTGTTGCTCCAGAAACTGCGGCCCATGCTGCAGGTACGGCAGCACTTCTGCCAATGTTATCTCTGGGTATCCCAGGTTCACCAACAGCGGCGGTATTGCTTGGTGGTCTCCTGATCTGGGGCTTGCAGCCTGGTCCATTGCTCTTCGTTGAGAAGCCAGACTTTGTTTGGGGCTTGATTGCCAGTATGTACTTAGGTAACTTGGCTGGCTTGTTTGTTGTTCTAACTTGCGTGCCATTGTTTGCTTCGATCTTGAGAATTCCGTTCTCAATCATTGCACCAGTCATTATTGTGATTTGTGCGGTAGGTGCATACACTGTTCACAATGCGATGTTTGACGTTTGGTTGATGATGGGCTTCGGTGTTTTGGGCTATGCCTTCAAAAAACTCGACTACCCAATGGCACCAATGGTATTAGCCTTAGTATTGGGCGACCGTGCAGAAGATTCTTTCCGTCAATCCATGTTGTTCTCACAGGGAAGCTTAGATATTTTCTTCTCTAACTACTTGGTAGGTGCGATCACTACATTGGCCTTACTGTTGCTCTTCTGGCCATTGATTGGCAAGTTGATTGGTAAGAAAAAGGCTGTTGCTGCATAAAGTTTGGCTGGTCAAAAACCAGTCTGATCTAGTTGAAAAGGGGCGCAAGCCCCTTTTTGCATGGCAAAGTAAAAGTTCGATAAAATTACTCAATGATCAATATCCGCAAAAACCATCTCGTTTACTTACTTGCTACTACGGGTATCGCCTTCAGTAGCTCGCTATTGGCACAAAACGCCCTTGTTGGCCCAATCAAAATTGAAAATGCCTATACCCGTGCAACTGTTCCTGGTCAGCAGGTAGCCGGCGGCTTCATGAAGATTGAAAATAAAGGTACTACTGACCAATTGGTCTCTGCAAGCTCACCCCTCGCTGGTGAAGTGCAATTACATGAGATGGCAATGGAAGGTAATGTGATGAAAATGCGTCAGGTAAAAGACATTACTGTGCCAGCTGGCGGTTCTATTGAATTAAAGCCAGGTGGTTTACATCTGATGTTTATGAACATTAAAGCCCCCTTGACTGCTGGTGAATCTGTTCCAGTCAAACTCAAGTTTGCTAAGGCTGGCGAAGTTGAAGTGAAGATGCCAGTCAATGCCATGGGCCAACCTGGTGGAGCAATGAAGCACTAATTACTTAATTGCTTTGCTGCTCTAGCAATTACGTTAAATCTAAATTCAGATCAGTTACTGCGCCTTTACTTGCGCTACTAGCAAGGCTTGCGTACTTAGCAAGCAGGCCACGGGTATAACGTGGCTTAGGTTGCTTCCAAACAGCACGACGCTTAGCAATTTCTTCATCGCTGACATTGAGCTGGATGAGTAGCTTATGGGCATCGATTGTGACTGAGTCACCTTCGTGGATGAGGGCGATGACCCCGCCAACATAGGCTTCAGGGGCCACGTGACCTACGACCATGCCCCAGGTGCCACCAGAGAAGCGACCATCAGTGATGAGGCCTACAGTTTCTCCTAGACCTTGTCCAACGAGGGCCGAAGTAGGAGATAGCATCTCGCGCATACCAGGGCCACCTTTAGGGCCTTCATAGCGAATGATGACAACATCACCATCTTTGATTTTTTGGGCCATGATGGCTGCCATAGCATCATCTTCAGAATCAAATACCTTTGCTGGACCGGTCATAGATGGGTTCTTTAGACCAGTAATCTTGGCAACGCAACCTTCTGGGGAAATATTCCCCTTCAGAATAGCTAAGTGACCTTGCTTATACAAAGGATTGTTTAAAGTGTGAATCACTTTTTGATCTGCACGGGGCACAGAAGGAATATCTTTCAAAGTTTCGGCAATCGTTTTACCAGTAATAGTCATGCAATCACCGTGCAAAAGTCCGCCATCTAACAAAATCTTCATGACTTGCGGAATGCCGCCAGCTTGATGTAAGTCAGTTGCCAAATAGGTACCAGAGGGTTTCATATCCACAATGACGGGAACAAGTTTGCGAATACGTTCAAAGTCATCAATCGTCCAATCAATTTGTGCAGCACTAGTAATGGCCAAGAAATGTAATACCGCATTAGTGGAACCACCCACTGCCATGATCACACTGACTGAATTCTCAATCGATTTTTTAGTAATGATGTCGAGTGGGCGCAAGTTGTTTTTGATGGCTTCTACCAAAACACGAGCAGATTCAGCGGCGCTGACGACCTTCTCATCGTCCTCGTTAGCCATGGTTGAGGAGTAGGGCAGGCTCATACCTAGGGCCTCGAAAGACGAGCTCATAGTATTGGCTGTATACATACCGCCACAGGAACCACTGCCTGGACAAGCATTCTCTTCAACACCCTTTAAGTCTTCAGCGCTTAATCTTCCAGAAGTAAATTCACCAACTGCTTCGAAGGCGGAAACAATATTGAGTTCTTTGCCTTTGTAATGGCCTGGCTTAATCGTGCCACCATAGACATAAATCGCTGGAACATTGGTGCGCGCAATTGCCATCATGCCGCCTGGCATATTTTTATCGCAACCACCAATCACCACCACACCATCTTGCCAAAGGCCATTGACGCACACTTCAATACTGTCAGCAATTACCTCCCGTGAGACGAGGGAATATTTCATACCCTCAGTACCCATGCCAATACCATCAGAAACAGTAGGTGTGCCAAATAGCTGGGCCTTTGCACCCGCTTCCTCTAGAGCATTGACTGCCGCATCTGCTAATTTCTGTAATCCACTATTGCAAGGTGTGATGGTCGAATGACCATTAGCAACACCAACCATTGGCTTTGAGAAATCCTTTTCCTGGTAGCCCATGGCGTAATACATCGAGCGGTTGGGTGCGCGGGCGACTCCCTCGGTGACCATGCGTGAGCGTTCATTAAGGCGTTTCATGCTTTATTACTCCAGAAAAGATTGGTGTTCAAAGGCTCTATTGTGCCGTGAGAACCACTGGAGGGCTAAGCATCCTATTTAAGACGGGGAGGGGGTAAATATATTGCAATGCAATATAAAGAAAGTAAATCCAACAACACTAAGCTTAACTATTCACTGCAAGGCTAATACCCATGTTAAATATAAATGTTTAATATCAAGCTTTATATTAATAAATCATTACTTTTCCTTTTAAATTCAATGACTAAAGCTGGCCATATCTTCTTAATCGACGATGATGAATCGATGCGTATCTCACTAGCCAGAATGCTTCGTGAGTTGGGGTATTTGGTGGAGGATTACACTTCAGCCAGTACTTTTCTAGAAAAATCCGTCCCAGTGTCTCCAGCAGTCATCCTCTTAGACATGCAGATGCCAAACGCGACGGGCTTGGACCTACAAGAAAAATTACTGAAATTGGGTCGTAAGACCCCAATTATCTTTATCAGCGGTCAAAGCCAGCCCCATCAAATTGTCTCAGGCCTCAAAAAAGGGGCGGTCGATTTCCTATTTAAACCCTTTAATTTGGAAGAGTTACTCAAGTCTATAGCCGATGCCATTGATTTTGACAGTCGCCAGTTAAAGCGTGTTTTATTAGATGTAGAAGCCAGAAGGGAATACGTCAGTCTGACGCCAAGAGAGCGAGAAGTATGTAGCTGGCTAGTTAAGGGGCTTCTCAATAAGGATATTGCCGTCAAATTAGGGATAACAGATGCCACCATTAAAGTTCACAAGGCCAGAGTGATGGAGAAGATGCATGCAGATTCACTGCAAAGTTTGGTAAAGAAGTTTCTCGAGTCCGATTTGTCAAATCATCCATTGAGTCACTAGCCTTAAGGCTAATTAACGCATTGGTACTTAAGTACTAATATTGATAAAGTGTTACATTTATCAATACGCTATAGTTATACCTATAAAAAATTTCAAGACAATTCCTCTATGAGTAGTAAAGCAAAAATTCCGGAGATTCGCAAAGGAGCTTTTACTGAGGCGAGGGAAAGTCTTGGCTTAAGCACGAAAGAATTATCTGGTATGGCTTGCTTCTCTGTGCGCCAAATAGAGCAAATTGAAAATGGGGAGATGAGTTCTTTCTATAGCCCTCAAATCAAAGTGACCGCTGCCAAAAAAGTTGCAGCCCTACTCAAATTAAATGAAGAAGACGCTTTTGATTTTGGTGAGAAAGCCCTACCAGAAAAAATAGTAGAGCCCATTGCTGAAAAAGTAGAAAAAGTAGAGATCGTTGCAAAAGTACCAGCGCCAAAAAAAAAATCCAAACCACAGCAAGTGGAGGAGACACCCAAAGTCGTCATCAAAAGTCTAGAGCCGGCAAAACTCTATGAAGCTAGTAAAGCAGTCACACACAGTAATCCTCAAAAGAGACTTTTTGTTTTATTAGGTATCACTGCGGCACTCGCGTTTGCAATAATCAATCTGCGCCCTCTATTTTTCCTTGAGCCGCCAAAACAAGAGATTGTGGTGGTGGAAAAAGTCCAAGAGACTCCTCCAGTCAGTGCCGCTGCAGAAGAGGCTAAGCCGGCCACGCCTGCACAAGTACCAGCAACAGCGCCAAGTCCAGCAGTAGCGGCTGTGCCTGTTGCGGTAGTTTCTACAGATTGCCCAGCAGTGGATGTGTCAGCAGTGACTTATAAGCCTGATGCTCCTAAAAAGGCTGGCGATATGATTTATGTGCAATCAAAGACGGCACAAACTGTTTGCGTGATTGATGCCTTAGGTAAAAATCAAAATAAAACTTTGGAGTCTGGGGTAGAGGCAAGCATTTATGGGAAGCCACCATTTAAAGTGCTTACATTAGGTTTAAATCAAGTGGACTTATATTTCCAGGGCGCTAAGGTGCGGACAGGCGGTGCTGGCAAGACGATTATTTTGGAGGCTGCTGAACTCATTCAGCCTGCAGCTTCGACAGATTCTCAGTTGCGCTGAGAATCTGTACTAGCCTAAATAGCGATCAAACTGCAGCTTCGTCAGTTTCGCCTGTGCGAATACGAATCACTTGTTCAACAGCAGTAACAAAAATCTTTCCGTCACCAATTTTTCCAGTGTGTGCAGCTTTGGTAATGGCTTCGAGTGCAGCCTCAACGAGATCGCTTGGAACAACGGCTTCAACTTTGACCTTAGGCAAGAAGTCAACTACATACTCAGCCCCACGATAGAGTTCGGTATGACCTTTTTGGCGACCAAAGCCTTTAACTTCGGTCACGGTAAGGCCAGTAACGCCCACTTCTGCTAGTGCCTCACGAACTTCATCCAGTTTGAACGGTTTAATGATTGATGTGATTAATTTCATTTATTCCCCCTAATACAGTAATCATACCTAGAACTGAAATATAACGCTAAAAACAAACACCCCGAACCATTTTTAGGCTCTAAATTGCGAGGTAATTGGATAGCGCCAGTCACGACCAAAAGCGCGGGTAGTGACGCGAACTCCGGGAGGAGCTTGGCGACGCTTGTATTCATTTAATTTGATCAGGCGGGTAACCTTCTCTACGCTCTCAGGATCAAAGCCAGCGGCTACGATTTGCGAGATAGATTGATTCTGTTCCATATAACGCTCGACAATAGCGTCTAAGACTTCATAAGAAGGCAGGTTGTCCTGATCGGTTTGATCGGGGCGCAATTCGGCTGAAGGGGCGCGCGTCAAAATGCGCTCGGGTATGACGGGTTTAATGCTATTGCGGTAATCGCAGAGTCGATACACCAAAGTCTTGGCAATATCTTTAATCACTGCAAAGCCACCAGCCATGTCGCCATATAAAGTGCAATAGCCAACAGCCATCTCACTCTTATTACCGGTTGTCAAAACCAAGCGCCCGGTTTTATTAGAAAGAGCCATGAGTAGAGTGCCACGGACACGTGCTTGAATATTCTCTTCAGTAGCGTCTATCTTCAAGCCTTTGAACTGTCCTGCTAAAGATGCTTCGAGAGCATCTACGGGGCCGCTAATGGGGATCTCGTCGTATTGCACACCCAGATTCTTGGCTAGCTCACTGGCATCAATCCAGGAGATATCTGCTGTGTAGCGCGAAGCCATCATCACTGCGCGTACTTTGTCAGCGCCTAAAGCATCCACTGCAATGGCCAATACTAAAGCAGAATCTACACCGCCTGATAGACCAATAATGACCCCTGGAAAATGATTTTTAGTCACGTAGTCGCGAACCCCCAAAACAAGTGCTTGATAGGCTTGGGCCTCAACACTTTGGGGTAGGCTAATGGAACCCTTCTCTAATTGACCAGAGGCGCTGATGCTAATAATACCTAAGCCAGTTTCGAACTGGGGCATCGCCATGACAAGATCGCCTTGGCTATTTAATGCAAATGATCCGCCATCAAAGACTAATTCATCTTGACCGCCAACGGCATTGACATAGATCAAAGGCATCTTGGTTTGTGCAATATGTTCGCGCAGCACATCAATGCGCAAGGCCTCTTTTTTAAGGTGATAGGGTGATGCATTGGGCACCAGTAAAACTTGAGCACCAGCAGAGTGTGCTTGTTTGGCGGGGCCTGCATGCCATGCATCTTCACACAAGATCACGCCATACCGAATGCCTTCACATTCAAATACGCAGGCCTCATTACCAGGAATAAAGTAACGCACTTCATCAAATACTTCATGGTTCGGTAATTCTTGTTTGGCATAGCCTGCAATCACTTTGCCATTTTGAAAAACGGACGCATAGTTTTGTAGACCAGTTAATGTATTTCTGGGGTGCCCTACAACTACTGTGAGACCTGAGTATTGGGCTAGCTCTTTCATTAAGAGATCAAGCTGTTGCTCTGCTGCCTCTATAAAAGCAGGGCGCAGTAATAAATCTTCAGGGGGATAGCCAGTGAGCGCAAGCTCTGGAGCCACTACGAGTTTGGCGCCTTGCTTAAAGGCATCTTGAGCCGCTTTGTGAATCAGTTGAGCGTTCCCAGCCAAATCCCCCAGCATCGGGTTCATTTGGACTAGGGCAATTTTCTGTGCGCTCACTTCGAATGACAAAGCCTTTATTAGTTAACGAGTCAGTAGATTAAAGCTTACTGATGTTCTTTGTTGTAGCGTTCGATGCCTTCCAGAATTTCTGTATGGGCATCTGCAACACCACCCCAGCCTTTTACCTTAACCCATTTACCTGGCTCGAGATCTTTGTAGTGCTCGAAGAAGTGTTTGATTTGGTTAAGGCGTAATGGGTTTATATCTTCTGGTTTTTGCCAATGGGTATAGATTGGCAAAATCTTATCTTCTGGAACAGCCAATAATTTGGCATCTTGTCCGCCTTCATCTTCCATCTGTAAAACACCAATTGCGCGGCAACTGACAACGACACCTGGAATGAGTGGAAATGGCGTAATGACAAGTACGTCAACAGGGTCACCATCACCAGCGATAGTTTTATTGATATAGCCATAATTACATGGATAGTGCATAGCAGTACCCATAAATCGGTCTACGAAAATCGCGCCACTTTCCTTGTCTACTTCATACTTAATTGGATCCGCATTCATTGGGATTTCAATAATGACGTTAAAGCTCTCAGGGATCTTTTTTCCCGGCTTGACGTTGTCCAAACTCATAAAAACTCCAAAGGGTGATTAGTAAATACCCTGATATTAGCAAATAGGCTCAGGGTTGATTCTGATACATACTGATACAGCTTTAGAGCACTAGTTTAAAGCTTTAAAAAACTAGACGGATTTAAGCGCTAGATATATAAAACAATAGGATCAACTTTAGGGAGTTCAAGTATGAGCAATGTCACTTTAGGCTTGTATTTTGCCTTGGCATGTGGTGTTCTGGCCGTGATTTACGGTTTTGTGATGCGCAGCTGGATTTTGAAGCAAAGTCCAGGCAATGCCAAAATGCAGGAGATTGCAGAAGCGATTCAGCAAGGTGCTGCCGCTTATTTATCCCGCCAATATAAAACGATTGGTGTCGTTGGGGTGATTCTTACTATCCTCATGGCGCTCTTCTTGGACTTTGCAACCGCTATCGGTTTTGTGATTGGTGCAGTGCTCTCTGGAGCATGCGGCTTTATTGGCATGAATATTTCAGTACGCGCAAACGTACGCACAGCGCAAGCGGCTACCGTAGGCATGAACGAAGCACTTAATGTGGCATTCAAGGGTGGCGCAATTACTGGCATGCTGGTAGTCGGCCTTGGCCTCTTGGGGGTTGGCTTGTTCTTTATGTTCCTCGTATCGATAGGTGCAGGACAGGATCTCACTGCTGTATTGCATCCACTGATTGGTTTGGCGTTTGGTTCCTCACTGATTTCAATCTTCGCACGTCTTGGCGGTGGCATCTTCACCAAAGGTGCAGATGTTGGTGCCGACTTGGTGGGCAAGGTAGAGGCCGGCATTCCGGAAGATGATCCACGTAATCCAGCAGTGATTGCTGATAACGTCGGTGATAACGTAGGTGACTGCGCAGGCATGGCAGCCGACCTCTTTGAAACTTATGCAGTGACATTGATTGCAACGATGGTACTCGGTTCCTTAATCATTACTGCTGCCCCAGTAGCTGCGATTATTTATCCGCTGGTATTGGGCGGCGTCTCCATCATTGCCTCTATCATCGGCTGCTCCTTTGTAAAAGCAACGCCTGGTATGAAGAACGTCATGCCAGCTTTGTATAAGGGCTTAATCATTGCAGGTACTTTGTCATTGATAGCGTTTTACTTTGTGACCAACTTCATCATGCCTGATGATGCATTGGGCATTCCTGGAAGTCAGTGGCGTTTATTTGGTAGCACAATAGTAGGACTCCTATTGACAGCCGGCTTGGTATGGATCACCGAGTACTACACTGGAACTCAGTTCAAGCCAGTGCAGCATATTGCTGAGGCTTCTACTAAAGGTCACGGTACCAACATCATTGCCGGCTTAGGCATTTCTATGAAGTCCACTGCATATCCAGTGCTCTTTGTATGTGCAGCAATTTTTGCAGCTTACTGGTTAGCTGGTTTGTACGGCATTGCGATTGCAGCGACAGCCATGTTGTCAATGGCAGGTATCGTCGTTGCACTAGACGCTTACGGCCCCATTACGGATAACGCAGGTGGTATTGCTGAGATGGCAGGTTTGCCACAAGCAGTTCGCGATATTACCGATCCATTGGATGCTGTTGGTAACACCACAAAAGCAGTTACCAAAGGTTATGCCATCGGCTCTGCGGGTTTAGCTTCACTGGTATTGTTTGCTGACTACACCCATGCGCTAGAGGGCATTGGTCAACAAGTCTCTTTTGACTTATCTAACCATATGGTGATCATTGGCCTCTTTATTGGCGGCATGATTCCGTATTTGTTTGGCGCGATGGCGATGGAAGCAGTGGGTCGTTGTGCTGGTGCAGTAGTGGAAGAGGTGCGTCGCCAGTTCCGTGATATCCCCGGAATTATGGAAGGCACTGCTAAGCCTGAGTACGGCAAGGCGGTAGATATGCTGACCACTGCAGCCATTAAAGAAATGATTGTTCCTTCACTCTTGCCGGTAGTGGCACCGATCGTAGTCGGCCTCTTGTTAGGGCCCGCTGCATTGGGTGGCCTCCTCATGGGTACGATTGTGACCGGCTTATTCGTGGCGATCTCGATGTGTACTGGTGGCGGTGCTTGGGATAACGCCAAGAAATATATCGAAGAAGGTAACTTCGGCGGTAAAGGTTCTGAGGCGCATAAAGCAGCAGTGACTGGTGACACTGTAGGCGATCCCTACAAAGACACTGCTGGTCCTGCAGTAAACCCACTCATCAAGATTATTAATATCGTGGCATTGCTCATCGTGCCATTATTACCAGTGATGAGTCGCTAAGAAAAAGCAATCACAGCAACAAATAAAAACGCCTAGCAATGCTAGGCGTTTTTTATTACCTAGGCCTTGACAACTAGTAGTTCATTGACCTACTATGGGGGTAATGGATTTTGAATGGAATTTGGCTAAAAGTAACTCATGCCAGAACTCTCGAAATTTCGATTTTGCATTTGTGATAACAATTTTTACAGATCCTAGCTTACTTGTTGAGCATGATCAGCGTTGGGAGTACGGAGAAGAGCGCTTTCGCGCGCTTGGAGTGATTGATAGGCGAGTCTTCGTAGTTGTCTTCACCAGAAGGGTAAGAGCTATCAGAATTATTTCAGCCAGAAAGGCTAATAGTAGGGAGGTCAAACGTTATGAAAAAAATAGTTCGAGTTAGTGTTGATCTAAATAACCCCAAAAGCTTTCCAAAAGGCTTTGTTAATAAGAAGTTGCTTGATGCAACAACCGAACGTCTTATTCAACTTCATCAACATCAGGATGATGCTGAGGCGATGCAAGACGCAGCAAAGTATGCAAAGCGTGTGCGTGAACGTATAGGCCTATCCCAGCAGGAGTTTTCCAATCGAATTGAGGTTTCTTTAGAGACCATACGAAATTGGGAGCAAGGCAAAAGAAGTCCGACTGGTGCAGCTAAAGCGTTATTAAAAATATTGGATCGAGCGCCCGAAGTTGCATTGTTAGCTTTAAGTATATGAAAAGTAATAAACAAAAACGCCTAGCAATGCTAGGCGTTTTTTATTACTCAATAAAAATCAATAAACAGAAAACTTAATCCAAAGTTTCCAAATAGCGCTGTGCATCTAATGCAGCCATACAACCTGTACCAGCACTAGTGATGGCTTGGCGGTAGATGTGGTCTTGCACATCGCCAGAAGCAAATACACCTGGGATATTCGTAGCAGTAGCATTACCCTCTAAACCCGAGTGGGTCTTGATGTAGCCATTCTTCATGTCTAACTGACCAATAAAGAGTTCCGTGTTAGGTTTGTGACCAATCGCAATGAAGGCGCCAGTCACAGCGATATCTTCAGTGCTACCGTCTTGTTTCTTGATGCGCACGCCAGTAACGCCTTTTTCATCACCCAGAACTTCATCCAGTGTTGCATTGAGTTTGAGTTCTACTTTGCCTTCAGCAACTTTAACCATTAAGCGATCATTCAAGATTGGCTCTGCACGGAATTTATTGCGACGATGAATCACAGTTACTTTTTTTGCAATACCAGTAAGGTAGAGTGCTTCTTCAACAGCGGTATTGCCACCACCTACTACGCACACATCTTGATTGCGATAAAAGAAACCATCGCAAGTAGCGCAACCAGAAACACCACGACCCATAAAGGCTTCTTCACTAGGCAAGCCAATGTATTGGGCGGAAGCACCAGTAGAAATAATGAGGGCATCACAGGTATACGTTCCAGAGTCACCAACCAAGCGAATGGGCTTCTCTGTCAGCGCTGCTGTATGAATGTGGTCAAAAATGATCTCGGTATTAAAGCGCTCGGCGTGCTTCAAAAAGCGGTCCATCAGCTCTGGGCCTTGAACCCCATCCGCGTCTGCTGGCCAGTTTTCGACATCGGTCGTGGTCATTAATTGACCCCCTTGAGCTAGGCCAGTAATGAGGGTAGGATTTAAATTGGCTCGGGCGGCATACACTGCAGCGGTATAGCCAGCAGGGCCAGATCCGAGGATAAGAACTTTGGAATGTTTTGGGGTATTTGTATTCATAACCAAATTATAGATTTGCTTGTTTACAATCGGTGGAACATGGCCAGAACCGTATATCCGAAGTCCAAGGCTCCAATGAGCCCTCAACCCCCAGAGATGGGCGGGCAGGGCAGGATGCCCCGCCTTCTGCTGGAGGCACGCTGGTTCATCTCACTAGGCTTATGTTTGGGTTTATTTGCCATTTTGGTGACTTATTCCAAGGCTGATCCAGCCTGGTCTCATGCGAGTTTTGAGACTCCCAGCAATCTTGGCGGCCGTTTTGGGGCCTATTTGGCCGACCTGATGCTCTATATTTTTGGCATTTCTGCCTTTTGGTGGGTTGCCCTCTTTGGTCGCCGTGTCCTTCATGGTTGGCGTGAGCTCTGGAGCGTTCCGCTTCCACCCGATCCTGATGTCAAACCAGAATCGCTCTTGGTGCGCTGGTTGGGCTTTGGACTAACCTTATTGTGTAGCATGGGTCTTGAGTCGATTCGTATGCATTCGCTCTCCTGGCAGCTCCCAAGACCGCCTGGAGGTATCTTGGGCGAGTTGATTGGCGATCCCCTGCAAATGTCACTAGGCTTTACTGGGGCAACTATAGTTCTCCTTTTTGGCTTGTCTGCTGGCTTATCCCTGTTTTTGCACTTTTCTTGGTTAGATATTGCCGAGAAAGTAGGACGTTTTCTGGAAGTGGCTTATCACCGTATTCGGGAGCGTCGCGATAGTGAAGAAGATCGCAAGCTAGGCGAAGCTGCTGCGGAAGAGCGTGAAGAATTTGTAGAAGAGTTCCGTGGTCGCGTAGAAATTGCGGCGCCGGTGCAAATTGTGCGTGCTCCGATAGAAATTCCAAAGAGCGCCCGAGTTGAGCGTGAGAAACAACAACCATTATTTGTGGATATTCCTGATTCTGAATTACCACCACTCGCATTACTAGATCCCGTACCGGAAGTAAAAGAAACTATTTCTGCAGACGTATTGGAATTTACTTCCCGCTTGATCGAGCGTAAGTTAGCTGAATTTAATGTTCAGGTCGCTGTGATTGCTGCGTATCCTGGCCCTGTCGTTACTCGTTATGAGATTGATCCCGCGATTGGTGTGAAGGGCAGTCAGATTGTCAATCTCTCACGTGACCTTGCGCGTGCACTTAGTGTTGTAAGTATGCGTGTCGTAGAAACCATACCAGGCAAAACTTGCATGGCTTTGGAGCTACCAAACCCCACTCGTCAATCTGTTTACCTCTCTGAGATTCTGACCTCACAGGTTTATAACGACAATCATTCATTGCTGACCTTAGCTTTAGGTAAAGACATCTCTGGTAGCCCAATGGTGGCTGACCTTGCGAAGATGCCGCACTGCTTGGTAGCAGGTACGACAGGTGCTGGTAAGTCAGTTGGTATTAATGCCATGATCTTGTCGATACTCTTTAAAGCGAAGCCGGATGAAGTACGTTTGATCATGATCGATCCGAAGATGCTAGAGATGGCAATCTACGACAAGATCCCACATTTGCTTTGCCCAGTAGTAACAGATATGAGGCAGGCATATAACGCGCTTAATTGGGCGGTGAATGAGATGGAGCGCCGCTACAAACTCATGAGTAAGTTTGGTGTACGGAATTTGGCTGGCTTTAACAAGAAGATTCTGGAAGCCGAAGAGAAAGGTGAAAAGCTCACCAATCCATTTAGCTTAACTCCAGATGATCCTGAGCCAATCTATAAAGCGCCTGTCATCGTGGTGATCATCGATGAGTTGGCTGATTTGATGATGGTCTCCGGTAAGAAGATTGAAGAGTTGATTGCGCGTATTGCACAGAAGGCGCGCGCGGCTGGCATTCATCTGGTACTAGCAACGCAACGCCCGAGCGTAGATGTGATTACTGGTTTGATTAAAGCGAACGTGCCGACTCGGATTTCATTTCAGGTGAGCAGCAAGATCGACAGCCGTACCATTTTGGATCAGCAGGGCGCAGAAGCGCTCCTTGGTATGGGCGACATGCTTTACATGGCACCAGGCACTGGCTTGCCGGTGCGCGTGCATGGCGCTTTTGTCTCTGATGATGAAGTGCATCGCGTGGTGGACTGGCTTAAAGACAAGGGCGAAGCCAATTACATCGATGGTGTGCTTGAGGGTGCAGATGAATCTAATATGGATGCCTTAACTGGCGAGGGTGGTGGTGAATCTGATCCACTGTATGACCAAGCAGTAGCCATCGTTCTCGAAAACAAGCGTCCATCCATCTCTTTGGTGCAGCGTCACTTGCGTATTGGTTACAACCGTGCAGCTCGCCTCTTAGAAGATATGGAAAAAGCAGGACTCGTATCGAAGATGGGGAATGGCGGCAATCGCGAGATCCTACGGCGTTCTTCTGAATAAGGCATTAATTTTGCAAAGATTCTTATCTGCAGCGCTCCTCGGAATAGCAGTTCTGTTTTCAAACCAAGCTATCTCCCAAAGTGAGAGTGGTGCCGATCAATTACGTCAATTTGTGCGCAACTCCAAAACAGCTGAAGGTGATTTTGTACAACAGCAGTTGCGCGCACCCAAAACAAATGAGCCGCAAGACAAAGGTTTAAAGGTAGTACGTCAGACGCAAGGTCGCTTTGTATTTCAGCGTCCAGGACGATTTATCTGGGATACCCAAAAGCCCTATGAGCAAAAACTGATTGCCGATGGCAAACAGCTGACTTTGTGGGATAAAGATTTAAACCAAGCCACTATTCGTCCTGCAGGACAAGCGCTAGCTGCTACACCAGCAGCAATTTTGTTTGGTGAGAGTTCTTTAGATCAACATTTTGACTTAGTAGAGAGTGAGGAGCGCTTGGGTTTGAAGTGGGTTGCTCTATCTCCCAAGAAGGATCCCAATACAAAGAGCGGCAATGATCTCCCGTATACAAAGATCTCTGTAGGGATGGCTAATGGCTTACCCAAAGCCTTAGAATTGATTGATGGCCTAGGAAGTGTGGTGCTAGTTACCTTAGATAAGATCCAGTTGAACGTGAATTTACCGGCAAATCGCTTCACTTTCACACCGCCGGCCGGTGCTGAGGTCTTGCGCTTAAACTAGAGCAACATATGATTGATCCGCAATTACTCCGTAAAGATATCGCCGCAGTGCAAGCGCGTCTTGCTACTCGTAAATTTCAACTCGATGTTGAGAAATTTAACACCCTAGAGTCTGAGCGTAAATCTTTGCAAACTAGTACTGAAGAATTACAGGCTAAACGTAATCAATTGGCTAAAGCCATTGGCATGAAAAAAGGTAAGGGCGAAGATGTCGCAGCTGAGATGGCGCAAGCCAGTCAGATCAACACTGATATGGAATCTGGTACGGTAAGACTGACGATCCTGCAAACAGAGATATCCGATTTCTTAATGAGCATTCCCAATCTTCCGGATGAATCCGTGCCCACTGGTAAAGATGAACCTGAAAATAAAGAAATCAAACGTTGGGGCACAGAACCTATTTTTGATTTTGAGATCAAAGACCATGTGGATCTTGGTGGTCCATTTGGTCTGGATTTTGAAGTGGCAGCCAAGATCAGTGGCTCACGTTTTGTAGTACTCAAAGGGCCAATTGCGAGATTGCATCGTGCTCTTGCACAGTTCATGATCGATACCCATACAACAAATCATGGTTACGAAGAGGTGTATACACCTTATATGGTCAATGCTGCTTCTATGCGCGGTACCGGACAATTACCGAAGTTTGAAGAAGACCTCTTTAAGGTTCCACGTCAGATGGGTGGCGAAGATGAGGGTGGAGAAGCAAAAACAGAAAACTTCTATCTCATTCCAACCGCAGAAGTGCCTGTAACAAACTTGGTAAGAGACGAGATTGTGAATGCAGACAATCTACCATTGAAGTTTGTTGCGCATACTCCATGCTTCCGCTCTGAGGCTGGCAACTATGGCCGGGATGTGCGGGGGATGATTCGGCAACATCAGTTTGACAAAGTAGAGCTAGTACAAATTACTAAGCCAGAGCATTCAATGCAAGCCTTAGAAGAATTAACAGGCCATGCAGAAAGAATCTTAGAGCTCCTCGAGTTACCGTATAGAAAAGTATTGCTTTGTACGGGCGATATGGGATTTGGTAGCGCTAAGACTTATGACTTAGAAGTATGGGTTCCGTCTCAAAAAGCCTACCGCGAGATTAGCTCTTGCTCAAGCATGGGCGACTTCCAAGCAAGACGGATGCAAGCCAGATTTAAAGCAGGCCAAGGCAAACCAGAATTAGTTCATACCTTAAATGGTTCAGGTCTTGCAGTAGGTAGAGCCTTAGTAGCTCTCATTGAGAACAAGCAACAAGTCGATGGCAGCATTTCTATTCCGAAAGCACTACAACCCTATTTGGGTGGTTTGGCAGTCTTAAAGCCAATCTAGCTAAATCGTCAAAGTTTTAATCTTCAATCGAACGGCATTCTCCTTAAGTACTTTATCTAGAGTTACGAGAGTTTTCGCCTTAAAGTGCTTAGCAGCAGCAAGATGTAGCGCATCTCCAGAGCGTAACTTAGATGAGCTATCTAGCACTAATAATCCAGCTGAGTAAAAAACTTTATTATCAATTGGGAGTAACTCAATATCGTTATTGCATATAGCTTCAAAAATCTTCCAAGCGCTCTTACTCTCTTTTGGGGTAATCTGTCTTGTTCTCTCTTTGATGCTTAGCGCACTGGCAAATTCAGTAAAAGCCCAAGTGGAAGAAATTAACTTTAGATCTCTGGAGTCTTCATACCATTTATTGATGGCAAGACTTTTT
>CAMBBT010000004.1 GCA_945864455.1 Polynucleobacter meluiroseus | reverse complement strand
CTTGCGCCTTTTTGCAAAGCTTGCTGCATAAATGCGGTAGATTTTCCATAAACCATATCGTATGCAAAAGAGCTGGGTACAAAAATATTAGCTACTGCCTGAGTGCTTAAAGGGGATTGATCAGTTAAGCCGGCAGCGGTGGCATTAATGACTAAATCAAATGGATACGGCGTTTTTTCAGCATCCTCGAGTTCAGCCAAGGCTCTAGACTCAAGAGCGCTCTCTGAAGAGGCCGCAAGATCAGCAAATAACTTCACCAGCTCTTGTGCTTTTGTATTAGAACGATTGGCAATCACCAAACACTTTGGCGATTGCTCCAGCAATGGGCCAATCACACCACGGGCTGCGCCGCCTGCACCTAAGAGCAAGATTCTCGATTGATGAATGGCAATGCCTTGCGCTAATAAGTCACGTACTAGACCTGCACCATCAGTGTTGTCACCATAAATCTTGCCATCTTTTGTCCATAATGTATTTACGGCACCAGCAAGCTGGGCACGGGAAGTTAATGCATCCGCAAAAGCTTGTGCATCCAATTTAAACGGTACGGTGACATTCATACCTTTGCCGCCAGCTGCAAAAAAAGATTTCGCCGCTACCGCAAATGCATTGATGTCAGGCTGCAAGCACCCATAGTGCATTTTTTGCTTAGCTTGTTCTGCAAAGCTTTGGTGGATTACAGGAGACTTGCTATGAGCAATTGGATTGCCAGCAACAGCGTACACATCCACCCCAGAAAATAAACTGGGATCAGTATGCAGATTGACTGGGTTAGGTGAATTCATGATGACTACAGAATAAGCGAATTTATGAACTATTTTTCAAAATTAACGTCGTAACTCCAGACGGTCAGCACCATCGCGCGCAAACTCAAAGGTAGAAACCCAATCTAGTACATCGATCTGATTACGCATTTCGGAAGGAAATGGTCCAAAGGGAGCAGAAGCTCGCACGATTGCAATGGCCTGCCTATCTAACTCAGGATTGCCTGAGCTACGCCCTACCGATAAACCATCCTTGCCTTGAGCATTCGTAGTAATTCGTCCTTGGGCATCCACGCTGACCACAATTACCAAGCTACCGTACAAAGGGCGACCATTGGCGCGCGGAAAAAATGCACTTCCATAAGCTTCGATCTTCTGACGCATGGCATCGTAGTAGTGCGCAAAAGTCACGGCTTTGGTATTGCTACCCGTTAAGACTTTACGACGTGATTCGCGTCCATCTGCCTGCAAACGTTTAGCCAGTTCCGCTTCCAGAGAATTGAGTTGGGGCGTCATTTTTTGATCGTCGCCACTCTTGTGTCCACCCGAACGAATTCGCTCTTGCGTCAACTTTGCCAACATTTGTTTTTGCTGTTTCTCTAAAACCTCAAGACGAGCTTCAGCTCCCATGCGAGCTCGATGCACAGCAGTTGCATCTTGATTTTCTGTTTTGCCACCACCCTGCAAATCTGCTTGCGCTAATTTATTAGCCTCCTTGGGGGGTGTTTTATTGCTGGCATTTACTAATACGACACTCAGCGGCGTATTGAGTCGACGATTCTCAATTTCTCCAAATCCCCAACGAACCGATAAGAAAATAATGTGAATTACAAGAGAGATGCAAAGTGCTAAGCGAAATGGGTAGCGCTGCCAAGTAGTCTGAAAGTAAAGCACTGCTCTGCTTAATCTTTCAGGCACCACGAATTGGGCCAATTTAGTCTGCGCTACCATCTTCTTGCGCGCTAACCTCGGGCACTTCAACTTTAGCTTCAATCTCTAGGACCCTAACAGCGGCACTGAGCTGCAATAAATCGATATCGGCTAGCACCACCTCGGCGCGAGTCATACGCGAATGGCTTGCTAGCTCTGGAACAGGGAGGTGCAATGGGACTAACTCCAGTCGAGACATGCCTTCTTTTAAATGACGTACATGTACATTCTTAGACTCGCCATCCTGAGTAGCCCAACGCAGACACCAGTACTTTTCTAATCGGTCTTGGTATTCACTGTAAGTTTGATAACAAGACTCAAAATCTGCAGCAATCCCCATCAAACTAGCATCGCGCGGTGGGAAGGGCGCAACCATCTTGGCGGTTACGCCATGCTTAGCTAAGGCAATGAGTTGCCATTGATTAACTAAATCTGAGTAGCGGCGTAGTGGCGATGTGCACCACGCATAGTAATCTAAACCCAAGCCTTCATGTGGACCTGGGGTAGTTTGCATGCGCGTGCGCAAAGGGCCCCAACCCTTCTGGGTTCTAAATAAGCCTGGCAAACCATGATCAGCCAAGAGCTGACCGGAAGCACTGTTACAGAAAATCATCCATTCAGCAACAATCGTATCAAGAATAGATCCACGCTGACGCGGCATAATTTCTACGCGTTCTACTCCATTTATATCATTGATCTGGAAATGAAAATCTCTTGCTAAGGCATTGGGATCAATAAGCCCTAACTGCTCTGCGCGTAGCCCATTAGCGACACGTTTTTCTTGGCGGCCAGCATGCAGAAGCTGAGCAGCCCTCCATAAAATAGAGAGCTCTTTACGATAAGGATAGGTAGCCCCTTCATCAGCTAAACTTTCCTCGCTGACGAGATGCTCAATATCCTCTAGACGCAAGTTCGCAACCATAGGTACCATCTCGGCACGCATTTGTAGCGAGTCTCTATTTGCTACCCCTTGTGCATCGATATCAACGTAGATCGATAAGGCGGGTCTTGAAGCGCCCTCATCTAAAGAAAATTGTTCAATGACAGAATCAGGCAACATCGTAATTTTGTCGCCCGGAAAATACACTGTCGACATCCGACTCCGCGCTACCTGATCCAGAGAATCATCTTTAGTAATCACCAAACCAGGTGCGGCAATATGGATACCAATGCGATGACCACCATCAGCGAGCTCTGTTACCGATAAGGCATCGTCAATCTCCGTAGTTCCAGCATCATCAATTGAGAAAGCTTTCACATCTGCCAGAGGAAGTTCTGCGATAGCAGCAGCATAAGCGGTTTGGTCAACGGCAATACTTTGACTATGTGCAGCTCCATTAGGAAAATGCGCCTTGAGAAACATGCCTTGGTGATAAGCCAGAGGAGAACTAATCGAACCACAACGAATCATCAGCTGCGCAGGAGATTCTCCTGTCTCATTGCATGCGGCTGTCAACGCTTTATACGCAGTGGTATTTTTATCCGGTGAAAACAATAACTGCTGGACAGAAGACTGAAGTGTTTCTGGGAATGTCCCAGCCACTAATTCTTGTTGCCAAGTAGACTGCTGTTCAAGCTCTTTTTGCTTGCGCTCCAATGCAGCTAAGCCAGCCTGCAACTGCTCGAGTGGCGCCCTCTGAAAGCGCCCGCGCCCCTTGCGACGAAAAAATACTGGGGCTCCCTGCAAAGCAATGCCTAAGGAGACTTGCTGAGGAATCGTCGCTTGCGCGCCAAAGTACTCATGAGAAACATCGACCAGACCAAACTCTTCCTCGGGAGCGCAATCCCACAGTAACTGTAAATCGATATCTTTAGACAAAGTAGTGGCTTCGTCCATGACTGCCTGAGCCTCAGGCTTCTCAAAGCGTAGCCAAACTTCTTTGGCTTTGAGTTTGATCTTTTTTCCTGAAAGACTGGTAGCTTGCCAAGACTCAGCATCACCCGAACCTGATGCAGACTGCACTGTGGCAAGCTTAATGTCGCCGCCTTCTTCATATACGAGGTTCATACTTAGAGTGAAATCCCGCCGCTAACCTCTAAAGCAACTCCGTTGATAAAGCTGGCCTCATTACTAGCCAAGAATAAATACACACTTGCTATTTCCTCTGGAGTACCTAGGCGACCAAGCCAACTCCGCCGCTTAATATCTTGCAATATATTTTCTGGCATTGCTTTAATCATCTCAGTTGCAATAAATCCAGGGCAAATTGCATTTACCCGAACGCCTTTAGGACCGAGTTCGCGTGCCCAAGTCTTGGTAAAACCGATTACGCCAAATTTAGTAGCAGAGTAATTAGTTTGACCGAAGTTGCCGTAAATACCAACAACACTAGATGCATTGATAATCGCGCCTGACTTAGCCTCCAACATATGAGGAACAATTAACTGTGTGCAATTAAATACGCCCTTGAGATTGACATCAATTACCGCATCAAATTGCGCCTCTGTCATCTTCACTAAACGGGCATCTTGCGTAATACCAGCGTTATTAATTAAGATATCGATACGGCCCTGTTTTTGCATCACTTGATCTACCACTGCCTGAATGCTGGCCCGGTCGGTCACATTCATGGCATAGGCCTGGGCACTCGGAATCTGCGCAGCAGCGCCTTTTACAGACTCTAGATTCATATCGGCAAGGATTACTATTGCACCCTCTCCGGCAAAGCGCTGGGCAGTAGCAAAACCAATGCCTTTTGCTGCGCCTGTAATGATTGCTACCTTATCTTTTAATCTGTCACCCATTGCATACTCTCTCTATTTGGATTTACTTTGATCGTACTGATTAAGCACTAATCGCTTTTAATATTTTTTGATGCACGCCACCAAACCCGCCATTGCTCATTACTAAGATGTGATCGCCAGGCTTTGCTTCTTTTACAACTGCATTGACTAGCGCATCAAGCTCATCAAAAGCGTGTGCTTTGCCCTGCTCTTTGGAATTAAGTGGGGATAACACCTCAGCCAAGTCCCAACCTAGAGACTCCTTACCAGTATTGGCGCCATAGGCAAAAACTCGATCGGCCTGGCTCAAGCTACCAGGAAGCTGAGCCTTCATCACCCCTAGCTTCATCGTATTGGAGCGAGGCTCTAATACCGCCAAGATACGCGCCTGACCAACACGACGACGCAAACCATCCACAGTTGTCGCAATCGCAGTGGGATGATGGGCAAAATCGTCATAGACGGTAACGCCATTTGCAATACCAATAGTTTCAAGACGTCGTTTGACATTTTTAAACTCAGCCAAGGCGCGCGCGGAATCCGCCGGTGAAATACCGATGTGATTTGCTGATGCAATTGCTGCAAGAGCATTGAGTTGATTATGTCGGCCCATCACTCCAGAATCTGTAGCCCACTTCACCGTGGCGACTTCCTTACCAGCTTTGTGCACAATAAATCCATCACCAGCTTGAGAGATGAATGACCACTCCTTGTTAGACTCATGACCGAACTGCTCTACAGGTGCCCAAGAACCCCGTGTCATCACGCTTGCTAAGGCAGGCTCCTCGCCGTTCACCACCAGCAAACCATAGCTCGGAACGGTCCGGACTAAATGATGAAACTGGGTTTCAATGGCTGCTAGATCAGCAAAAATATCGGCATGATCAAACTCTAAGTTATTTAATAAAGCAGTGCGGGGCCTGTAGTGCACAAACTTGCTGCGCTTATCAAAAAAAGCGGTGTCGTATTCGTCAGCCTCGATCACAAAATATTGGCTCTCGCCTAAACGTGCAGATACGGTGAAATTGAGTGGCACGCCACCAATCAAATAACCTGGTTTGTAACCATTAAATTCTAATATCCAAGTCAGCATGGCTGAGGTTGTTGTCTTGCCATGCGTTCCAGCAACCGCTAAAACATGCCTGCCATATAAAACTTGTTCGCCTAGCCACTGTGGGCCAGAGACATAAGGAAGCCCCTGATTCAGAATGGCCTCCATTAAGGGATTGCCGCGCGAAACTACATTGCCAATCACAAATAAATCAGGCATCGTCTCAAACTGTAATAATTGATCTGGTGAAAATCCTTCAATCAGTTCAATACCTTGAGCCTCAAGCTGTGTACTCATTGGCGGATACACGTTAGCATCACAACCTGTTACACGATGTCCGGCTTGCCGAGCGATTGCGGCAATGCCACCCATGAAAGTACCGCAGATGCCCAAGATATGTATATGCATCTATGAATTTTAGCGAAGGAGTTGCAATGAACCGAAGACAATTACTGACTATCTGTGGAATTAGTCTGTTGGCACTGCTGGGAGGTGTGCTGACTTCGCAATGGATTTCGAAAACTGGCTTAGCTAGCGAACCCTCTGTAAAAGCCTTTTTTGCTAACCCTTGGCAAACCCCGGACGGAAAACCAGTCAATACATCTGAATGGCAGGGAAAAGTCCTCGTAGTGAACTTTTGGGCTTCCTGGTGCCCCCCTTGTATCGAGGAAATGCCCACTTTGGATCTGCTTTCGCAAGAGTATTTGCAGAAAAATGTCTTATTTGTCGGTATCGGTATCGATTCACCCTCTAATATTCGTGAATTTCTGAAAAGTATCCCAGTCTCCTATCCGATTGTGATTGGTGGTCTAGAGGGCAGCAATCTGTCTAAGCAAATGGGTAATACCCAAGGCGCCCTTCCTTATACTGTGATCATTAATCCCAAAGGTAAGTCGACATATACAAAATTAGGAAAGATAAGCGAAGAAGAGCTCATAAAAGCAATTAAAGGAGCTTTATAGAGACTGATACTGCTTTTTATAGATTAGAATTCACCTTTTTATCCCTTAAAAACAAGGTAATTAGGGCATTTAGTTTCAAAATCTCACCCTAAAAATCCTCGAAGTCCCTTTTTTCAGAATCTGGTGAAGGTATACTTCTGCCATAGCATTCGAAGCAATTAACATCAAACTGCCTCTAAAAACAGGGATCTATGTCGAAAAAAGCTTCAATTCTCGTAATTCAGGGTCCAAACCTCAATCTATTAGGCACTCGTGAACCAGAGGTTTATGGGACAACCACCCTCAAAGACATCCACCAAAAGCTGGAAAATCTGGCTCAAGCTCAATCTGTAGACCTGTGCACCTACCAAAGCAATCATGAAGGTGAGTTAATTGACCGAATTCAAAAAGCCAACCAAGATGGGGTGAATTTCATCATCATCAATCCAGGCGCATTTACCCATACTAGCGTTGCCTTGCGAGATGTTTTAGCTGGGGTGGCCATCCCTTTTATCGAAATCCATTTATCTAATATTCATCAACGCGAAGAGTTCCGCAAACACTCCTATTTATCTGATATCGCCACTGGCGTCATTTGTGGTCTTGGCGCTATTGGTTATGAATTGGCATTGCAAGCAGCCATTGCCCATTTACAAAAATAAATCTATTTAAAGCATTACAAGAGAGGAAATATTCCTATGGATCTGAGAAAACTAAAAACCTTGATTGACCTCGTTTCTGAGTCGGGCATTTCTGAGTTAGAGGTTAATGAAGGTGAGGACCGTGTCCGCATCGTTAACTCTAACTCTGCAGCCCCTGCTGGACAAACAGTCTATGCAAATCCAGCACCAGTTCATGCTGCGCCAGCTAGTCCCGTAGCGAATCAGGCACCATTAGCAACCCCGGCTACTGAGGCCCCTACTGGTGAAGCTGGCTTGGTTGCTCGCTCTCCAATGGTGGGCACTTTCTATCGTGCACCCAATCCGGAGTCTCCAAATTTTGTCAGTATTGGTGATACGGTAAAAGTAGGTCAAACACTTTGCATCATTGAAGCGATGAAATTACTCAATGAGATTGAGTCAGAATACGCTGGTGTCGTTAAAGAGATTCTGTGCGAAAACGGTCAAGGAGTTGAATTTGACCAACCACTATTCATCATTGCTTAATCTTTTAAGCTCATCTACTAATCCATTTTTACCTAACTCATAGCCGACATGTTCGATAAGATTCTGATTGCCAATCGGGGAGAAATTGCTCTCCGTATCCAACGCGCCTGCCGTGAGTTGGGAATTAAAACTGTAGTGGTCTACTCCACGGCAGATAAAGAAGCGAAGTACGTGAAGCTGGCTGATGAGGCCGTTTGTATTGGGCCCGCCCCCTCGCCACAGAGTTATCTCAACATGCCGGCCATTATTTCTGCGGCTGAAGTCACTGATGCCGAAGCCATTCACCCGGGTTACGGTTTCCTCTCTGAGAATGCTGACTTTGCCGAACGCGTTGAGAAATCTGGCTTTGCCTTCATCGGCCCTAAAGCTGAAACAATCCGCTTAATGGGTGATAAGGTCTCTGCTAAACGCGCGATGATTAAAGCAGGGGTTCCTTGTGTTCCTGGATCTGAAGGCGCCTTAACTGATAATCCAAAAGAAATTATTGCTACTGCCAAGAAAGTAGGCTATCCAGTCATCATTAAAGCAGCTGGCGGTGGTGGCGGTCGTGGTATGCGGGTTGTTCATACCGAGGCAGCACTTCTCAATGCCGTCAATATGACGCGCGAAGAAGCGGGTCGTGCGTTTGGTAATCCAGAAGTCTATATGGAGAAGTTCTTAGAAAAACCTCGCCACGTCGAGATTCAGATTCTGGCCGACACCCATGGCAATGCGATTTGGTTGGGCGAGCGCGATTGCTCTATGCAGCGCCGCCATCAAAAAGTAATTGAAGAAGCGCCAGCTCCGGGCATTGATCGTCGCTTGATCGCCAAAATTGGCGAACGCTGCGCAGAAGCTTGTCGAAAAATGGCTTACCGTGGCGCTGGTACTTTTGAGTTCCTGTATGAGGATGGCGAATTCTTCTTTATCGAGATGAATACCCGCGTTCAAGTTGAGCACCCCGTCACTGAAATGATTACTGGGGTAGATATTGTTCAAGAACAGATTCGGATTGCTGCTGGACTCAAATTAGGCTATCGCCAAAAAGATATTGTGTTCCGTGGGCATGCAATCGAATGTCGTTTGAACGCAGAAGATCCATTCAAATTCACACCAAGCCCAGGCAAAATTGGATCCTTCCATATGCCAGGTGGTCCTGGCATTCGGGTCGATTCTCATGCCTATAGTGGATACGTTGTTCCCTCGAACTATGACTCAATGATTGGTAAGCTAATTTCTTACGGCAATACTCGTGAACAGGCGATCCGCCGCATGCAAATTGCTCTATCCGAAATGGTGATTGATGGCATCACCACCAACGTGCCCTTGCACCGCGAATTAATGTTAGACCCTAACTTCATGGAAGGCGGCACTAGCATTCACTACCTGGAGCATCGCTTAGAAGAACAAGCCGCAAGTCGCGGAAAATCTTAAGTGATGCGAGTACCTCATGTCTTATCGTGAATTGATCTTCACGGTAGTCGCTGAAACGGCAGAACCATTAGGCGATGCGCTCCTGGAGTTAGGAGCACTATCCGTCACCGTAGAAGATGATGCAGCTGGTGGATATGATGAGAACCCACTTTACGGAGAACCTGGTCTATCACCAGAAGTTCAGGCCTGGGATAGATCTTCCGTAACTGCTCTTTTTAATCCAGCGCTTGATGACTCAGCTAGCGCGCAATTTATCCCTGAATTACTTGCTTCTCTAAAAGAGGCTGGTTTTAAGCTATCAGCCCCCCAAGAAAAAATTGTTGAAGAACAAGATTGGGTAAGGCTTACCCAAAGTCAGTTTGCACCGATTCCCATTGGTAAGCGCATTTGGGTCGTGCCATCTTGGCATGACGCTCCCAACGATCCAAACGCAATCTGTTTGGCGGTTGATCCAGGCCTAGCTTTTGGTACGGGTAGCCACCCTACTACGCATTTATGTTTGCTGTGGCTTGAGGAGCATCCAAATCTAAAAAATCAGAGTTTGCTCGATTACGGTTGCGGCTCGGGCATTCTAGCCATTGCAGCTGCAAAGCTGGGCTGTAGTTCCGTCGTAGGTACCGATATCGACCCTCAAGCAATGATTGCAGCCCGCAGCAATGCCCAAATCAATAACACCACCATTCAGTTTGTTTTACCAAATGAGAGTGCTACAGAGCTTGCAGCAGAAACGAAATACGATATTGTGATGGCCAATATTTTGGCTAACCCACTTCAAGTACTCGCTCCAGCATTGGTCAATAAAATACGCCCAGGTGGGCAAATTGTTTTATCTGGAGTGCTTGCTCGTCAAGCTGATGAGGTGATTACTACCTATAGTCAATGGCTCAAACTTTCAGTCTGGAAAGAGAATGACGGCTGGGTTTGCTTGCATGGCTCTCTATCCAACGACAAAGAGCAGAGTAAAAAAACTCTTTTTGCTGCACCTGCGCAAAAAAAGGGGTTGAAGTTTGCTTTACTAGCCAGTTTTTTTGTTCTGCTTCTCGTATTTGGTGAGCACCTTTCTAGAAATTCTTTACTGCCAGCGTTAGCAACACGTGTGGATGGCACATCAAATTCTTTTTCAGTGGCTGCATTTTCTGTTTTGCAAGCTGTTGATGAAAAAATATGTGGTGCACTAGGATGCGTAAATCGCCCTGTAAGCGATTTTGCTGCGTGGAAAATAACTTCAGCCACACTATCGCCAGAAAACGCGAGAGAGGGCCTTAAAAGCGGCGCAAATCAATCCATACTGCAAGTTGAAATACAAAATCGTCTTGCACTCGCTGTTTTACCCCCAAATTTAGAAATTACGCTCACTGATGCAGAAGAATCTGAGATCCAATCAATCCGCTTAACTCCAAAAGAATGGTTACCGCTTGCTTGGCAAGAATCTCATGCTGATTTTTTGCGCTCGGGCATCGCCCCTGGAGAGTTAATTCAAGCTCAACTACCAATTCCATTGCCGCAGAATACTGCTGGCTATCGGGTGAGAGTTGTTTACCCCTAAAACATCCTCATTTGTGCTTTTTCTTTATGCTTAAACCTGATTCTTATTTATCTCTTACAGAAAGTAATTTATGGCTAGCTTGATCTGCGGCTCTGTCGCCTACGACACCATCATGAACTTTGAAGGCAAATTTGCCGATCAAATCCTGCCAGAGCAAATTCATATTCTGAATGTGGCCTTCTTGGTGCCAACGATGCGCCGAGAATTTGGTGGTTGTGCTGGCAATATCGCCTATAACCTCAGTCTTTTAGGTGGCGATCCAATCATCATGGCAACAGTCGGTGGGGATGCCAAGCCCTACTTAGATCGATTGAAACAATTGAATATTGATGCCAGCCACATTCGTCAAATTGAACATGCATTTACTGCACAAGCGATGATCACAACCGATCAGTCCAATAATCAAATTACCGCCTTTCATCCAGGAGCAATGGATCAGTCCCATTTAAACCAAGTTTCTGCAGTACTTGCCGAGCGCAATAAAAATACTAAAGGGGCTGCAAAGTTTGGCATCGTTGCACCAGACGGTCGTCAAGGGATGTGGGAGCACTGCCATCAATTGGCAGAAGCCAATATCCCTTTTATCTTTGACCCAGGCCAAGGCTTGCCGATGTTTAATGGCCCAGAGCTACTTGAGTTGGTGGATATTGCCAGTTATCTAGCTGTCAATGACTATGAAGGTGAAATGCTGGCTCAACGAACTGGGCACAGCCTAGCAAAAGTCGCTGAACGAGTGAAGGCTTTGATTGTGACCAAAGGTGCAGAAGGCGCCGATATCTATTCCGATGGCAAACGCATTGCCATTCCACCAGTACCCGCTGCAAAAGTGATTGATCCCACTGGGTGCGGCGATGCTTTTCGTGGAGGATTACTTTTTGGTCTAGAAAATGGCATGGATTGGGAAACCACCGGCCGTCTAGCAAGTTTGATGGGCTCAATCAAGATTAGCAACCAGGGACCACAAAATCACCAAATCAGCAAAGATCAGATTACTGATCAGTTCAAATCCGTATTTGGGTTCAGCCTCTGAGTTTATTGAGCTCATTGCGAGCCAAGCTAATTTAGGCAATAAAAAAGGGGTCTCATAGAGACCCCTTTGAACTACTTACCACCCGTCTAAAGTTAAAACTTAAGGACGAGTGCCAGTTGGGAAGGGCCAAGCAGCGGCAGTTGTTACTGATGCAGCTTTCTTAGCCGCGGGCTTTTTTACAGCAGAGCCCGCTTTCTTCGCAGCAGGTTTACTTACTTTTTTTTAGCTACGCGCTTCTTTTTAGCAGCTGGACGCTTCTTAGCGGCTGGCTTCTTTTTAGCAGCTGGACGCTTCTTAGCAGCAGGCTTCTTCTTAGCAGCAGGCTTCTTCTTAGCAGCTGGACGCTTCTTAGCAGCTGGACGCTTCTTAGCAGCTGATTTCTTAGCAGCTGGTTTCTTTGCAGCAGGTTTTTTCTTTGTTGCCATGTGTGTTACTCCTTCACGTGAGGATTAGTACGAACTAACGATTAAGAAGACCCGACCATTCATTTCCGCCTGATTTTGCAACCGATTGGATTTGACGAGCGAGCCATTCATCGGCGCGCGGCTTGATGCTAAGTGCTGCACGCTAATGAATCCTGGAAAAAAAGCCGTGGCCCCGAAGGACAACGGCTTCTTAAATGTGCTGGAAAAAATGGAGAGAATAGCCCAGACACCCTTGAGCAAGGGTTTTCGGATTTGCGTCTGATTTTGCTGACTTCTTAAACTATCCAACCGTCTAATCTCCTATTTAGCCGACTATGCGCTTGAGGCTTACCTCACTACTCCCAACTTAGCGCACCACCGGTTTGATACTCAATAACGCGTGTCTCAAAAAAGTTTCGTTCTTTCTTCAGATCTATCATTTCTGACATCCATGGAAATGGATTCTCTTCATTTGGGAACATCGCGTCAAGTCCTATTTGCAAACATCTACGATTACAGATGTATCTTAGGTACCCTTTGAACATCGGAGCGTTCAATCCGAGCACTCCTCGAGGCATCGTATCTTCAGCATAACGGTACTCTAATTCGACTGCTTTTTCGAAGATGGATTTAATCTCGTCTTTGAACGCGGAAGTCCATAACTGCGGGTTCTCCAGCTTGATTTGGTTTATCAAATCGATGCCAAAATTACAGTGCATTGATTCGTCACGAAGGATGTATTGATACTGCTCAGCAGCACCCGTCATTTTGTTTTGACGACCCATTGCAAGTATTTGCGTAAAACCAACATAAAAGAACAAACCTTCCATTACGCAGGCAAAAACAATCAGCGAACGAAGTAATTTTTGGTCACTTTCTAATGTGCCAGTCTTGAAATTTGGGTCAGTTAATACGTCAATATAAGGAATTAAGAACTGATCTTTAGCGCGAATTGACTCAATCTCGTTATACGCATTGAAGATTTCGCTTTGGTCTAGACCTAAAGATTCAACGATATATTGGTATGCATGGGTATGAATTGCCTCTTCAAAAGCCTGGCGCAATAGGTATTGGCGGCATTCTGGAGCAGTAATATGACGATAAGTACCCAAAACAATATTATTTGCAGCCAAAGAATCGGCGGTAGTAAAGAAGCCTAGGTTGCGCTTAATAATGCGACGCTCATCTTCAGTCAGACCATTTGGATCTTTCCAAAGCGCAATATCGCGGTTCATATTGATTTCTTGTGGCATCCAATGGTTTGCACAACCCGCCAAGTACTTCTCCCAAGCCCACTTATATTTAAATGGAACCAGCTGGTTTACGTCAGTCTTGGCATTAATCACGCGCTTATCAGCAGCGTTTACACGCAAGGCTGCGCCACCAGATAAATTCGCGGCCTGGACTGGCGTAGGCGCGGCAGTTTGTAGCACCGTTGCTACTTGATCTAACTGTGGACGTTGTGGCTCTACTGCAACCGGCTGCGGTGCAAGGCTAACTTTCGCTAGCGCTGGAGCAACTTCTTCTTCCCAATTCAACATAATTCTCTCCTCAATTCTTCTTTTTCTGGCCAATGAGTAAATTACTTATTGGCATGCTTCACATTCTTCAAAGCCAGCATCGCCTGGACGCATTGTGCAAGCTGGACCATCCGCTTCAACTGCGCCACCAGCACCTGCTGCCACAGCTGCATCTGTACCGTTTACCCCACCACCGCTGGATACGGAGTTCAATTGACCGCTAGAAACGGTTGATTTCTCAACGTGAGTTGCAGCCATAGTACGGAGGTAATAGGTAGTTTTCAAGCCACGCAACCAAGCTAACTTGTAGGTGTCATCTAATTTCTTACCAGATGCACCGCCCATGTAGATGTTCAATGACTGAGCTTGGTCAATCCACTTCTGACGACGAGAAGCAGCTTCAACCAACCAGCTTGGCTCAACTTCAAAGGCGGTTGCGTACAAATCACGCAAGTCTTGTGGAATGCGATCGATCTTAGATAAAGTACCGTCAAAGTACTTCAGATCAGCAATCATGACTTCATCCCAAAGGCCGCGATCCTTCAAATCACGCACTAAGTACTCATTTACGACTGTGAACTCGCCTGAAAGGTTAGATTTCACAAACAAGTTCTGGAAAGTAGGCTCGATACAAGCAGAAACGCCAATGATGTTGGAAATCGTTGCTGTTGGCGCAATCGCTACGCAATTAGAGTTACGCATACCGTGTTGCTTAATACGGGCACGCAAACCACTCCAATCCATCGTCGAGGAGTTATCAACCTCTAAATAACCGCCACGCTCTTGAGCTAACAGCGCTACTGAGTCTTGCGGGAGGATGCCGCGGTCCCATAAGGAACCTTTGTAAGTACTGTATACGCCCCGCTCCTCAGCCAACTCGCATGAAGCCTGGTAAGCGTAGTAGCAAACTGATTCCATAGAAGAATCTGCAAACTTCACCGCTTCATCGCTAGCGTAAGGAATACGCTGCATATGCAAGCAATCTTGGAAGCCCATGATGCCCATTCCGACTGGACGGTGCTTCAGATTGGAGTTACGCGCTTTAGCAACTGCGTAGTAGTTGATATCGATCACGTTATCCAGCATGCGCATCGCAGTACGCACAGTCTTTTGGAGCTTCTCGTGATCCAAAATCATCTTGCCATTAGCATCGGTAGTCATGTGAGCGGTTAAGTTCACAGAACCTAAGTTACACACAGCAATCTCGGTCTCGTTTGTGTTCAGAGTAATCTCTGTGCACAAGTTAGAGGAGTGAACCACACCAACGTGCTGTTGTGGGCTACGAATATTGCAAGGATCTTTGAAGGTAATCCATGGATGGCCTGTCTCAAACAACATACCAAGCATCTTGCGCCACAACTGCTGCGCAGGGATTCTGCGGAATGGCTTTAACTCACCCCGATCCGCTTTTTGCTCATAGGCAACATAAGCTTCTTCAAAGGCTTTGCCAAACTTGTCATGCAAGTCAGGAGTATTCGATGGTGAGAACAAAGTCCATTCACCATTTTCCATAACGCGCTTCATGAACAAGTCAGGAATCCAGTTCGAAGTGTTCATGTCATGCGTACGGCGACGGTCGTCACCAGTGTTCTTGCGCAACTCTAAGAACTCTTCGATATCTAAGTGCCACGTTTCCAAATAGGCACAAACTGCGCCCTTACGCTTACCACCTTGGTTTACAGCAACTGCAGTGTCATTGACTACTTTGAGGAATGGCACAACACCTTGTGATTTACCGTTAGTGCCTTTGATATGACTACCTAAAGCACGCACATTAGTCCAATCATTACCTAAGCCGCCTGCAAACTTAGACAACAAAGCATTTTCTTTCAATGCTTCGTAGATGCCATCAAGGTCATCATCTACTGTAGTCAAGTAGCAACTAGAAAGCTGTGGGCGGGTTGTTGCTGAATTAAATAGAGTTGGCGTGCTGGACATGAAATCAAATGTAGAGAGAATTTCATAGAACTCAATCGCACGACGCTCACGATCCGTTTCATTTAAAGACAAGCCCATTGCCACACGCATAAAGAATGCCTGCGGCATTTCAATACGACGCTCTTCAATGTGCAAGAAATAGCGGTCGTATAAAGTTTGTAAGCCAAGGTAGTTGAACTGCAAGTCACGACTGGCATTCAAGGAGGCAGCCAAACGTGGCAAGTCAAACTCACGCATCCGTGGGTCTAATAACTCTGCAGAAATGCCTTCGTTGATGTACTTGGCAAAGTATGTGCCGTACTCAGTTTGTGTATCGCCTTGCAATACTTCTTTACCAAAAATCTCTTTACGAATAACGTGCATCAAGATGCGAGCTGTCACCTGGCTGTATGCAGGATCTTTCTCAATCAGAGTACGGGAAGCTAAGATAGCAGAGTCATATACTTGCGCCATTGGTACGCCATCGTACAAATTCTTAATTGTTTCAGTGATGATTGGGCTTGCATCAATTTGATTACCCAAACCTTCGCAAGCTGCTTCAATCACAGTTCGCAAAGCAGCCATATCGAGCCACTTCTCTTGACCATCGTCGGTAACTTTAATGCCAGACTCACCAGCCTGATTAGCCACTTGAGTATCTTGTGAAGCTTCTTGCTGAGCTGCGCGCTCTTGATTACGCTTTTCACGATAGAGAACATAGGCACGAGCAACATTGTGCTCACCACTACGCATCAAAGCCAACTCAACTTGATCTTGAATATCTTCAATATGGAAAGTGCCGCCGTTTGGCCGGCTACGCAATAAAGCACGTATTACAGAGTTAGTCAGCTGCTCAACTTGTTCGCGTACACGCGCAGATGCAGCGCCTTGGCCACCATTAACTGCCAAAAATGCTTTGGTTACTGCAATTGCGATTTTAGATGGCTCAAATGCAACCACAGAACCATTACGGCGAATGATTTTGTAATCAGACAACTGGGTTGCCTGATTGCCACCAACACCACCAGCTACAAAGCTGGCAGAAGGAGTTTGGTTAATAACTCCTGCAGGGCCCATTCCTGGATTATTAGCTCCAGTTGGCTGGCCTGCTGTCTGTGGATTAGCGTATGTCATGTTGCTCCTGCATCTATATAGTTATTCGGACAAAATATCGTTAAAAAACAATGGGTATTGCTGTATTCAAAACACTACATCTAGTGTTTTGAAGCGCATAAGACACTAAGTATAGGGAAATATTTAGAATTTGGTAAGTTTTTTCTGACCAATGCTGATCTATATTTTTAGTCAGTTTTACAGTAACCGAGGAGTCAATTTGGTGCGAAATTTCTAGACCCATTTTAGTTAAAGGCTAAAAAAGTGAGCGTATGCTCACATGTAAAGATTTGATCTAGCGAGAAACTAGGCCGTACGGTATTTTTCCCTGCGAAATACCTGTCTCTTTTTGGAACTTTTCCCAATCAAAACATTTTCCGGGATCTGTTTTTCGTTCTGGAGCGATATCGCTATGTCCTACAAATTGCAAATTTGGATAAGTCTTTTGCAATTTCTGAACGAGCTTTGCTAATGACTTGTATTGAACCTCCTCAAATGGCGTATCGCCATCACCCTCCAGCTCAACGCCAATTGAAAAATCATTACATCTTTCTCTACCCATAAAATTCGATGCGCCAGCATGCCACGCCCTGTCTTGGGTCGAAACAAATTGGGTTAATTCTCCTGTGCGCGCAATCAGGAAATGACTCGAAACTTTTTGGTTTGCGATCTCTGCAAAATAGGGGTGGGCATTTACGTCTAATGTATTTTGAAAAAAACTCACGATGTTCTGGCTAGACGTCTGACTTTTAAATTCACCGGGCGGCAAACTAATGTGATGAATCACCAGTAAATCAGGCTTTACTTCATCTGGCCTTACATCATGGTTTGGTGAAACGCGCCAAGCTGCAGCACCAATCCATCCTTGCTCGTCTAAAGCGTTACGATGCTCTTTTGAACAATAAAACCGCTTGTCATCAGTAAGGGCATCGGCTTGCGGCAGATGTACTTTACAGTATTGACACTGCACCATTGCCTCAGGCTCCGTCAGGATCTGACCCTTACTCGGGCCTGAATTGGCAGATTGATTCCAGTCAAATTTCGCCTGCTTTTTTCCCTTAAGCCAAAAATATAAAAGGCCTGCTCCGGCAAATAGTAAAAGCCACTTAAGCAAAGGTCATGCTTTCTGAAGAACCACTTCCAATACAAAGCGGCTACCAACATAGGCGAGTAGTAAAACAACATAGGCACTCAATACCCAACGAATTGCCGCCCAACCTCGTAAACCAACCCACCAACGGGCTATGAGTAAACCAGCAAACAAGATCCAGGAGACGAGTGCAAAAATAGTTTTATGGTCAAGTACAAAAGGTTTACCAAATAAAACTTGTGAGAAGAATAGGCCAGAAAAAATAGTCATTGTTAGGAGTGCAAAACCAACATATAGCAAATTGAATAGCAGCCCCTCCATCATCATGAGTGGTGGCAAATCTTCTAACCAATGAGATAGGCGACTATTGGGAACAATCGCTAATTGACGATGCAAGGCGCGGTCATAAACACTCATCAACATTGCCTGCATCGCGGCTAGGCTTAAGAGACCCACTGAAATGGTTGCCACAATAAAGTGGGCCTTGAACCAAGGATCCGAAACAGCCACAGGCGAAATTACTACCCCTGGGAAAAAAAGTGGCAGCAGAGAGCAAACAAAAGCAAATAATATGGACATCCAAAGCAAGCTAGCGATTGGCAAAAACCAGGATTGGAACCAATAAAATGCTAAACCTACCCAGGCAATCAAGGATAAGTCCTGAGCAAACCCAAAAACGAAGCCTTGGGATGTAAAGACGGAGTCATGCAACTCAATTCCATGAAGGATCAGAATCACAAAAATACAGGCTTGCATTAGCCCAGCTGAGAGGGCAGATTGCTTGCCGGCCCTAGCCCTCTGGCTCAAAAAGAGCAGCAAAAGCAAGTAAAGGGCTGGGGGAAGCCAGCCGAAACTTGAGTAACCTAAAATATCCATATGGAAAGTCTAATCGATAAATGCTAGAGAATCTCACCGACCGCCTATCACGCGTTGTTAAAACAATGCGGGGCCAAGCCCGCCTGACTGAAGCCAACACCGCTGAAATGCTGCGGGAGATCCGCCTAGCCTTATTGGAGGCTGACGTAGCGCTACCAGTAGTGAAGTCTTTACTGGAGCAGATTAAGTTTAAAGCCCTTGGTGAAGAAGTGGTTGGTAGCCTGAGTCCAGGCCAAGCTTTGGTTGGGGTAGTCCAGCGCGAACTGACCCAAGTGATGATGGGCGATACCAATCAAAGTGGTGAACTCAACCTAGCAACTCAACCCCCAGCAGTAATTTTGATGGCAGGTTTACAGGGTGCCGGTAAAACTACTTCTGTTGGCAAACTAGCCAAGTGGCTCCAGGAAAAGAAAAAGAAAAAAGTGTTGACGGTTTCTTGTGACGTCTACCGCCCTGCTGCTATCGAACAGCTTGAAACTGTCACCAAACAGGTTGGCGCAGAATTTTTCCCAAGTAACATTAATCAAAAACCAAATGACATTGCACTTGCTGCCCTAGATTGGGCGCGCCGTCATTACTTTGATGTGGTGTTGGTTGATACCGCTGGTCGCTTGGGTATTGACGAAGCACTCATGCAAGAAATCAAAACTTTGCATGCGAGCCTAAATCCAATCGAAACACTATTTGTAGTTGATGCCATGCTGGGTCAAGATGCCGTCAATACTGCCAAGTTCTTCCATGAAGCACTTCCGTTAACGGGCGTCATTCTCACTAAGCTTGATGGCGACTCCCGCGGTGGTGCCGCTCTTTCTGTCCGCCAAGTGACTGGTGTACCACTCAAATTTATTGGTGTGGCTGAAAAAATGGATGGGCTTGAAGCTTTTGATGCACAGCGCATGGCCAATCGTATTTTGGGTATGGGCGATATCCTGGCTTTAGTTGAGCAAGCCCAACAACATGTGGATGTTGCCAAGGCCGAGAAATTAGCTACAAAGATTTCTAAGGGCGGATTTGATCTAGGAGATTTTCGTGATCAACTGATGCAAATGCAAAAGATGGGTGGCATGGCCAGCCTGATGGATAAGTTACCGAGCCAGGTTGCTCAAGCAGCCTCTAAATCAAATCTCAGCAATGCAGACAAACAAACTACGCGGATGCGCGGCATTATTGACAGCATGACCCCGCGTGAACGTAGCAAGCCTGAACTTCTTAAGGCCAGTCGTAAACGACGCATTGCCGCAGGTGCGGGCGTAGAGGTACAAGAAGTCAATCGCCTACTTGCTCAGTTTGAACAAATGCAAACCATGATGAAGCAATTTAAGGGTGGAAAGATGGCACGCACCATGGCAACCATGGCTGCAAAAGGAGCCGCCAAAGGGATTGGCGGACTCTTTAAAAAATAAACTCAATAAGTAGTACAAAGAGCTTAATGAATTGCGTTCTTCGCTGCCTGGACAGCGGCAATCACTTTTGCTTTGATATCTGACAGTGGGATATTTTGTGACTCAGCATCTGTGCGGCCTTTGAATTCTACTTCAGCATTTGCTAAGCCACGATCACCAATGACCACGCGAAATGGTGCGCCAATCAGCTCCCAGTCAGCAAACATCGCACCCGGGCGCTCATTGCGATCGTCCAAAATCACATCAATACCAACAGCAAGTAATTCATCATGCAATTGATCGCAAGCTACCTTAACAGCCTCTGACTTGTCGTAAGCCATTGGGCAAATCACTACTTCAAATGGCGCCATGGAGATTGGCCAAATAATACCGCGCTCGTCATGCCCCTGTTCAATTGCTGCACCCAATAAACGCGTCACTCCAATGCCGTAGCAACCCATCACCATTGGCTGCGCTTTACCTTGTTGGTCAAGATAAGTACAACCCATTGCTTCGGAATACCGCGTGCCTAATTGGAATACATGCCCCACTTCAATACCACGACAAATATCTACGACGCCTTTACCGTCTGGAGACGGGTCCCCAATCACTGCATTTCGGATATCGAGTACTAAAGGCTCCGGTAAGTCGCGCGCCCAGTTCACCCCCGTTAAATGATGGCCTGCATCATTGGCACCACAAACAAAATCAGACATATTGGCCACCGTACGATCTGCTACCACGGTAACGTCAGCGCTCACCCCAACAGGACCCAAATATCCTGCTGGCGCATTACAGGCTTGCTTGATTTCTGCTTCAGTTGCAAAACGGGATTGGGTCATACCAGGCACTTTGCTTGCTTTGACTTCATTGAGATCATGATCACCACGCACCAACAACATAAAGAGTTTGGCAGGGCCTTTTTCTTGATCAACCGCAAATAGCAAAGACTTCACCGTCTTCTCAAGAGGAAGATTCAGAAACTTCGCAACATCAGCACAATTAGTCTTGTCAGGTGTTGGCAGCTTAGCCATCGCAGTGCTTGCAGCAGCTCTTGCTGCTAACAATGCAAGTGATTCAGCTGCCTCTAAATTGGCTGCGTAATCCGAATTTGGGCAATAAACAATCGCATCTTCACCGGTATCCGCAATCACATGAAACTCTTGACTACCGGATCCACCAATCGCACCGTTATCAGCTGTAACGGCACGGAAATTCAAACCCATCCGCTGAAAGATACGGGTGTAGGCATCAAACATGATTTGATAGGACTTCTTTAAGCCTTCAGCATCACGATCGAATGAGTAAGCATCTTTCATGCTGAACTCACGACCACGCATGATGCCAAAACGGGGGCGACGCTCATCACGGAATTTTGTTTGGATCTGATAGAAATTGACTGGCAACTGTTTGTAACTCTTAATCTCGTTGCGAGCCAAATCAGTAATCACTTCTTCAGAAGTCGGCTGAATTAAAAAATCTCTATCGTGACGATCTTTAATACGCAGTAATTCAGGGCCCATCTTTTCCCAACGACCAGTCTCTTGCCATAACTCGGCAGGCTGAATCATCGGCATCAGCAATTCAATTGCTCCAGCGCGATTCATTTCTTCACGAATCATATTTTCGACCTTGCGAATCACCCTCAAGCCCAGTGGCAAATAGTTATAAATGCCGGCACTCAGCTTGCGAATTAAACCTGCCCGCACCATCAGTTTGTGCGAAACCACCTCTGCGTCAGAGGGGGCTTCTTTTAGCGTGGCGAGAAATGATTGTGATGCTTTCATGTATGGATATAATCAAATCGTTGATTTTAAAGGATTTGAGGCACGATCATGCTTGACCGTGAAGGGTATCGCCCCAATGTCGGCATTGTCCTCCTGAATGGCCGTAATGAGGTTTTCTGGGGAAAACGCGTTGGGCAGCATTCGTGGCAGTTCCCACAGGGTGGGATTCAACATGGTGAAAGCCCTGAGCAGGCCATGTACCGCGAATTGCATGAGGAAGTTGGCTTGCTGCCGGAGCACGTCCAAATTATTGGGCGAACTAGGGATTGGCTTCGTTATGACGTCCCTGAGGAATATTTGCGCCGGCAACACGCCACCCGTGCCCACCGTACCACCTATCGAGGCCAAAAACAGATTTGGTTTCTTCTGCGCCTAGAAGGCCTAGACAGTGATATTCAATTACGCGCCTCAGATCACCCAGAATTTGATGCCTGGCGCTGGGTCCCCTTCTGGATTCAATTAGATGGAGTGATTGATTTCAAGCGCGAAGTTTATGAACTGGCCCTTTCGGAGCTGGCTCGCTATCTTTCTAGAGGGTTGAGAATGCAGCAGCTTGCCTGGGGCACGCCCCTCGATCTCATTCAGTCTTTTTACACTGGTCATGAGGATCAACCCAAAACACCCACCAAATCGGATAAAGAAAAATGAATGCTGCCTTACGCAAAATGAATGCCTATGCGATTAGCATTGCAATCGGAGCTAGCTTAATAGCTTGCGCAGGCGACCCTCTACAAAGTGGTTTAGATCCATTTGCTCCGATGGTATTTAAAGAGGGTACAACTACCATGCCTTTAAATCCACCCAGTAAATCTACCCTACAGCCCTTTTATGTTACCAACACCACAATTTTCAAGTTTGCAGTAGATACAAACTCTATTGGAATTGGTTCAGATGGAATCACGCGCTACATCGTAGTAATCACTAATCCAAGTGGCGGTCAGCAAAGTCAATATGAAGGGATCCGTTGCGACTCTTATCAGTCACGCTTATATGGGACATTCGATAATAACAAGTGGAATGAAAATCCCCTTAGTTCATGGGCTGCCATCAGATCTAATATCCCAAATCGCTATCAAGCCGCATTGGCGCAAGGCGCATTCTGCAATCTCAATTCGCAAGAAAAGAGTCTTAAGACGATACTGCAAAGCCTAAATCCCAATTCTTTTACTGGGAGCCCACCAGCTCCCACATTCTAGGGATACTTAACTTAGCTTAGCCTTCAAAGAAGTGCCAATTTTCTCGCCCGCCAAGAGACGAGTCAGTACATTAGGCTCATGACCAGAGGCGATCACAGTAGATGCTCCAGTTTGGACGGCAACTTTCGCAGCCAATACCTTGGTCAACATGCCGCCCTTGCTCAATTCGCTTGCTGCGCCACCAGCCATCATCTCTAAAGCAGGATCACCCGCAATCGCATCACTTAGTAGGGTTGCATCTCGATTTAGACGTGGATCGGCAGTAAATAAACCACCTTGATCAGTCAAAATAATTAATAAATCGGCATGAATTAAATTACTTACCAAAGCCGCAAGACTGTCGTTATCACCAAACTTAATTTCGTCAGTCACTACTGTGTCATTCTCATTAATGATTGGAACGACGCCCAGCTTTAACAAAGTTTCTAAGGTTGCCTTCGCATTCGCATTGCGCTCTGGGTCTGCCAAGTCAGCATTCGTTAACAAAACCTGTGCACTACGTAAATCAAAGCGTGCAAAACAACTCTCGTAAACCTGCACTAAACCCATTTGCCCAACTGCAGCTGCCGCCTGAAGTTGATGAATCTCTTGTGGACGCTTAGTCCAACCCAAGCGCTGCATGCCTTCAGCAATTGCTCCAGAACTCACCATTAAGACTTCATGACCAGACTTCAAAAGAGTTGCCATTTGCTCGGCCCACATCCCAATTGCAGCATGATCTAAGCCCTCACCATTATTAGTGACAAGACTGGAGCCTACTTTGACAACGATACGTTTAGGGTGTTTAGTGTTCATAACAACTGATCAATTTAAATAAATACTTTAATCGGTTTTTTTAACTTCTAACTGATCTTTGTAACGAGGATCTTGTGCGCGCTCATCTTGCTCATCGCGATCACGACGCACAGAATCTAAGTAATCCTGCAGTGCGTAGCAAAGCTTATCGCAACCAAGGCCAGTCAAAGCAGAGATCTCAAACATAGGACCTTTCCACTTGAACTTTTTCACAAAGTCTGTAACCACCTTTTGACGATCCTCTTCGGGAATCATATCCACTTTGTTCAATACCAACCAGCGTGGCTTCTCAACTAACGCTTCATCGTACTTACGCAACTCATTCACAATTGCCTTGGCATCAGCCACAGGATCAACATTCTCATCAAAAGGGGCAATATCTACCAAGTGCAATAGCACACCGGTACGCTGAAGATGGCGCAAGAAGCGATGCCCCAAGCCAGCCCCTTCAGCAGCGCCCTCAATCAAACCTGGAATATCGGCAATTACAAAACTCCGCTCACTACCAACACGAACTACACCCAAATTAGGATGTAAGGTCGTAAATGGATAGTCAGCAATCTTTGGACGCGCGTTAGAAACCGCAGTAATCAAAGTTGACTTACCAGCATTAGGCATGCCCAGTAAACCGACGTCAGCTAATACCTTTAACTCCAATTTCAACTTACGGCGCTCGCCTGGCTTGCCATTGGTCTTTTGACGTGGTGCTCTGTTGGTACTGCTCTTAAAATGAATATTGCCCCATCCACCTACGCCACCTTGTGCAAGACAGAGTCGTTCGCCATGGGTTGTTAAGTCGGCAATGGGTTCGCCAGTTTCGTAGTCAGCAATGCTGGTGCCCACTGGCATACGTAATTCAATATCATCACCTGCACGACCATAGCAATCTGCACCACGACCAGGTTCACCATTTTTTGCAGTATGTGTTTTGGCGTAGCGGTAATCAATCAAGGTATTAATATTACGATCGGCTATAGCCCATACGCTTCCACCCTTGCCGCCATCACCGCCGTCAGGCCCACCAAATTCAATGAACTTTTCACGGCGCATAGAAGCACTTCCGGCGCCACCCTGGCCGGCTATGACTTCAATACGCGCTTCGTCTATAAATTTCATGAATAAAAAAGGCCTCGCTTAGCGAGGCCTGTTCCTAAGGGTTAAATTCGGAATAAATCTGAATCAAACGGATCTCAGTCAGGCACCTTATGAACGAGGCAAGACTGAAACTTGGGCCTTCTTCAAAGCACCCTTAACTCCGAATTGCACTTGACCGTCAATTAAGGCGAACAAAGTGTGATCCTTACCAATGCCAACGTTTACACCTGGATGAACCTTGGTGCCGCGTTGACGAATAATGATGCTGCCAGCATTAATTTGCTCGCCGCCGAATACCTTAACGCCTAAGCGTTTCGATTCTGAGTCGCGACCATTTCGTGTTGAGCCGCCGCCTTTTTTCTGTGCCATATCTTTCTCCTACCCTGAATTAGGCTTTAATCGTGTTGATCAAAATTTCAGTGAAATTCTGACGATGGCCTTGGTGCTTTTGATAATGCTTGCGACGGCGCATCTTAAAGATTGTCACTTTATCGTGACGTCCTTGGGAGACGACAGTGGCCATCACAGCTGCACCATTAACCAATGGATCACCTAATTTCAGTGAAGCGCCTTCGCCAACGGCGAGGACCTGGTCAAGAGTGATTTCACTGCCGATTTCCGCTGGTATCTGTTCTATTTTCAATTTTTCGCCTGCGGCAACTTTATATTGTTTGCCACCGGTTTTTATGACCGCGTACATGGTTTGAAACCTCAATTAATATCTACATTTAAGCTAATCCACCCTGGATCAGCTAAGCCGACTATTATATCTTGCATGCCAAGTACTGTCAAAATCAATGACTTAAGCCAAATTTTGGCCCCTATTGCCTTAGATTTCAAGGCTTTAGATGGGGTAATTCGCCAACGATTAGCCTCAAAAGTAGCCTTAATTGACCAAATTTCCACCTATATCATCCAGGCTGGCGGGAAGCGGGTGCGGCCAGCCCTATTGATGCTGGTAGCCAAAGCGCTTAGCAATGGCAAAGAAATCCCACACACCTTAGAAATGGCGGCGGTAGTTGAATTTATCCACACTGCCACCCTCCTGCATGATGATGTTGTCGATGAGTCCACCCTCCGAAGGGGTCGGGAAACAGCTAATGCTGCTTTTGGCAACGCCGCCAGCGTTCTAGTGGGTGATTTTCTTTACTCCAGAGCTTTCCAGATGATGGTTAGCCCAAATGACTTGCGCGTGATGCAGATTCTGTCAGATGCCACCAATACGATTGCTGAAGGCGAAGTATTGCAATTACTCAATATGAATGACCCAGAGGTAGACGAAGCGAGCTATTTACAAGTCATTCGCTATAAAACTGCCAAACTATTTGAAGCATCTACCGAGCTGGGCGCAATGTTAGCCAATGCAACAGATGTGCAGTGTGCACAAGCTGCAGCATTTGGTCGCCATATTGGTACCGCATTCCAGCTCATGGATGATCTATTAGATTACACGGCCAACGCCGCACAGATGGGTAAGAATGCTGGTGATGATTTACGTGAAGGCAAACCAACATTGCCTCTCATTTATTTACTAGAAAATGGCAGCAGTGAAGAACGTCTTTTAGTACGCGCGGCCATTCAACAAAATCAAGATTTACCAGACGATGTATTTGTCCAAATTCTGAATGCCGTGCAAACTTCTGGCGCTTTAGATTATACCCAGAGCGCAGCCAAACGTGAAGCAGAATTGGCTATGGCATGCATTCAAGATTTCCCAGCGAACGAGGCAACATCAGCATTGCGCGCCTTGTGTGACTACTCGCTCGCACGTCAGACTTAAAAAGAAATTAATTTCCTACATTTTTCATTCTGAGCTCACGTGCAGTAATACGAACCTGCTCTGCCTCTTCTCTTAAGCGTGAAACCTCTTCTGGGGATAATTTTTCTAGATTGGAATAATCTAACTTCCATCTCGGATCAGTAGACCAGCTCAGCGGTGACTGCACTGTCGTGCGCGCTGCAGGAGCACTCTCTAAAAGGCTTAGTGCTAATTCAAAATTTAGTGTTCGAGAGGGGGAATCATGAGGCTTGGCTGCCGCATTACCCAGAGGAAAGTCGCTAAATAAAAACCTCGGTATACCGCAATATTCCACAATATCTTTTGCAGCGCCCATCACAACAGTAGAAATGCCGTTTGCCTCTAAATATCGTGCTAACAAACTTTGACTCTGATGGCATATTGGGCAATTCGGAATTAAAACTGCAACATCAACTTTGTCCGTACGTAGCATTTCTAAAATGAGGGGCGCATCTATTTCTAGAGTATGGCGTTGACTACGATTGGTTGGTAGTCCATAAAAATTGGGTGATAGCGCCCTCACTTTCCCAGCCTGAACTGCTTGTTTAGCTGTCGCTAACGGAAACCAACAATCACTCTCTTCCATATTGGCATTTTTACGATCGATGCCAACGTGAGCAATTCGTAAATCGATATCACCAGCCACAGGGCTTTGATAGGGCCGGTAAAACTTAGCAGCAGCGTTATAAGGAGCACCTGGACCTTGAAGGCCTTTATCGGGGTCATAAGGAACTGCAGTGGTAATTAAGCCCAATACAGATTGATTGAGTGGTTTTTGAAGTGGTGTAAATGGCACATCAATGTAATGGGCCCAGATATAGGGGTTGTCATATCCCAAGCCCAGGTAATAGCTTCGGGTACGCTCCATATAGCGGATGGGCTGATCCAATTCTGATGCAAAAGTAAGTTCCGAAGCCTTAGACATCCATTGATCCCTGTAAGATATTGTCTATCAAATATTCACTTTACAGGAACTCATCATGGCTCAATGGCTTAGATTTCAGCATCAAGGGAAAAGTGGTTTAGGACAGGTGCAGGGCGACCTCATTGTGGTTTATTCGGGCGACTTGTTCAGGGATCCAAAACCAACAGGTGAAACACTCCAATTAGCAGACGTCACGATTGATATCCCTTGCATCCCATCCAAAATGGTTGCAATGGTCGATAACTTCCATGCGCTGGTAACTAAACTGGAGCATGCTGTGCCTGCTGAACCTTTGTACTTCCTAAAGGGAAATAACTCCTTCTTAGCTGCCAATCAAACTATTCGCACACCCAAGTCCTACTCAGGCAAAGTAGTTTATGAGGGTGAGCTTGGGATTGTCATTGGCCAGCATATCCATGAGGCTGATGAAATTGAGGCTGCAAAAGTGATTTTTGGTTACACCTGCATCAATGATGTGACTGCTATAGAAATTCTGAATCGTGATCCAGGCTACGCCCAATGGACTCGCTCGAAGAGCTTTAATACCTTTGGCGTCTTTGGCCCCTTCATCACTACTGGTGTAGATCCCAGCAAATTAAGCATCAAAACTATTCTGAATGATCAAGAACGTCAGAACTATCCGATTGCAGATATGATTTTTCCGCCTGCGAAATTAGTTAGCTTAATTTCCCAAGATGTTCCGCTGCAAGCAGGAGACATCATTGCTTGCGGCACCTCAGTAGGTGTTGGCTCAATGAAGCCAGGTAGCAATGTCAGCATCATCATTGATGGCGTTGGTCGCCTCGATAATCGCTTCGAGTAAAGCAGTTTCCCTAAGAACAAAAATCCTTGCTACTCAACATAGCAAGGATTTTCAATATCTTCAGTTTACTTTTGTAACACCTAGTAACCTGATACAGATGGTAAGGCTAAGCTACCTTTGGAGGCTTGAACGTTTTCATCTAGGTACTTTGTCAAAGCAAATACAGCGTTCAAACAAGGAGTTGGTGTTTGGGTGATCTTACCTAACTCAATCGCCGAGCCCAAAAGCGCGTCGATCTCTAAGCTACGCCCAGCCTCTAAGTCCTGCAACATAGAGGTCTTATGCTTGCCGACTTTTTCAGCGCCGGCAATACGACGCTCAATATCAACCCGGAAAGTCACGCCTAACTTTTCTGCAACAGATTGAGCTTCTGCCATCATGTTGCGCGCTAATTCTTTGGTCAATGGGTATTGGCAAATGCCTTCTAAGGTTCCATGGGTTAAAGCGCTGATTGGATTAAAAGTCATATTGCCCCAAAGTTTGAGCCAAATCTCTGAACGAATATCTTCCAAAATTGGAGACTTAAATCCAGCCGCGCCCATCATCTCAGACATCTTTTGGATTCGCTCAGAAGGCTTACCATCCAACTCGCCTAATGGGAAACGATTACCCTCTACGTGTCGAATCACACCAGGAGCTTGAGTAAAAGTTGCAGGGTAAACGACACAACCAATAATATTGTTTGGGTTAATTGCTTTCCTTGCTACACCACCTGCATCTACTGTTTCAACAGAGTGATCTTGATAAACGCCAGCAAGCTTTTGGAAATACCACCACGGAATGCCATTTTGCATCGGAATCAAAATAGTCTCTGGACCCATGATGGCTGCTAAGTCATGAATGATTGGATCAACTTGATGTGCCTTCACAGCCAACATAATGACGTCTGGTGTTTCCACATCAGAAATTTTTTCAACTGCTTTGACTTCGGCTACCAGAGGCTCTGGCTGGTCATCCATGATTAATGCCAAACCGCGCTCTTTAACTGCAGCTAAAGTTGCGCCGCGCGCTACAACGGTTACCTCATTGCCCGCTCGTGCCAACATTACCGCTAGGTAGCCGCCAATAGCGCCACCCCCGCCAATTACACAGATTTTCATAGGAATCCCATCAGAATAAAATTTTTGTATTACTTAAATACTAGATGAGAATATTTTTCGACACAACAATTTTGATTGCCTAATTTTTAGGCAAGGGACATCTAAGCCGTTTTTAAGAGATCTTTAGATAGATAGCCGCCCAAGACCATCCCCATAATGCTGGCTAGTAAGCCTGCCAACTGTGGCGGCAAAATAGCATTTGGCGCCAAAATTTCACAAGCAATCCAAATAGTGAGGCCACAGACTACCGACAGCAGACCACCCAAAGCATTTGCTCTTGGCCAGTACACCCCGAATGCTAGAGGAACAAAGGCTGCAACCAAAGTTACCTTATAGGCACTCTCAACCATCTTGAAAATCGATAACTCAGAATTAATCGCAAAGAGGGTAACCACAATAGAAAAACACAATACCGTGATACGCATAATTTTTAATAGCTCTTGATCGCTTAAGTGCTTAAAAAATCCTCGCACAATATTTTCTGCAAATGTGACTGATGGGGCGAGTAATGTTGCACTAGCGCAACTCTTAATTGCCGAAAGTAAAGCCCCAAAAAACATGACCTGCGCGATCAGTGGCGCGTGATTTAAAATCAATTTTGGTAAAATCATCTGTGAATCAGTATATAAATACTCCTTCACCAGCTCTGGATTAATGAGTGTTGCCGAATAAGCCAAATACATTGGTATGAAAGCGAAAATAAAGTAAAGGACACCGCCCAAGATTGCGGCCTGCACAGCAATATTGACATTCTTGGAGGAGGTAATGCGTTGGAAAACATCCTGCTGAGGAATTGAGCCAAGCATCATGGTGCATAAGGCTGCCGTGAAGCCCAAGATAGAAGCCAGATTCATATCCGGCCAGAAGTTACTAAATTGGCCGGCAGCTGCTGCATGCTCTATTACTACACCGATGCCACCAGTCTGCTCAGCCATTTCCCCACTGATATACAGCATGCCAATGACGATAATGATCATTTGAATAAAGTCAGTAATTGCAACCGACCACATGCCACCAAATAAGGTGTAAATCAATACACTTCCAGCCCCAATAATCATGCCAGCAGTCTGAGTGATACTGCCGTCAGACACCACATTAAATACGAGACCCAAAGCTTTAATTTGTGCGGCAACCCAACCCAAATAAGAGACCACAATACAAAGCGTTACCAATACTTCAACAGTACGTCCGTATTTTTCACGAAAGAAGTCACCAATCGTGAGCATTCGGCGGTTATAGAGATGGCGGGCAAAAAAGAGACCGACTAAGATCAAACACATGGAAGAGCCGAAAGGATCGGCAACGACGCCACCCAAACCCTCTTTTAGAAAAGTAGCGGGGACGCCTAAAACTGCTTCCGCACCAAACCAAGTAGCAAAAACAGTGGCGGTAACAATCGGCAGAGGTAGGCTATGACCAGCAGCAGCAAAGTCAGCGGTATTTTTAACCCGTAAGGCAGCCCATAATCCAATGCCGATGGATATGAGCCAATAAATGATGACGAACCAAAAAAGCACGCCCTATTTCTCCTTTAATAATTTGGTGAAATTATATGACCATGTCACTTTTACCAGTAAGGGAATTTGTCGCTATTTAGGGCATCCTACTCTGACATAATTCAAGGGTGAATTTATCTCAAATGGGCCTTAGCGAGAACCCGAGCACAGATCTGGCTTACCAAAAAGCCATTTTGGGCTCAGTCTCCCGCACCTTTGCTCTGACTATCCCGCTTTTGCCTCCCCCGATTGAAAAAGTGGTGGGCAATACTTATTTGCTGTGCCGGATTGTGGATACCATTGAAGATGCAGCAGATTTAAGTCCAGAGACGAAGCAAAAGCTCTCTCAATTATTTTTAGACGCAGTTCTCAAAAAATCACCTGTTGAGTCTTTTGTAGAGCCCTGTCTTAAAGCGCTTGATCATTATGGCAATCTAGATGAGTTAGATCTCATTGCCCACACCCCAACCGTTTTACGAATTTTGCATACTTGCTCAAAAGATGATCAAGCAGCAGTAAGTCGTTGTGTCTCGATTATGTCAGAGGGTATGTCTTATTTTCATGGCAAACAGACTCAGACAGGCCTAAAAGACTTATGCGAGTTTGAGAAATATTGTTATGTTGTTGCGGGTGTAGTGGGAGAACTGCTCACTACTGTTTTTAGTAATCACTCATCTGCATTTGCAAAAAACATGAAGGGTCACGATGGCCTTGCTATTGCTTTTGGCCAAGCCTTACAAATGACCAATATCCTGAAAGACTCGCCTGAAGATCATGCGCGCGGCGTATCTTGGAAGCCAGCCGATATCAGCCAGAAAGCGCTTTTAAAGATTTCTTATCAGAAGCTCCAAGACTCCCTAAGCTACATACTCCTGATTCCAAAAGCAGAACTTGGGATGCGGCGCTTTTGCTTCCTAGCTTTTGGCTTAGCAGTAATGACACTCTCAAAGATTGCGAAGCGAAATGAATTTAGCAACATAGATGAGGTAAAGCTTTCTAGAAAAACGGTGATGGTCTTTTACACTTTTACAAAATTTTCAGTGAAGAGTGATGTACTCATGCAGGCCTTTTTTAATCTATTTTCTAGATCGCTCAGAAAAGAAATCTGAACCTATAGCGCGCCCTCATGCTTCAAAAGCCATAATTTGATTTGCCGATATAGGCCAGGCGCATCTTCTTTCATAAAACCACCAATTCCTTCAGCAGAAACCACTCGATGACAGGGTGAGATTAAAGGGTAGGGATTGGCACCGCAGGCTGTGCCCACCGCACGTGGGCCGCTCTTAATCTTATTTGCAATCTCGCCATAGGTTTTAGTTGTACCAACCGGTATCGTCTGAATACTGCTCCAAACCCTTTGCTGATGCTCTGTTCCTGATGGCTTTAGCGGCAAATCAAATTGATGATGGGGATTCTGGAAGTAGGCCTTGAACTGCTTTTCTGCCTCTCTTGCCAGTTGATTTTTAGGGCTCACTAAGGCAGTGGTAGCAGGTAAATACTCAATTCTGGATAACATCAAACTGCCATCAACTAGCTCAGTCAAAACCCCTAAACCCCCAAAAGGGGCTGCAATGACGCAATATTGGGCGCTATCTGAGCTAGCTTGTTTTTTGATTGGGGTCATATGAAGTGATTCTCACATAATTAAACACTGTAGACGACACTACTTTCTTTCATATCTATAGCTTGTGAAATGCCACTTTGCTATATTGATTCATCCTTACTTTTTGCAGGCAGACATCATGGATACCTTTTTTAACGATTGGCCTTTTTATAGCCAAGTTGCTCTCGTCCTCTTTTTACTGGCTCTTTCGGGCTTTTTTTCAATGGCCGAAACTAGCATGCTTTCATCAAATCGTCATCACCTACGCGCCATGGCCACCAGCGGCAATAAAGGGGCTGCCTTGGCAGAGCGACTCTTAAAGCGGATTGATTCGCTTTTATCAGTGCTCTTAATTTCCAACAATCTGATCAATACTATTCTGCCAATCCTAGTGACTGGAATTGCCCTGCATATCTTTGGAGATAGTGGGCTCGTACTTTCTTTAGCAACTTTAGTAGTTGCTTTGCTCATTATTATTTTTAGTGAAATCACTCCGAAGGTCATAGGAGCAGCTTTTCCAGAAAAGATTGCTTCCAAAGTGGGCTGGTTCATTTTGCCGCTGACCTTTTTCTTAAAGCCCCTGCTGTGGTTTATTAATAGCTTTGTATCAGGCCTAATGAAGGTCTTCGGCCTGCAATCTTCCTCGGATAGCAGAACCATGAGTAAAGAAGAATTGCGCAGCTTGGTTCTAGAATCTAATCGCTTCGTATCAAACCATCACCGTAATATTTTGCTGAACTTATTTAACTTAGAAAACATTACGGTTGATGATGTGATGACCCCAAGATCAAAAATTGAAATTTTGGATCTCGCGCGACCGATTGACGAGGTAGTTCAACAGTTAGAAACCTGCTATCACAATAAGCTACCAGTCTGCGACGGTGATTCTGAGCAAATAGTTGGCATCCTATCTGTCAAGAAGGCCTTGTCACTTCTTGGTGATATAGACTTAAAACATGAAGACTTTAAATCCTTATTAAATGAGCCTTATTTCATTCCAAGCGGGACGCCAGTTTTACAACAAATGCAATTCTTTCAAGATAATCAACAGCGTTTAAGCCTGGTCGTCAATGAATATGGTGAGGTCCTTGGTTTAGTGACCTTTGAAGATATCGTGGAGGAGCTCATTGGTGAGTTCACAACCTCCTTTTCTAATCTTTCAAATGACCCCCAATGGTTGGCGAATGGCACCTACCTAGCTAGCGGCACCGCATCTCTTCGAGACCTCAATCGTCTACTCAATCTCAACCTGCCATTAGATGGCCCTCGCACGCTAAACGGTCTCATTCTAGAAAAGCTCGAGGCAATACCGGATCATGATGTCAGCTTGCGAATTGCAGGCATCGTGATGGAGATTGTTCAATTTGATGATCAGGGCGTAAAGACCGTTAAGCTCTATCGACCTGCCCTCACTCAAGAACAAGATTGAGCAACGACCAAGATGATTCAATCATTATTCGTACCTGGCATGAAATCGCAGTCAATGCGCTGGAATCTAGGGCGAGTGATATCCATGTTGAAGTAGGATCACAGGCTACTTTAGTTCGCATTCGGGTGGATGGCTTGCTACAAGTGCAAGCGCAATTTGAGATTCAACTGCATGAGCGATTAATCACCCGCATCAAGATACTGGCGCGACTTGATATTGCTGAAAAACGCCTTCCCCAAGATGGCCGACTTTTAATTGGCCCTGATTTTTCTAAACCCAATGTTGACTGCCGAGTTTCAATCATTCCCACTCTGCATGGAGAAAAAGCAGTTATCCGGATTTTGCCCAATTGCATTAATGATCTTGCTATCGAACAAGTTGGATTACTTCCAGAACAGTTGGTAATATTTCAGAATGCCCTCAAGCAAACCAATGGTCTGATATTGGTAACTGGTCCTACCGGTAGTGGCAAAACCAGAACTCTCTACAGTTGTTTACGTTCACTGAATCAAAGTCATCGCAATCTTTGCTCTATAGAAGACCCTATTGAAATTCGCCTACCTGGAGTGAATCAAGTGGCGTATCACCCGCGCTCAGGCTTAGATTTTTCGACCATCATCCGAGCCCTGTTGCGGCAAGATCCAGATATCATCATGATTGGAGAAATTCGCGATAGCGCTACTGCACAGCTTGCTATACAAGCAGCGCAAACGGGCCATCTTGTCTTAAGCACGCTACACACCCGCAATGCTAGAGGCGCACTGACTAGATTAAAAAGTTTAGGTCTTGACCAAGAGGCGCTCGAATCTTGCTTGTGTAGCGTCAGCTCGCAACGCTTGATTCGCAAAATATGTCGGCAATGTTTGGGTCGAAGTATTGAAGAGGCCAGAAAATGCTCTGCCTGCAAAGGCACTGGTAGTTATGGTCGTATTGGGGTACATGAAGTATTGGGTGCAACCCATTTATTTGATCCATCTTTAAAGTATCCAAGCATGTATGAGGCTGGACTTCACTACGTCAAGGCAGGTTTAATTCAAGAAGTCGATCTAAAGACTGAGGTCGATACATGGCACTAAGTAAATCTGATCAACTGACATTTGCACAGCAACTCCTATCCCTCTTAACTGTTGGCCTCCCACTCTTAAATGCGATGGAGCTCATACTTGCATCCAGCCCAAAGCAGTGGCAACGCTGTTTAAGCAATTTATGTATGCAGTTAAGGCAAGGGGAAAGCTTTTCTCAAGCCTTGCTACTTCAGAGAAATCAATTCTCAGCAGAATTTATTAATCTCATTCGAGTCAGTGAGCGCACCGGAAATATTGAACTGGCACTACAAACCATTTGCCAGCAGCTTGAGGCGCAAATTGAGTTACGCCGCAAAGTACAACAGGCTTTAAGTTACCCCGTAATCACTCTTGCTAGCTCCTTTTTGCTAATTCTGGTCATGATGATTTGGGTTGTTCCCGTATTTAAGGATGTCTTTGCTCACTTTCAGGCTGAATTACCAGCGCCTACAAAAGCGCTCATTCAAATATCCACCATCATTGAATATTTTTTCTTAGAAATCAGCGCCCTTCTGATCAGTAGCTCTGGATTATTTCTGATTGCCTGGCTCAAAATACCCCGCCTTCAGAAAAAATGTGACCAACTGAGTTTTTGCATTCCAATGCTAGGTAAACTATTTCGTTTAGCAACGCTGACTTACTGGTGCAGAACCTTGGGACATTTACTAGACTCAGGTTTAGCGCTTCCCGATGCGCTTCGTGTAACAGCGCAATCCTCCAACCATTGGCTTAGTCATGACTTCAGTGCTGAGGTATTCAAACACCTTACTCGGGGTTGGCCACTGGGTGATGCTCTAATGCGCGCCGACCCTAAACATGTTTTGTTTGATATTGAAACCTTACAATTACTCAGAATTGCTTCGGAAAGTGGATCTCTTCCGCAGATGCTAGGCAAACGAGCAAATACACTTGGTGCCCAACTTAGTAACCGCCTCAATACCTTGAGTCAAAGCTTAGAGCCCTTGCT
>CAMBBT010000003.1 GCA_945864455.1 Polynucleobacter meluiroseus | reverse complement strand
TCTTGGCAACCACCATCAGCCGGGGTAACGGAATGGCAAGCAATCAGAGCTTCTGTCAGCTCAAGGGTGGCGCTCATAGGAATTTAGTCGCGGAGTAATTCGTTGATGGCAGTCTTTGCTCTAGTTTGTGCGTCCACCTTTTTCACGATGATGGCAGCATACAAGCTGTATTTGCCACAAGCGGAAGGCAGAGATCCTGGAACTACTACAGAGCCTGCTGGAACACGGCCGTAATGTATTTCACCGGTTTCACGGTCATAAATCTTGGTACTTTGACCCAGATAGACGCCCATGGAGAGAACTGAGTTCTCTTCGATGACAACGCCTTCAACCACTTCGGACCGGGCGCCGATAAAGCAGTTGTCTTCAACGATGACTGGACCAGCCTGAATAGGTTCTAAAACGCCGCCGATACCAACGCCACCAGAAAGGTGAACGTTTTTACCAATTTGAGCGCAAGAGCCTACCGTTGCCCAAGTGTCAACCATGGTGCCTTCACCGACATAAGCGCCAATATTGACGTAGGAAGGCATGAGAACAGCGTTTTTGCCAATAAATGAGCCGCGACGGGCTATTGCAGGAGGGACAACCCGAAAACCACCAGCAGCAAAATCGGCTGCGGTGTAATTCTGAAATTTACTCGGTACTTTGTCGTAGAACTGGGTATAGCCACCAGCACTCATGGGGATGTTGTCCTCTAGGCGAAAAGAGAGCAAAACAGCCTTTTTAACCCACTGGTTGACATCCCATTTGCCAACACTACGGCGTTCAGCAACGCGAATAGTGCCTGCATTAAGACCCTCTAAGACCGCATTTACGGCATTGCGGACATCCCCTGGAGCGGTATCTGGGGAGAGGTTTGCGCGGTTTTCCCAGGCTTGTTCAATGATGTTTTGTGGTGATTGGCTCATGCTTTTTAGTTAACTATCAGATTGTTAAGGGGTTTTGTCCCTGGAGGTAAATTTATCATTATATCGATGGGCAGAAAACGCGTCTAAGTAGTCCCAAGCTTGCTATCATCTTCCCACTTTAGCTGTAATTAATTACCCCTTATTTAACCCCCTTTTTTCCCTGCAAAGTACGCCGTGCAACTGAAATCCATCAAACTTTCCGGCTTTAAGTCTTTCGTTGACCCAATTCATTTTGAAATGCCTGGCCAATTAATTGGCGTTGTGGGTCCAAATGGTTGCGGAAAGTCGAACATTATTGACGCCGTCCGCTGGGTTTTGGGGGAATCTCGCGCCAGTGAGCTGCGTGGCGAATCGATGCAGGACGTTATTTTTAATGGCTCTGGTTTGCGTAAGCCATCTGGCCGTGCCAGTGTGGAATTGATTTTTGATAATTCTGAGGGGCGCGCCCAAGGTCAGTGGAGTGCTTTTACAGACCTCGGAATCAAACGTGTTTTGACTCGTGATGGCAACTCTAGTTACTACATCAACAATCAAGTCGTTCGTCGTAAAGATATTCAAGATATTTTCTTGGGTACTGGTATGGGTCCAAGAGGTTACGCCATTATTGGCCAAGGAACGATTAATCGAATTTTAGAAGCAAAGCCAGAAGAATTGCGCGTTTTCTTGGAAGAGGCTGCTGGTGTTTCTAAATATAAAGAGCGTCGCAAAGAAACGGCATCGCGCTTAGAAGATACTGCAGAGAATTTAACTCGGGTTGAAGATATTCTGCGTGAGCTCGATCAGCAATTAACGCGTTTAGAAAAACAAGCCACAGTTGCTGAGCGTCATGCAGAGCTCTCAACGCAAATGAAATCACAGCAGCAGTTGCTCTGGTTTGTGCGTCAGACTGAAGCCGGTAAAGAGCAAGAGCGCTATGGTAATGGTATTCGTGATACCCAAGTTGGCTTGGAAGAGCAAACTGCTAAATTGCGCCATGCTGAAGCTGAATTAGAAACTATGCGCACCCAACAGTACGCATTGCAAGATAAGGTTTCTCAGGCTCAAGGTGATTTGTATCAAACCAACTCTGATGTAAGTCAGGTTGAGTCCCAGATTCATTATGTACAAGAAGCACGTCAACGTTTGCAACAACAAACCTTAGATTTGCAGGCACAGTTACAGCGTTGGACCATTCAAGAGACTGATGCTGCACAAGCACAGCGCACTACCGAGCATGAGTTATCGCTTGCAACAGAAACAGAGCAAACTCTATTGGCTGATCTGAATGGCTTGCAAGCGCAGATGCCAGGCCGTGAAGAGGCTTATCAAACATCCGCTCGTGATCTCAACAATGCGCGAGAAAGTTTGGCATCCATCGAGCAGCGCTTAGCAAGTTTGGGTGAGCGTATTCGTGCGATGTCTGCACAAGCAGATGAGCTAACAGGGCGCGAGACACGGCTTACTAGCGAATTAGATGGCATGCGCAGGCCGGATGCAGAGGCTTTGCAAACCTCGATTGATCGCCAAGTGATGGCACAGCGTAAGGTTGATGAGGCCAAGCAACGCGCAGCTGATACCCAGCAACGTGTACCAGCTGCTGACGAGGCACGGAATGCCGCACAGCAAAAGACGCAGACTGCAAACCAGGATCTTGCGCAAACTGAAGCGAAGTTAACCGCACTAACTGCTTTGCAAGCCAGCGTTCAGGCACAAGGCAAAATTGGACCATGGTTAGAGAGTAAGGGCCTTAAAGAGAGTAAGCGTCTCTGGCAAGAACTTAAAGTTGAAAGTGGTTGGGAAGCGGCTTTGGAATCGGTATTGCGTGAACGCTTGGCTGCAGTAACAGCAAAGAGTGTTCAAGAAACACTGGCCTTGGCTAATGATGCTCCCCCAAGCCGTTTAGCGATTTTGCTCACTGAAGAAATTACTCCTGCGCATACCAATGTGCCTGCCGATTTCACACCACTGCTAACGCGCGTTCAAAGTGCTGGTGCAGCACGCCTAACTTCTGTATTACAAGAGTGGTTAGATAATATTTACATTGCTAGCAGCCTTGAAGATGCCTTACATCGGCGTGAGAAATTACCCGCTGGTGGCGCTTTTGTAACCCAGCAAGGTCACTTGTTGAGCCGCGTCAGTGTTCAGCTCTATGCTGCAGACTCTGAGCAAGCTGGCATGTTGGCGCGCGCTCAAGAGATGGAAAGTCTTGAGAAACAATTACGTGCCCAAAAGCTCATGCAAAGCGAGTTGCAAAGCGAATTGGATCAGTGCGTAGCAAATTATCAAGCCGCACACCAAGCAGCAGAGCAGGCACGTATCAACGCAGAGCATACTGTTCAAGAAGCGCATGGTTTCGAAGTAGAAAGAATGCAACTTACCCAAGCTGCAGAGCAATACAGCCAGCGTGCCTCACAAATTAAGGGTGAGTTGTCAGAATTGCGTCAGCAGATGGCGCAATTAAGCACAAATCAAGCGCAATCAAGCGCAGAGTTAAGCCAATCAGAGCAGTCCAAGCAGGGATTGCAAGAGTCTCTTCAGGCGGCCCAAGCACAATTAGAGCTAACTACGCAAGAGCGCGATCGCTTACGCGAATCACTGCGTGCTGCTGAGATGGCAGCACAAGAGGCCGCATTTACAACTCGCTCATTGCAACAACGTATTACTGATTTGCAACGTGATCAAACTACAGCGCGAACCCAGATTATGGAGATCCAAGATAAGCATGATTTGGCTACGCAAGAGTTGGCAGCTTTAAGCGATGAAGAAGCGCAAGATAAATTACAAGGCTTATTGCTAGCTCGCAGTGCACGTGAGTCTGCCCTAGCAAATGCACGCACCGAACAAGATGCCTTATTGCATCAACTACGTGAAGCTGATGAAGGCCGTATGCAAATAGAGCGTGGCTTACAGCCAATGCGTGACAAGGTGGTGGATTTGCAGTTACGCGAACAAGCTGCACGCTTGAACTACGAGCAATTTGCAACCTTATTGACGGATGCTGAAGCCGACCTCATTTCCTTGGAGGCGAATTTCAGTGCAGACTTGAAAGTGGGCGCGCTGCAAACTGAAGTAAACCGCTTGAATACTGAAATTCAGTCCTTGGGCCCAGTCAATATGGTGGCTCTTGATGAGTTAGGCAGCTCACGTGAGCGCAAACAGTTCTTGGATGCGCAATCTGCCGACTTAAATGAAGCAATGCAAACTTTGACTGATGCGATTGCGAAGATTGATGCCGAAACTCGTGATCTATTGCAAGGCACTTTTGATCAAGTCAATATCCATTTTGGAAAACTGTTCCCAGAGCTCTTTGGTGGTGGTCATGCTGAACTAGTCATGACCGGCGAAGAAATTTTGGATTCAGGTGTGCAGGTCATGGCTCAGCCTCCAGGTAAGAAAAACAGCTCGATTCACCTTCTCTCTGGCGGTGAAAAAGCGTTGACTGCCATTGCTTTGGTTTTCTCACTCTTCCTCCTTAATCCTGCCCCATTCTGCTTACTAGATGAGGTGGATGCTCCATTAGATGATGCAAATACCTTGCGTTATGCAAAGATGGTCTCCAAAATGTCAGAAAAGACACAATTTGTGTTCATCTCACATAACAAGATCACTATGGAAATTGCTCATCAACTGATTGGTGTCACCATGCAAGAGCAGGGTGTATCCAGAATTGTGGCAGTAGATATCTCATCTGCTGTATCGATGGTGGAGGCCGCCTAAGTGTTCGTAGAACAAATCATGACGAGTTTGGGTTTGTCTGATTTGCAATTTGCATTAGCTGCCATTGGCTTAGTAATTTTAATATTGGTAGCCATCCTGAATTTTAAATACGCACGCGCTCGTCGCCAAGCCAGAGAGCAAGCGCAGTTTTCTGATGATCGCTTTGGCCGAGAATCTAGCTTGACTTCTGGTTTTGCTGATCCAGAGATAGTTCGCACCGAGCCCAGTTTTACATCTACTGTAACGGCAAACTCTAGTCCAGATAAATTCACGATTGACCCCCGCATTGATTGCGTCATCACACTTCGTTTTGATCAAGCTATTGGCGGATCAGAGATCTTAGAAGAGATTCATGATTGGGCTGATTCACAAGTACAAGCTAATGCCAGGTGGGTATCTGAAGGCCTTAATGCTGATCAAGATGTTGCAGAGGATTGGGAGGAGCTTCAGCCTGGTTCTACCTATTCAGAGTTGCAGTTAGCCATTCAATTGGCGAGTCGCCGTGGCGCTATTGGAGTATTGGAGCTATCTGATTTTTGCTCACGAGCACAAGCACTAGCCGAGACCTTGGGTTCTCAAATTGACATGCCTAGTGTGAACACCATGCTAGAAAGCGCCAAAGAGCTAGATTTGATGGCAGCCGATAGCGATATTCAACTCAGCATTAACGTTTTATTTGATGAGCCATGCCCATGGGGTAACTTTGATGCCCTGATGCGTCAGCGTGGTTTTAAATTGGCTAGTAACGGCAGGCAATATGAGTTCTATAGTAAGGGAGCGCCTGTCTTTAATAGCGCTGATTTAGATCCCAATTCACCTGTATCGCAATTGACCCTATTGCTTGAGGTTCCATTAGTCGCACAAGAAGAACGTGCCTTCGAGAGAATGCTTGGCGAGGGTGTTGAGCTTGCTCAGGCTGCCCATGGCCGTTTAGTGGATGACAATGGTATTAACTTGAGTGAAGCTGCAGTAGTCAGTATTCGTCAGCATCTTGATCTTCTATATGCCAATCTAGAGAAGTCTGGCGTTCCTGCTGGATCTTCTACAGCCAGCAGACTCTTTAGCTAGGAAATCACCTTGTCGTCCAATAGTCCGACAAATTTAGCGGAGCGCTATGCATTCTTGCAGGCAGAGCTTGCACGCTTAGAGCATGCCTATTACGTGCTTGATAACCCACTTCTGCCTGATATTGAATATGACCGTCTTTATCACGAGCTATTGGATATTGAGGCTACTCATCCCGAATGGATTACTTCAGAATCACTGTCGCAAAGGGTGGGGGGCACTGCTTTAAAAGAGTTTGATTCCGTAACGCATGAAGTGCCGATGCTCTCCTTAAATAATGCCTTTGAAGAATCTGAGCTTGTCGCCTTTGATCGCCGCTGTCGTGAAGGCTTACAACTAGATCACGTCGCTTATGCTGGCGAGCTCAAATTTGATGGTTTAGCGATCTCACTGCGCTATGAGAATGGCTCTCTAGTCACTGCTGCCACGCGTGGTGATGGCGCTAGTGGCGAAGATGTCACAGCAAACATTAAAACAATTCGCGCTATTCCCCTCAAACTCACTGGTAAGAATATCCCGAAAGTATTAGAAGTTCGTGGTGAAGTCTTTATGTACCTCAAAGACTTTGAGAAGATGAATCGACAGGCAGCAGAGTTGGGGGAGAAAGAGTTTGCTAATCCCCGCAATGCAGCTGCTGGTAGCTTGCGTCAATTAGATTCGAAGATCACTGCAAAAAGACCACTCTCTTTCTTTGCTTACGGCTTGGGGGTGCTCGAGCCTCAATCTTGGCTGCCAAAAACCCATGAAGAATTACTCAATACCTATGTAGAGCTGGGATTACCAGTTTGTGCGGAGCGCAGAGTACTGAATTCGGTGCATGAGATCCTCAATTTTTACAGTGAGATTGGTGAAAAACGAGACTCCCTCCCATACGATATTGATGGCGTAGTCTATAAAGTCAATTCATTTGCAGAGCAGGCTAAGCTAGGCTTTGTATCCAGAGCGCCACGATTTGCATTGGCTCACAAGTACCCGGCGCAAGAGGCGCTCACTACTGTCTTGGGGATTGATGTTCAGGTGGGGCGCACAGGCGCGATTACTCCAGTAGCTAGACTGGCACCAGTTGAAGTGGGCGGGGTAACGGTGACTAATGCAACCTTACACAACGAAGACGAAGTGAAACGTAAGGATGTGCGTATTGGTGATACGGTTTCAGTCCGCAGAGCGGGCGATGTGATTCCGGAAGTGGTTTCAGTCATTAAAGATCGCAGGCCTACTAAAACGACAGAATTCGTCATGCCAACAAACTGCCCCGTATGTGATTCACATATTGAGCGTTTAGCTGATGAAGCCATCGCTCGCTGTAGCGGCGGACTCTTTTGTGGGGCGCAACGCAAACAGGCATTAATTCACTTTGCTCATAGAAGGGCGCTCGACATCGAAGGTCTGGGCGAGAAGATTGTGGATCAATTGGTGGATCATAATCTGGTGCGAACCCCAGCAGATCTTTACAGGTTGGGATTGACTGCTCTAGCCAATCTTGAGCGCATGGGTGATAAGTCTGCTGATAATCTTATTCAGGCAATTAATCAGTCCAGAAACACTACGTTAGCGAGATTTATCTTCGCCCTAGGTATTCGTCATGTGGGCGAGACCACCGCAAAAGATTTAGCGAATCACTATCAGTCTATGCATGCCTTAATGGACGCCGGTATGGAAGACTTGCTCTCAGTGAAAGACGTTGGGCCAGTCGTGGCAGATTCCATTACGAGTTTTATGCAAGAAGCGCATAACCGGGAAGTGATTGAGCAGTTGCTAGCTTCAGGAATGCAGCTAGCTGTAGAAGAAAAAATCATCAGTACGGCAGTAGCTGGAAAAACTTTTGTTCTGACGGGCACATTTCCAACTCTGACAAGAGATGAGGCAAAAGATCTACTAGAGAAGGCTGGCGCTAAAGTGGCCGGGTCGGTCTCCAAGAAGACAGACTATGTCGTGGCAGGTTCTGATGCGGGCAGTAAGCTCACCAAAGCAGAAGAATTAGGTGTAACAGTGATTGATGAAGCTGCAATGATCAATTTATTGAGGTAGGTTTATTTTTAAATGAATATATTGCATTCAAAATTTCATATCAACTCAAAAGAGTGGGCTGCCTCGGACAATATTTCCGATCAAGAAAAGCAAGTTCGCATTGATTTAGCAACAGCCTATCAACTAGCGTATCTCAAACATTGGGATGACGGAATCTATACCCATATATCAGCAGCCATACCAGGTGAAAAGGGCGCTTATTTGCTCAATCAGTTCGGACTACGCTTTAATGAGGTCACCCCGCAAAATTTAGTGAAGGTCAATATTGAAGGCCAGATATTGTCTGGTGACGGCCCAGTCAATCAAACAGGTTTTGCAATACATGGAGCAGTACATGCAGCCAGGCTAGATGCGCATTGTGTGTTCCATTTACATGCAGATTCTGTGATTGCGGTGTCGGCCCAGAAGCAAGGGCTACTACCGATTTCACAACATGCCTTGCGTTTCTATCAAGATATGGGCTACCACCCATACCAGGGCTTAGCACTTTCGTCGCAAGAGCAGGAATCCTTGATTGCAAACTTAGGCAATCAGAAGGCCATACTTTTACATAATCACGGCAGCATTGTTTGTGGATCGTCTATTCAGCAGGCGTTTTATTTAATGGATGTACTAGATAAAGCCTGCAAAATTCAGCTGCTAGCCGGCTCTAATGGGGAACTTATTACCCCTGATCCTGAGGTATGCCAGTTAACTTATAGACAATTGTGTAGTGATGGTGATCAGGAGGGTCAGCTAGAATGGCCCGCATATCAACGTTTGTTTATTAACCATTAATCGGAGGTAAAGGTGCCAGTCATTCAAGTTCAATTATTTGAAGGTCGTACAGAGGATATCAAGCGTGAGTATGCGAAAGCCATTACTGAGGCTGCCGTCAAAATTATGGGTTGCTCTGCTGACTCTGTTGATGTGATTTATCAAGATATCAAAAAATCAGATTGGGCCACTGCAGGTAAGTTATGGAGTGATTAGCTCCAACTTGTATTCATCATCAGATCCCCATTCATTGGGGATTTTTTTATTCAATGTGTTCTGGGGGAAGACCTTTCCACCATTCCCCTTTAAATTGACCTTGTAGCCAATCAATGCATTGACTCACTTTAGTGGGCACATGTTTGGGTGATGAAAATACGGCATGCATTTCTTGACTTGGTAGGAGCCAGTCTTCCATTACGGGCTGTAACACTTGATCTTGAATCGATTGGTAGGCTACATAGCAGGGAAGCGCTGCTAAGCCCATTCCTGTTCTAGCTGCAGCAAGAATGGAAGAAAGGTTATTTGAGATAAATGGTCCCTTTACCTCAACAACTTCAGTTTGATTTTGCGGATTGGTAAAACTCCAGCGATGATCACTTTGCGCTGTTGTGTAGATCAGGGCGCGATGCTTTTTGATATCTTCTGGCACCTGAGGCGCCGGATGCTCTTGTAAATACTTAGGATTGGCAACCAATACCCAGGGATTCATGCCAATGAATCGGGAGCCCAATGAGGAGTCCGGCAAGTTTCTCATCCGAATTGCTAAATCTACTCCTTGCTCAATTAAGTTGATGTAGCGATCATCCATACTTAAATCCACTTCTAGCTCTGGATGATGTGACATGAATTCTAGGATCGAGGGTGTCAGTACGCGGCGCCCGAAAGCAACTGAAGAGCTGATCGTTAATTTGCCACGTACTTTAGATTGCATTAATGAGGCGAGATCATCGGCTTCATTTATTTCTTGAGAAATAATCTTGCACTTCTCATAGTAGAGCTTGCCAATTTCAGTTGCTGTAACTCCACGTGTACTTCGATGCAGCAATAAGGTGCCTAAACGTTTTTCCAGGCTGGCTACAAACTTAGTAGCGGTTGGCTGGGTAATGCCCAAGTCCTCAGCAGCCTTACTAAATGAGCCTGTTTCAACAATCCGGATAAATAGAAATATGCCTTGAACACGATCCATAGTGCTTTTTAGTGGTTTTAATGCCCTATTTTTACACTATTCCATGGTGGAATACTAGATATAGATTTGCTGATCTTCCCAAAAAGGCCAAATTTCACCATCATTGCGCTACAACTACATCGGGAGACGAATCATGGCAAAAATGAAGGCAGCAATGGCAGCAGTTTTAGTAATGGAAAAAGAGGGTATTACTACTGCCTTCGGAGTACCTGGCGCTGCAATTAATCCACTGTATGCGCAAATGCGCGAGCGTCAATCCATTACCCATATTTTGGCCCGCCACGTAGAAGGTGCATCGCATATGGCCGAAGGTTATACCCGTGCTAAAGCTGGCAATATCGGAGTATGTATTGGTACCTCTGGTCCTGCTGGAACCGATATGATCACCGGTCTTTACTCAGCAAGCGCTGATTCCATTCCGATTCTTTGTATTACAGGTCAAGCTCCCCGTGCCCGTTTGTACAAAGAAGATTTCCAAGCTGTTGATATTGAGAGTATTGCTAAGCCTGTTACCAAGTGGGCTGTTACAGTTCGTGAACCAGGTTTAGTACCCCGTGTATTTCAGCAGGCATTTCACATCATGCGCTCTGGACGTCCAGGCCCAGTGTTAATCGATTTGCCAATTGATGTTCAGATGGCTGAGATTGAATTTGATATTGATACTTACGAGCCATTAGCGGTATACAAACCCACCGCAAGTCGTAAGCAAGTCGAAAAAGCGATGGAAATGTTGATGACTGCTGAAAAGCCATTGATTGTGGCTGGCGGCGGAGTAATTAATGCAGATGCTTCTAAGTTATTGGTAGAGTTTGCCGAGTTAATGGGCATTCCAGTTATTCCAACCTTAATGGGTTGGGGATCAATCCCAGATGACCACCCTTTAATGGCTGGTATGGTTGGTTTGCAAACTGCGCATCGCTACGGTAATGCCACGATGTTAGCAAGCGACTTTGTATTAGGTATTGGTAACCGTTGGGCGAATCGTCATACTGGTTCAATCGATGTGTACACCAAAGGTCGTAAATTTATTCACGTTGATGTTGAGCCAACCCAAATTGGTCGCGTATTTACGCCTGATTATGGAATTGTTTCTGATGCCAAAGCAGCTCTCGAGTTGTTTGTCCAAGTTGCTAAAGAGTGGAAAGCAAAAGGCAAGCTCAATAATTATGGTGATTGGGTAAGCCGTTGCCAAGAACGTAAGAAACTGATGTTGCGCAAGACTGATTTTGATAACATTCCAGTTAAGCCACAACGTGTTTATCAGGAAATGAATACTGCCTTTGGTCGCGATACTATTTATGTCACCACCATTGGTTTATCACAAATTGCAGGCGGACAGTTCTTGCATGTGTATGGTGATCGTCAGTGGATTAACTGCGGACAAGCTGGCCCATTAGGCTGGACTATTCCTGCTGCTCTTGGGGTGTTGGCTGCTGATCCTACTCGCACCGTTGTGGGTTTAGCGGGCGACTATGATTTCCAGTTCTTAATTGAAGAGTTGGCTGTAGGCGCACAATTTAAATTGCCTTTAGTGATGGTGTTGGTAAACAACAGCTATCTTGGCTTAATTCGTCAGGCGCAGCGCGGTTTTGAGATGGATTACTGTGTCCAATTAGCCTTTGACAATATTAACGTGGACGACACAACCCTCAAGGGCTATGGCGTTGATCACGGTAGAGTAGTTGAAGGATTAGGTTGCAAATTAATCCGCGTAAGCGATCCTGCCAAGATTAATGGTGCTTTAGTTGAAGCGCAAAAGATGGCTAAACACTTTATGGTGCCGGTAGTAGTAGAGGTGATCTTGGAGAAGGTAACTAATATCGCTATGGGTATGGAGATTGATAATATCAATGAGTTTGAAGAAGTTGATTGTCGTCACCCAGCTGGACGTGAGGGCTTACAGTTGGCAGGCCTCCTAGACTGAGCATTCACATAGTTTGTATTACCAGAGCCCAGCTTAAAACCTGGGCTTTTTCTTTTTGTAGGGCATTAAGCCCCCAAAGCCTCAAGCAACTCTGTCTCTAGTTGAATCTGTAGTTTTGGATTCTTACCTAGGTTAGCCGCATCTAACAGCAATATATCTTCCACGCGTTCCCCTAGGGTATTAATCCTTGCGGTATGAATAGATACCTGATGTTTGGCTAGTACTCTAGAGATGGTGTATAGCAAGCCGGTGCGGTCACTTGCGGATAGTGCGAGTGTGTAATATCTGCCACGCTCATCTGGAACCATATGAACGCGTGGTTGAATTGGGAAGGTGCGTGACTGTCTAGAGAGGCGACCCATACTTGGGTTAGGTAATGGATCGGCATTCGTTAGGGCGGCGGTCAACTCAAACTCGACTAGTTGAATGATGTCTCTATAACTACCACCCTCATCTACTAAGGTACTACCAGAGATTTGGAAGGTATCTAAAGCATAACCATGACGTGTCGTATGAATGCGGGCATCCCAAATTGAGAAACCGTGTCTTTCAAAGTAGGCACAGATTCTGGCAAAAAGGTCTTCTTGGTCTTTCACGTAAACAGCTACCTGTAACCCTTCACCAATAGGTGAGAGTCTTGCGCTGACGATCGCTTTGTCACTGTTGACCTTGTTATATAAATGTCGTGTGAGCCAAGCAATATCCGATGAATCTTGCCTTAAGAAGAAGGCGACGTCTAACTGTTTCCAGAGCTCTGCATAGGACTCATCATTGATACCGTAAAGGCGTAATTTGGTTCTAGACTCTTCTTGATGTTGGGCTAGTTCTGAGGAGGCATCAGGCTTAGCTCCGCCCAAGACTCTGAGTGTGGCGCGATACAAATCTTCTAAGAGCTTACCTTTCCAGGCATTCCAGACTTTAGGGCTAGTGCCACGCACATCAGCCACAGTTAATAAGTAGAGCGCAGTCAGGTGACGCTCATCACCTACTTTTTTGGCAAATGCTCTAACCACATCTGGGTCAGAGATATCTTGCTTCTGAGCTGTCTGGCTCATATTGAGATGCTCTGCAACTAGCCATACTAATAGCTCAATATCTTTTTTATCCAAGCCATGCTCTTTAGCAAACTTGCGTACATCGGCTTTGCCAAGTTCTGAGTGATCACCACCACGGCCTTTGGCAATGTCATGAAATAAGGCAGCTATTACTAACAACCATGGCTTTTCAAAGTGGGCAATCAGGCTACTGCAGAATGGAAATTCATGGGTATGCTCGATCACCGTGAAGCGACGTACATTACGTAACACCATCAGGATATGTTGATCCACTGTGTATACATGAAATAAGTCATGCTGCATTTGCCCAACGATTCTTCTAAAGGCTGGTAGGTAGCGGCCCAAGACGCTAGTGCGGTTCATGAGCTGGAATGCTCGGCTTACGCCGTCTGCTTGTTTGAGCAGCTCCATAAAAAGGGCTTTATTGACTGGGGCGGCGCGCCATTTACTATCCATTTTTTGACGAGCGTTATATAAGGCTCTAAAAATAGTTGCAGAGAGACTCTTCACATTCGATGTTTGAGCAAATACTAAAAAGGTTCGTAGAATTTGCTCAGGATGTTTTTGGTAGAGCTGCGGATCGGTAATGTCGAGAACCCCTTGTCGCTCAATGAAATACTCGTTACCTTCGCCAGGAATGGTGTGAGTTGTTTTCGATTCTTGAGGAAAGAGGAGTGCTTCAATGTTTTGTAAAAGTACATCATTGAGTTGATTGACAGCTTTTGCAGCCCAGTAGTAGCGACGCATAATCGCTTCACTGGCTTCACGCGATGATTCTTCTGTAATACCCATGGCCTTTGCTAAGGCAGTCTGTAAGTCAAAGACGAGAACATCTTGTCGGCGTCCTGCCAGTAAATGGAGATTGGCTCGCAGCGTCTCTAAAAAGCGCTGATTACGATTGAGCTCAGTAAGCTCACGTTGGGTCACTAAGCCTGCTTCATTTAAGTCTTTAAAGGTGTTGCCAAGTAATACTGCTTTGCTGACCCAGGAGATCACTTGCAGATCCCGTAATCCACCAGGACTCTCTTTGCAATTAGGTTCAAGAGAGTAGGGCGTGTCCTGATATTTATAGTGTCGCTGAATTTGCTCTGCCAGCTTTGCTTGGAAGAAGGCCTTGGGATCCATGGCGTCTTCGAACGCCTTTGTAAATTCTTTAAACAGTGGTCTTTTGCCACAAATGAATCGCGCCTCAAGCAATGAAGTGCGCACTGTTATATCTTGCTCGGATTCCGAAATACATTCAGCAACTGTTCTGACTGAAGAGGCAATCTCTAAGCCAGCATCCCAACAGCTGGCAACATATTGCTCAACCTTTTTGGATAAGGATTGTGCCAACTCAGCATTTGTGGGTAGCAGTATGAGGATGTCAATATCAGAGTAAGGGAATAGCGAGTTTCTGCCGTACCCTCCAACTGCAAGCAAAGTGGCGTCATTATTTAAACCACAATCACTCCAAAATTGAGTGAGAAGCTGATCTGTGACTTTGCTTAACTGCTTAGTGAGTTTGCCAACAGCTTGAGTTTTTTTAAACTCCGTATATGCAGTTTCTCGTGCAGCACGCAGACTGGCTGCATCGGTAATCTGATTTATCCCCTGCTGTAAATCACTCATAGATTTAAGCGCTAGCTAGCGATGGCCTAAAAGAGAGACCTTTGACACAATCAGGTGCAGGGTTGCTACCTTCAGACCAGGTTAAGACCTCAACACCAGTTTGTGTCACCAGGAGGGTATGCTCCCACTGCGCTGACAGGCTGCGATCTTTTGTTTTTACTGTCCACTGGTCTGGCATCGTGCGGATATCGCGACGGCCAGCATTAATCATGGGTTCGATTGTGAAAGTCATGCCAGCAACTAGCTTTTCGCCGGTACCGGGTTTGCCATAGTGCAGAATTTGCGGATCTTGATGAAATACTTTGCCGATACCATGACCACAATACTCACGCACTACTGAGTAACCAGATTTTTCAGCATGGGTTTGAATCACGTGGCCAATGTCACCAAGTGATGCACCAGGTTTAACCTCTGCAATACCAAGCCACATACATTCAAAAGTAATTTCGGTAAGACGTTTTGCCATGACAGAAACATCACCCACCATGAACATTCGACTAGTATCGCCATAGTAGCCATCGGGAGTAATGACGGTGATATCTAAATTAACAACATCGCCACTCTTTAAAACTTTATCTCCTGGGATGCCGTGACAAATCACATCATTGACCGAGGTACAAATGGACGCTGGAAATGGTGGGTAGCCTGGAGGCTGATAGTTCAGTGGCGCAGGAATCGTCTTTTGGACATCGCGCATGTACTCATGGCAAATCCGATCCAATTCTCCAGTGGTCACTCCAGCTTTGACATGAGGGGCTACATGATCCAAAACTTCGCTAGCCAAGCGGCCAGCCTCGCGCATACCAAGGATGTCTTTTTCTGCAGTAAATACACTATTCATGCCTTGATTATCAACGACTTGGATAGTTTTGACTTAGCAAGCTTGCCTAAAATTTAGGCAAGCACCTTCTTTGGAATGTCTCCAGAGCTAGTTTTATGTCTCCTCACCCTGTCAGATGCTGGGCTAGAGCATTGATATTTAAGCTATAATTTTTATCTCAGGTCTATTTTGGACTTGAAATCGCAAGTTGAGTCTTCCAGGGTGGCGCTTTTTAGCGCAGCTAGGACCCAACTTTAGAACCAACCCTTAGGAGAAGTTATGTCAGTAACAATGCGTCAGATGCTGGAAGCCGGTTGCCATTTTGGGCACCAAACGCGCTTCTGGTCCCCAAAGATGGCCCCATTTATTTTCGGTCATCGCAATAAGATCCACATCATTAACTTGGAAAAAACATTGCCAATGTTTCAGGACGCCCTGAAATTTGCAAAACAAGTTGCTGCAAATCGTGGCACCATTTTATTTGTTGGTACTAAGCGCCAATCACGCGAGATCATTGCTGAAGAAGCAGCTCGTGCTGGTATGCCTTATATCGACAGCCGTTGGTTGGGCGGTACGCTCACCAATTTCAAAACAGTTAAAGGCTCCCTCAAGCGTTTGAAAGACATGGCAGTTGCTAAAGAAGCAGGCGACTGGGAAAAGCTTTCTAAGAAAGAGGCTTTGACTAATGACCGTGATCTCGACAAATTGCAAAAAGCACTTGGCGGTATTCAGGATTTGAACGGTGTTCCTGATGCTATTTTTGTAGTGGACGTCGGCTATCACAAGATTGCGATTACTGAAGCTAATAAGCTTGGCATTCCAGTGATTGCGGTTGTAGATACCAACCATTCACCAGAAGGCATTGATTACATCATTCCTGGTAATGATGACTCTAGCAAAGCTGTTCTCCTTTATACCCGCGGTATTGCTGATGCAATCCTCGAAGGTAAGGCTAACTCTGTTCAAGAAATCTTGACCGCTGTTAAAGAGGGCGAAGAAGAGTTCGTTGAAGAAGGGAAAGCTGAATAATGGCCGCCATCACAGCTGCAATGGTTGGCGAGTTACGCGCCAAGACTGATGCTCCAATGATGGAGTGCAAAAAGGCTTTGACCGAGGCTGATGGTGATATGGCACGTGCAGAAGAAATTCTGCGTGTCAAGCTTGGTAGTAAAGCTGGTAAAGCTGCTTCTCGCGTCACTGCTGAAGGAATTGTGGCTTCATTCATCAATGGCACTAACGGTGCCTTGCTTGAAGTGAACTGCGAAACGGATTTCGTTTCTAAGAACGATGATTTCTTGGCATTTACAAACGAGTGCGTTAAGCTGATCTCTGAAAAGAACCCAGCTGACGTTGCTGCTTTGTTGGCATTGCCACTGAATGGTAAAACGGTTGATGAAGTTCGCAGTGCATTGATCGGTAAGATCGGCGAAAACATCATGCCACGTCGCTTCAAGCGTTTTACTGGTGCTAGCAAGTTGGTATCCTATCTCCATGGCACGCGGATTGGTGTGATGGTTGAATTTGAGGGTGACGAAACTGCTGCTAAGGACATAGCAATGCATATTGCTGCGATGAAGCCTGTGGCTTTATCTACAGCCGATGTTCCTGCTGAGTCTATCGCGATTGAGCGTAGCGTTGCTGTACAAAAGGCTGCTGAATCGGGTAAGCCACCAGAGATCGTTGAGAAAATGGTTGAAGGTTCTATTCAGAAATATCTCAAAGAGGTTTCCTTGTTAAACCAAACTTTCGTGAAGAACGATAAGCAAACGGTTGAGCAAATGCTCAAGGCTGCAAATACAACAATCCAGGGTTTCACGATGTTTGTTGTAGGCGAGGGCATTGAGAAGCGTCAAGACGACTTTGCGGCTGAAGTTGCCGCTCAGGTAGCTGCTGCCTCTAAAGCTACTGCTTAATTCGCCAATTTGGGGTTTGCCCCAGATGGTCGGTAATACCCAAAAGGGCATAGAAACCTGCGTTTCTATGCCCTTTTGTTTGATCTTCCCCAAGCCCTTTATAATTTAGCGGAGATATTAAAAAGCGCTTAAAGATCAATAAGCTAAGTAAGAAAATTACTTGGCAAATTACGGAAAAATAAAAACATGCCAGCCTACAAACGCGTCCTCCTTAAATTATCTGGTGAAGCCCTGATGGGTGATGATGCTTTTGGTATCAACCCGGTAACCATCGATTCCATGATTTCAGAAATTGCCCAGGTAGTCAGTAGCGGCGTTGAGCTTGCCATTGTGATTGGTGGCGGTAATATTTTCCGAGGTGTTGCTGGTGGAGCTGCCGGTATGGATCGCGCTACTGCAGATTACATGGGTATGTTAGCCACCATGATGAACTCACTTGCATTACAAGATGCTTTGCGTCAAAAAGGGATTGAGGCGCGCGTGCAGTCCGCACTTAGAATGGATCAAGTAGTTGAGCCTTACATTCGTCCGCGTGCAATTCGTGCGATGAGTGAAGGTAAGGTAGTGATCTTCGCCGCTGGCACAGGCAACCCATTCTTTACAACCGATACAGCGGCTGCTCTGCGCGGTGCTGAGATGGATGTAGATGTCATGCTCAAGGCAACAAAAGTGGACGGCATCTATAGCGCTGATCCAGTCAAAGATCCGACGGCCACTTTATATAAGACTATTACTTTTGATGAAGCCATCATTAAAAACTTGCAAGTCATGGATGCCACTGCATTTGCTTTATGCCGTGACCGCAAATTACCAATCAAAGTATTTTCGATTCTCAAGCCCGGCGCATTAATGCGCGTAGTGCAGGGTGAATCTGAGGGTACTTTAGTACACGTTTAATAGGAGGCCCGATGTCTGCTGCAGAAATTAAATCCACCACCGATCAAAAGATGCAAAAGTCTCTTGAGTCTTTGAAAAGTAGTTTGGCAAAGATTCGCTCTGGACGTGCTAATTCCGGAATTTTGGAGCACATTCAGGTGGAGTACTACGGTAATCCAACTCCTTTGAGTCAAGTAGCTAGCTTAGGTCTAGCAGATGCCCGCACCATTAATGTTCAGCCATTTGAAAAGACCATGGTTGCCGCTATCGAGAAGGCGATTCGTGATTCTGATTTGGGCTTAAATCCTGCATCACAAGGCACTGTGATCCGTGTACCAATGCCTGCTTTGACAGAAGAGCGCCGTCGTGAGCTCACCAAAGTCGTGAAGAGTGAGGGTGAAGATGCCAAGATTGCTGTACGCAATTTACGCCGTGATGCCAATGAGCATTTAAAGCGCTTAACTAAAGATAAGGAAATTTCTGAGGATGATGAGCGTCGCGCGACTGAGGATATTCAGAAGATGACAGACAAGGCAGTGATTGATATTGACAAAACTGTTTCTGAAAAAGAAAAAGAGATCATGACGGTTTAAGGGCCCGATTGAATTTAAGTCTCTCATGACCCAACACCTCAGTTCAACCCAAGATATTCCAGAGTTCAGTGCGATTCCTCGCCATGTGGCAATCATCATGGATGGTAACGGGCGTTGGGCAGGTAAACGCATGATGCCTCGTGTAGCTGGGCATTCTGAGGGTTTGTCTGCGGTTCGTAAAATTGTTCAAGAGTGTCACCGCAGCGGTGTTCAATACCTGACTATTTTTGCGTTTAGTTCTGAGAACTGGCGTCGCCCTCCAGAAGAAGTCGGTTTTTTGATGAAACTATTTCTGAAATCTCTGAAAGGTGAGGTTGCTCGCCTTGTAGAAAATGATATTTGCTTGCGCGTGATTGGCGACCTCAGTCGTTTCGATCCAGCCATCCAAGAAATGGTTCAATTTTCGGAAGAAAAGACTACTGGGTGTAAAGCGATTACCTTAACTGTTGCTGCGAACTATGGTGGCCGCTGGGATATCTTGCAAGCCATGCGTCGTTGCTTGGAGATTAATCCTCAACTCAAGCCAGAGCAAGTGATTGAGGAGCTAATTGCACCCCATCTCTCAATGGCCTACGCTCCAGAGCCAGATTTATTCATTCGTACCGGTGGTGAGCAGCGTGTGAGTAACTTCTTGTTGTGGCAACTAGCTTATACAGAGCTGTATTTCACGGATGTTTTATGGCCAGAATTTGATGAGCTCGAGCTGCGTAAAGCGTTTCATTGGTTTAGTCAGCGTGAGCGCCGCTTTGGTCGCACTAGTGCTCAGCTTGCGTCGCAAGCTTTGAGTGACGCAGTCTGATTCTTTAAGCACATCATTCATGCTAAAAACTCGAGTTATTACTGCCCTTGTTCTACTAGCAGTTCTCTTACCCATCCTATTTTTATTGCCCGCTATGTATATTGGCGCATTCTTCTTGGCAGCCTTATTAGCTGCTGCATGGGAATGGAGTATTTTACTGACCCCTCAAGCTAGGCGAGCTGCTTGGGTCTATGCATTATTTTGCTTAGCCATCATTTTGATTCTGCTAAGCATGCAAAACACATCTTGGCAATTTGCATTACTGCTCTTATCAGTTATTTTTTGGTTCTTTGTGGCGCCATTTATTTTGGCAAAAGGCATCAACCTTTCTTTACAAAAGTTGCGCCCATTTTATGTAGTGCTCGGCTTAATTTTATTGCCGGCAACCTGGTTTTCACTAGTCTTCTTACGGGAGCTCGGCTTGGTATTTTTGTTGACAAGCATCGCTTTAGTTTGGGTTGCTGACATTGGTGCTTACTTTATTGGTAAAGCATTTGGTAAGCGCAAGTTGGCTATTCAAATCAGTCCTGGTAAGTCGGTTGAGGGCGCCATTGGGGGCCTTGTACTTTCTTATGGCTATGCATTACTCTGCGTGATGTATTTACCTTTTGAGTCGACTCTATTTGGAGCTTGGGCAATTCGTTTTGGCTGGGTAGTAATGTTTTTGATGGTGACGGTTTTAGTGGCCTTCAGCATCTTTGGCGATCTATTTGAGTCTCAATTAAAGCGTCTAGCTGGAGTAAAAGACAGTAGCCATTTGTTGCCTGGGCACGGTGGCGTACTTGATCGTGTTGATGCATTGATTCCAACAATGCCAATTGCAGCATTGCTAGCAGGGTTTGTGTGATGACAATAAAGCATATTGCTATTCTGGGATCGACAGGATCTATCGGTGTTAATACGCTTGCTGTTATCCGCGCTCATCCAGACCGATTTAAGGTGGCTACTCTTACGGCCGGTAAGCAAATTGATCGATTAGCTCAGCAGTGTTCAGAATTTAAGCCTGCCATTGCGGTTGTTGCAGATGCTGATGGTGCCGCTCGTCTCAAGCAAATACTACTTGATCAAAAAATCAATACGCAAGTGCTCTATGGCCCTCAAGCACTTGTTAGTGCTGTTACAGATTCAGGATGTGACACCGTGATGGCTGCGATAGTGGGTGCGGCTGGTTTAGTACCTACCTTAGCTGCCGCCAAAGCAGGCAAAAGAGTATTGCTTGCAAATAAAGAAGCTCTAGTCATGTCTGGCAATTTATTCATGCAAGCGATGAAGGAGGGCGGAGGTGAGCTACTACCAATTGATAGTGAGCACAATGCAATCTTTCAATGCCTTCCTGCTCAATTTTCTAAAACGCCAAATCCAAGTCTAGGAGTCGAGGAGTTGTGCTTAACTGCCTCAGGTGGTCCATTTAGAAATACGCCTCTGGAACAATTAGAAGGTATTACACCTGACCAAGCCTGCGCTCATCCAAATTGGGTCATGGGTAGAAAGATTTCAGTTGATTCAGCAACGATGATGAACAAGGGTCTCGAGGTGATTGAGGCTTTTTGGTTGTTTGGTTTGCCTTTGGAAAAAATTAAAGTGTTGATTCATCCGCAAAGCGTGGTGCACTCCATGGTGCGGTACCGAGATGGCTCTGTGATTGCGCAATTAGGTCAGCCTGATATGCGCACTCCGATTGCTTATGGTTTAGCGTGGCCAGAGCGTATTGACGCTGGTGTTGCGCAATTGAATTTAACTCAATTGGCAGCGTTAAGCTTTGCTGAACCAGACTTGGCACACTTTCCCTGCTTGTCTTTGGCATTCACCGCTGCCAAGGCAGGAGGTACGGCGCCTACAGTTCTCAATGCAGCCAATGAGATCGCGGTGGCGGCTTTCTTAAATGAAGGTATGCCCTATCTGCAAATTCCTTTGGTAGTAGAAAAGGCCTTAAATGCAATACCAGTTTCAAATGCAGATTCAATCGAATGTATTTTGGATATTGATATGCAAGCCCGAAAAGTGGCAAGTGACTTTATTAAATCTATCAAACTTTAATTTAAAAAAGTAGTAAGGAATTCATTTGCAGGCACTGATTACTCTTGCTTCATTTTTAGTCACCTTAGGCGTGCTTGTGAGCTTTCATGAGTTCGGACATTTTTTAGCTGCCCGTTTATGTGGAGTCCGCGTGCTCCGATTCGCGGTTGGCTTTGGTAAACCAATTTTTACTTATGTTGCGAGCAATAAAACCGAGTGGGTAATTGCCGCTATTCCTCTGGGCGGTTATGTGAAGTTGCTAGATGGTCGTGATAGTCAGCAAACGATTGCTGCCGCAGATGAGCTAGAGGCTTTTGATCGCAAACCACTGTGGCAGCGTTCCCTGATTGTTGCAGCCGGCCCATTCGCCAACTTTTTCTTGGCAATCCTTTTGTTTGCTGTGATTTACATTTCTGGCGCACCACAATTGCCAGCGATATTGAAGGCTCCACCTGAAAATTCAGTAGCCGCAAAACTGGGTGTTGAAGGAGGGGATCACGTGATTGGTTGGCAGACTCTACCAAATTCAAATTCTGTGCCTCTTGCGCGTGATTTTGAACCCGTTCTCAGTTGGAATGCTTTGCGCTGGACTCTTTTAGATGCCCTTACTGGTGAGACTGGATTTTCTTTAGAAATGCAGACTCCTTCGGGGGGTCGTTACATGAAGACCTTTGCAGCCAAGGACCTGCCCCAACTAAGTCCTGAAGTTGACCCCATGTTGGCCCTTGGCATTCTGCCTAAGCCAGTGCCTTTAGCGGATTGGGATGAGTTGAAGTTGGGCCCGCTTGATGCCATCGGATTTGCAGCCGAGAGGGTTTGGTTGATTACTAAGGTCTCCATCAGGTTAATGGCGGGGATCTTTACTGGAAATGCCTCCCTAAAACAACTGGGAGGTCCTTTAAGTATTGCGGATATGGCGGGTAAGTCTGCCCAGGTAGGTTGGCAGCCATTTTTTGCATTTTTAGCACTTATAAGCATTAGTATTGGCCTGTTGAATTTGCTCCCTTTTCCGATGCTAGATGGGGGGCAGCTACTGTATGATGCATGGGAGTTGGTCGCTGGTAAGCGGATATCGATTTCGATACAAGAACAGTTCCAGAAGGTGGGCTTTCTTCTGTTGATTTCCCTATCTCTTCTGGCCTTATTTAACGATTTACAACGCTACTTTTCGCCTTGAATTTTCTGATCTCGCCTTTGCGTATTTCTGCCCGACTTATTGCTCAACTTTTGATGGTGCTTACTGCCGCGCTCAGTTTGAATATTCATGCAGCTGAATCTTTTGTGGTTAAAGATATTCGCATTGAAGGATTGCAGCGTGTAGAGCCAGGTACGGTATTTAGTTATTTGCCCGTACAAGTTGGAGAGACCTTTACAGAGGAAAAGGGCGCAGATTCAATTAAGGCGCTATATAGCACCGGTTTTTTTAGGGACGTGCAAATTCAGGCTCAAGGTACTGTTCTGATTGTGATCGTTGAGGAGCGCCCTTCAATTTCTCGTATTGAGTTTACGGGGATGAAAGAGTTCGACCAAGAGATCGTTAGAAAATCTCTAAAAAGTGTAGGGGTCGCTGAAGCCCGTTTTTATGACAAAGCATTAATTGATAAGGCCGAGCAAGAGCTAAAACGTCAGTATGTGAGTAAGGGCATGTATGCCGCAGAGGTGGTGGCTACTGTCACCCCACTTGAGCGCAATCAGGTAGCAATCTATTTCAATATTGATGAAGGCCCCGTTGCCAAAATTCAAGAGATCAACTTTATTGGCACTGAAGTATTTAGTGAGGGCACTCTCAAAAGTGAGATGCAGTTAAAGACTGGTGGATGGTTATCTTGGTATAGCAAAGATAATTTGTACTCGAAGCAAAAATTGACTGCTGACTTGGAGACAATTCGCTCTTATTACTTAAATCGCGGTTACCTTGAATTTGTCATTGAGTCCACTCAGGTATCGATTACTCCCGATAAAAAAGGTGTTTACCTCACTATTAGTATTGTTGAGGGTAAAAAGTTCACAGTGAAAGATGTACGTATAGCTGGCGACACCTTGGGTAAAGAAGCTGAGTTAATGCAATTGCTTACATTAAAGCCAGGCAATACCTTTTCTTCTGCTAAGTTGGCTGAAAGTACCAAGGCTATCGCTGAGATATTGGGCTCCTATGGCTATGCTTTTGCAACCATCAATCCTCAGCCAGATGTGCGCCGTGATTTAGCTGAAGTTGATCTAACCCTGGTGGTTGATCCAGGACGCAGAATTTACGTTCGTCAAGTTGCGATTTCTGGCAATGCAAAAACACGTGACATTGTGATTCGTCGGGAGATGCGTCAGTTTGAGAGCTCTTGGTTTGATAGTGAAAAAATCGACTTATCTAAAAAACGTTTAGGTCGATTAGGTTACTTTACTGAAACCGATATCACTACCGAAGATGTTCCCGGATCCCCTGACCAGGTTGATGTAAGGGTGAAAGTTACTGAAAAACCAACCGGTGCGGTAACAATTGGTGCTGGCTTTTCTTCCACAGAAAAATTAATTTTGTCTGCGGGTATTAATCAAGATAACGCATTTGGTACTGGTACAGCAGTCGGAATAAACTTTTCTCTAGGAAAGATTAATAAAAATTTAACCCTATCCAATTACGACCCATATTTTACTGAGGATGGTATCAGTCGATATACCGATCTGTTCTATAGGTCTTCAAAGCCCCTCTATTATGTTGGCGATACGAGTTATCAAATTAAGTCTGTTGGCTCAAACATTAAGTTTGGCGTTCCTTATACTGAAGTGGACCGCATTTTCTTTGGAACCGGTGTTGAGGCTTATCAGATTCAAACGTCTTCAAATACGCCCCAGCCTTATTTAAGTTATGCTCAGAATTATGGTATCGCAGCGCCGGGCTATCCTGCTACCTTGACTACCTATAACATTCCACTGACTGTAGGTTGGGCTCGCGATGGTCGAGATAGCGCCCTCATTCCTTCTACTGGCTCTCTGCAACTATTGTCCGCAGAGGTTGGCACTCCCGCTGGCAATATGACCTTCTATCGTCTATTCGGTCAGTACCAAAAGTACCATTCATTTTCTAAAGGTAACATCTTATCTTTTAATGGTGAGCTTGGTTATGGTGAGGCATATGGAAATAATCCATTCCCAATTACTAAAAACTACTATGTTGGCGGTATTGGGTCAGTACGCGGATATTCGCCTGGATCGCTAGGGCCCCAGTACCACAACAAGGTTATTGGTCTAAATCAGCCAACCGGGGGCCAGTCTAAGATCGTAACTAATGTCGAATACACCGTCCCCGTTCCAGGTTCGGGTGTCGACAAGACCCTGCGAACCTTTGCTTTCGTGGATGGAGGTAATGCTTTTGGGGAAAATATCAATCTTGTTTTGAGTTATTCTTATGGATTGGGTATATCATGGATTTCACCTTTGGGACCGCTCAAATTTAGCTACGGTATTCCGTATAAGCCATATCCAACAGCTAATGTGCAGCGTTTACAGTTCCAGGTCGGTACAGCGTTCTAATTGTTTGAGGAAAGTTTTATGAAGTTCTGTCAATTTTCAAAATGGATTCAAATAAGTTGTGTTGCTGCAATAGCAACAATCTTTGTATCACAAGTGCACGCGCAAGATGCTGGCACGCGTGTAGCAGTTGTGAACTCAGAAAAAGTATTTAACGAGTCCAACTTAGCGAAGGCCATGCAAGCCCGCCTACAAAATGAATTCACTAAGCGCCAAAATGATTTGCGTGATAGTGCTCAAAAGATTAAGTCTGCAGCTGAAAAGTTAGATCGTGATGCTGCCGTCATGAATGAAGCAGAGCGCATTCGTCGTCAGCGTGAATTGGCTGATCAAGATCGTGAATTGCAGCGTAAGCAACGTGAATTTACAGAAGACCTAAATCAGCGGACTTTTGAAGAGCGGGCCAAGATTGCTGAAAAAGCAAACTTAGTTCTCAAGCAAATCGCCGAGCAAAGAAAAATTGACGTCATTGTTCAAGAAGCTGCTTATGTTAGCCCTAAGGCCGACGTAACCGATGATGTCATCAAGGCTTTGAATAGTCTCAAGTAAGTTTTATGCCCACCGCCATCGAGCTGGCCGAACAGTTTAAAGTAAGCTTGGTGGGGGAGGCCTCCCAAGTATTGATTGGCCTTGCTCCCCTAGAGCGAGCGCAATTAAACCAAATATCCTTCCTGTCTAATCCGCTGTATCGCCAACAGGCAAGTGATAGTCTTGCAGGTGCACTCATTCTGAGTCAGGCTGATCTGGAATTTTTGCAAGCGAATCCAAGTGCTAGTTCATCAAAGCGGGTTTACTTTGTCTCAAAAAATCCTTATGCAACTTTTGCCAGAATGGCTCAGGCTTTTGCAAAAGAAAGCGCGCCAAAATATGCTCCTGGAATACATCCAAGCGCCGCGATAGATTCAACGGCAATTGTTCCTGCTACATGCCATATCGGACCCTTTGTTCAAATCGGCGCCGGTGTCAAGTTAGGTGAGCGAGTATCAATTTTGGGAAATTCCTCGATTGCTAGAGATAGCGTCATTGCGAGTGATACGCTGATTTACCCCTCAGTTTCGATTTATTACGGTACTCAAATTGGCGAGCGCTGCATTATTCATAGTGGCGCTGTGATTGGTGCTGATGGTTTTGGATTTGCACCAGATTTTTCTGCAACTGGCGGAGAGTGGGTCAAGATTCCGCAAACTGGCAGAGTAGTGATTGGTAATGATGTCGAGATTGGTGCCTCAACTACGATTGATCGTGGCGCCATGAGTGACACCGTCATTGGCGCGGGAACTAAAATCGATAATCAAGTACAAATTGCACATAACGTCACAGTTGGTGAGTGCTGTGTGATTGCAGGGTGCGCCGCTATTTCGGGTAGTACAAAAATTGGTAATTTCTGCATTATTGGAGGCGCTTCAAATTTTGCAGGGCATCTCACCATTGCAGATAGAACCACGATTTCCGGCAACACCTCCATTATTCGCTCTATTACCGAGCCAGGACAGCATTTTACGGGCGTTTACCCCTCAATGCCCCATAGTGCTTGGGAGAAAAATGCAGCTATCTTGCGTGGTCTAGATAAAATACGTCAACGTTTGCGTTTATTAGATAAGAGCAAGGACTCTGGATCTTAAGATCCACCAGCTATTAAATTTATATTAACTTTTAAGTAGGCACCCCATGAGCAAGCCCATTGCGATCGATATCAATCAGATTCTGAAGTTATTACCGCATCGCTATCCATTTTTGCTAGTAGACCGTGTGCTCGAAATCACGCCACGTGAATCTATTACTGCGTTAAAGAACGTCACGATGAATGAGCCATTCTTTCAGGGACATTTTCCAGACTTTCCGGTAATGCCGGGAGTGCTCATTATTGAGGCTTTGGCACAAACTGCTGCACTACTGACTTTTTCAGAGGAGCGCGCAGATGATGCAATTTATTATTTTGCCGGTATTGATAATGCACGCTTTAAAAGGCCAGTTCTGCCAGGTGACCAGCTCATCATGACTGCCAAATTAGAACGCGAGCGTGCTGGTATCTATAAGTTTGCCGTGCAGGCAACTGTAGATGGTGAAATTGCTGCCGAAGCAAATATTACCTGTGCGGTTCGTACGAAAGGCGCGTAATGACTCGGATTCATGCAACTGCCGTAGTTGACAGCAAAGCTGAGTTAGCTACTGATGTTGAGGTTGGCCCTTATTCTGTTATCGGCCCTCATGTGAAGATTGGTACTGGTACTAAGGTAGGCTCGCATACGGTGATTGAGGGCTATACAACTATCGGTAAAGAAAATAATTTTGCGCATTTTGCCTCGATTGGTGGCGCACCTCAAGATATGAAGTATCGGGGCGAGCCTACTCAACTCATGATTGGTGATCGCAATACCGTGCGTGAGTTCACAACCATTCACACTGGTACAGCACAGGACGAAGGCATTACTCGTCTTGGAAGCGATAACTGGATCATGTCTTATGTACATATTGCTCATGATTGCCAAATAGGCAATCACACAATCTTCTCTAGTAATGCCCAAATTGCAGGCCACGTTCATGTTGATGACTGGGCCATTATGGGTGGCATGTCTGGCGTACATCAGTTTGTACGAGTAGGGCAACATGCCATGTTGGGTGGTGGTTCGATCCTGGTGCAAGATATTCCACCGTTCGTTATTGCAGCTGGTGATAAGGCTGGCCCTCATGGAATTAACGTTGAGGGCCTCAAGCGCCGGGGATTTTCAACAGAAACGATTACTGCACTTCGTCAGGCATACAAGTCTCTCTACAAAGACGGTCTCAGTTTTGAGGATGCTAAGGTAGAAATTCAGAAGATGGTTGCTGCGCATGCAGCTGATGCTGCTACTGCAGAAAAATTGGCCCAGTTTCATGATTTCATTGCCGCCTCTACGCGCGGCATTATTCGGTAAGGCTTTACTTTGCCTAAGTTAGCTTGTGTAGCCGGCGAACCCTCTGGTGATTTACTTGCTGCGCCAGCGTTAAGTGCATTGAATCAAATACCAGATATGGCTAGACTAGAAATTTATGGTATCGGTGGCCCCCGCATGAAAGCCCAGGGCATGCGTTCCGATTGGCCGATGGAGACCTTGAGTGTTCGAGGCTATGTTGAGGCAATCAAACAGCTTCCTGCTATTTTGAAGCTCCGTAAAGAGCTCATCCAAAATCTGACAGGTGAAGGGCGCCCAGATGTGTATTTAGGAGTAGATGCCCCAGATTTTAATTTAGGTGTTGAGCTTCATTTGCGCAAAGTAGGCATTCCAACTTTACATTTAGTTTCACCATCGATTTGGGCATGGAGAGCAGGGCGTATTAAGAAAATATCTCAGGCTGTTGAGCGCATGCTGTGCATTTTTCCCTTCGAAACTGAAATCTATGATCGGGCAGGCGTGGCTTCAACTTATGTTGGCCATCCCTTAGCAAGTGAAATTCCACCTGAGCCAAATGCCAATCAGGCGCGAGAAAAAATTGCACAAGAATTAAAACTTTCGAGTCATTCACTTAATGGAATTGTGATTGCAGTGTTGCCTGGTAGTCGTGTCTCAGAGATTGAGCTCATTGCCCCAGTATTTTTTGAAACGATGCAGTTGCTAACTGAGAAATTAAAAGGGCAGAAGCTCCACTTTTTAATACCGGTAGCTACACCACGATTACGTGAACCGCTGGAGCAACTTCTACTTCAAGCTAAAAAGCTGAATCCTGATATTCAGATTCAATTGCTTGATGGAATGGCTGATGAAGTATTGGAAGCTTCTGATGTTGTGTTAATAGCTAGTGGTACCGCCACATTACAAGCAGCGTTATGGAAAAAACCCATGGTGATTTCTTATAAGGTTCCTTGGTTGACTGCGCAAATCATGAAACGTCAGGGTTATTTGCCTTATGTAGGTTTGCCGAATATTTTATGTGGTGAGTTTGTGGTTCCAGAGTTATTGCAAAATGATGCTACCCCAGAAAAGTTAGCCCAAGCTCTCATCGACTGGTTGAATCATCCCAATAAAGTCACCGAACTCAAGGTACGGTTTGCTCAAATGCATGAGACGCTCCGTCGTCCAACCGGTCTCTTGGTTGCACAAGCAGTTGCTCAAACGATTAAAAATAGTCGCCAGAAAAGAGTGCAGTCGTGAGTCTGATCTGGATCTGCGGAGTTGATGAGGCAGGGCGGGGCCCATTGGTTGGGGCAGTCGTGGCAGGGGCAGTAGTACTTGACCCAAGTAATCCTATCGCAGGCTTAAAAGACTCTAAGAAGCTGACTCCTGCACGTCGTGAGTTTCTCTACGAACAAATTATGGAGAGGGCTAAAGCCTGGGGTATTGGCGAGGCCAGCCCCGCAGAGATTGATGACATTAATATTCTGCAAGCTACCATGTTGGCAATGCGTCGTGCTATTGAGGATTTAGCAATACGATTAGGTGCCTGGCCAGATAAAGCGCTGATAGATGGCAATCGGTGTCCTGAGTTATCCATTCCCTCTGAAGCAATTATCAAAGGGGATGCCAAAGAGCCAGCAATTTCAGCTGCATCTATCATCGCTAAAGTAACGCGCGATCGCCAGATGCAAGCATTAGACAAAATCCATCCGCAGTATGGATTTGCTCAGCATATGGGTTACCCAACTGAAGCGCACTTTGCCGCTCTCAAAGAATTTGGTGCTTGCGATGAGCATCGCAGAAGTTTTTCACCTGTTCGAAAAGTTCTTGAGGGTATTACAAGTTAGTCATGAACTTCGACCTCATTACTTCTAAAGAGAATCCTCTATTCAAAGAGATTCGCAACCTTCAAGCTACCGGCTCAAAGGGTCACAAGGCAAGGCTAGCGAGTGGTCGGGCCTTGTTAGAGGGCATTCATCTAGTGCAAACCTGGGTAGGTGATCCTGCCTTAAGTACTTTATTGACTTCAGAGATTGGCCTGCAGAATGTAGAAGTCTCACAGGCTGTATATGAGCATATAGAAATATGTCCTGACACTAAAGTTTATCAACTTGACAGTGCTTTATGGGATTTACTCAGTGAGTTAGTAAATGCGTCACATATTGCCGGGCTGCTTGATCTGCCAAAATCTTGCTTAATTCCGCCACAATCAATCGCTACTCTTCCTGGCGATGTACTCATCCTAGATCGCATTCAAGACGCCGGCAATGTGGGGTCTATCTTGCGCACTGCTGCTGCTGCAGGGTTCACTCAAGTGATTGCTACAACGGGTTGTGCCCACCTATGGTCTAGCAAAGTATTACGGGCCGGCATGGGCTCACACCACCTATTGGATCTATATGAAGGTTGGTCAAATCAGCAAGTACTTAGTGCAGTGACTGCACCAATGTTAGCCGCTACAGCAGATGCTGATTGTGAAATCTACTCATTACAAAAAAAACTTCAGCATCCTGTTGCTTGGATCATGGGTAGTGAAGGGCAGGGAGTGTCGGAAGACTTGCTTGCACAAGCCCAAGGAATATCAATCCCGATTGATGCCAGAGTTGAGTCATTGAATGTCTCAACTGCAGCAGCAGTATGTCTCTTTGAGACGCTTCGCGTCAGGCGCAGTTAAGTTAAAAACTAGCCTAGAATTGTTTTATCTGATTTCATGGCTTGCAATACAGTAGTTGCAATCTCTTCAATCGATTTACTCGTGGTTAAAACCCAGGGGATAGATTGCTTTTTCATCATTGCAGTCGCTTCATTAATTTCGTAGCGGCAGTTTTCTAGTTTGGCGTAATTGCTGCCCGGACGTCGTTCATTACGAATTTCTGAAAGCCGCTCAGCATCAATCATGAGACCAAAAATCTTTTGGCGATAGGGTATTAAGTCTTTAGGTAAATGCCCTCGCTCAAAGTCTTCTGGAATCAGCGGGTAGTTTGCTGCCTTCAACCCATATTGCATTGCTAAGTAAAGGCTAGTTGGGGTTTTGCCAACCCGCGAGATGCCAACCAAGATGACATCAGCTTCAACCAGATTTTGATTTGACTGCCCATCATCGTGAGCTAGAGAGTAGTTGATAGCTTCGATACGGTTTTTGTAAGCCTCGGTATCCGCATTGTGATGCAGGCGGTTCATGGCATGGGTAGATTTCATACCAAGTGCAGCTTCTAGGGGCGCCACAAAGGTTTGAAACATATCCAAAATGAGGCCGTTAGCTTTACTGACAATAGTATTGAGTTCAGTGTTCACCAAAGTGGTGAACACAATGGGTTGCAACCCGTACTTATTGGATGCTTGGTTAATACTACTAACAGCATCATGAGCCTTATCTACGCTATCTACAAAGGGAATGCGGATGTGTCTAAAAGTGGCCTCAAATTGGGCCAGAATCGATTGGCTGAAGTTCTCGGCGGTGATGCCGGTTCCATCAGAAACAATGAAAACTATACGGGTTTCGGTAGACATGGTTTTGGCTTAAAAGTCAGGGTCAGCACTACAATAGGATGTATTGAAGTATGCCCCATTTTGAGTGGCCGCTCGACCAGTTTTCCTACCCTTAGAGAGTTTTTATGTCCAACCAACAACAACAAAATAGCAGTATGGCAGATGCCTATATTTTGCCTTTTGAGCAGCTCCGCATGACTGATGTTGAGTCAGTCGGAGGTAAGAATGCTTCCTTAGGCGAGATGATTTCTCAGTTGGCTTCCACAGGAGTGCGTGTACCAACCGGTTTTGCGACCACATCTTTAGCATTTCGTGACTTTCTGAAACACAATAATCTGACTGAGCGGATTCAAAAGCGTTTAGAAGACTTGAATATTGATGATGTTCGCGCATTAGCGCAAGCTGGTGCTGAAATCCGTAAATGGATCGAAACGGCACCATTTCAGGCAAAGTTAGATGAAGAAATTCGTAAAGCTTTTGCAGTTCTAGATGATTCTGGTAAAGGCTCATTTGCTGTGCGTTCATCTGCTACTGCGGAAGACTTGCCAGATGCCTCTTTTGCTGGCCAGCAAGAAACCTTTTTGAACGTTGAGGGCATTGACGATGTTCTGAAGAAAATTCGTGAAGTATTCGCTTCCCTTTATAACGATCGCGCCATCTCTTACCGGGTTCACAAAGGCTTTGCCCATGCTGAAGTTGCTTTATCTGCGGGTATTCAACGGATGGTGCGTTCTGATTTGGGTGCTGCTGGAGTGATGTTTACCTTAGATACTGAATCTGGTTTTGAGGATGTGGTCTTTATTACCTCAAGCTATGGCTTGGGTGAGACCGTCGTGCAGGGTGCAGTCAACCCTGATGAGTTTTATGTATTTAAAACTACGCTAGCCCAAGATAAAAAAGCAATCATTCGTCGCTCTTTAGGTTCTAAGTTAATTCAGATGCAATTTGGGCCTAAAGGTTCTGCTGAAAAAGTGCAGACAGTTGATGTCACCCCAGAGAAGCGCAATCGTTTTTCTTTGGAGGATGCAGATATCACTGAGTTGGCTAAATACGCGGTCATTATCGAAAAGCACTACGGTCGTCCAATGGATATCGAGTGGGGTAAAGATGGTCAGGATGGCCGTATCTATATCCTTCAGGCTCGCCCCGAGACTGTAAAGAGTCAGGCTGCTGGTCAAGTCGAGATGCGCTACAAGCTCAAAGGTAGCTCAAAGGTTTTGGCTAAAGGTCGTGCGATTGGTCAGAAGATTGGCGCAGGTCCCGTCAGAATCATTCGTGATCCTAGCGAGATGGATCGCGTTCAGCCAGGTGATGTATTGGTTGCTGATATGACTGACCCGAACTGGGAACCAGTGATGAAACGCGCTTCTGCGATTGTCACTAATCGTGGCGGACGTACTTGCCACGCAGCGATCATCGCACGTGAGTTGGGTGTTCCTGCGGTAGTGGGTTGTAGCGATGCTACTGAGCATTTGCAAGATGGCATGATGGTGACTGTTTCTTGTTCTGAAGGTGACGAGGGTCATATTTATGATGGCTTGATCGAAACCGAAGTCACTGAGATATCTCGGGGAGTATTGCCTGAGATTCCAGTGAAGATCACAATGAACATTGGCAACCCTCAGTTGGCATTTGATTTTTGCCAAATTCCCAATGCGGGTGTAGGTCTTGCCCGTCTTGAATTCATTATCAACAACTACATTGGCGTGCATCCACGTGCCGTATTGGAGTATCCGAATGTAGATCCAGATCTCAAACGTGCCGTAGAGAGCGTAGCTCGCGGTTACGCCAGCCCACGTCAGTTTTATGAAGATAAGTTGGTTGAGGGTGTAGCAACGATTGCAGCTGCTTTCTATCCAAAGTCTGTGATTGTTCGCTTATCTGACTTTAAGTCGAATGAGTATAAAAAGTTAATTGGTGGTTCACGCTATGAGCCTGATGAAGAAAATCCAATGCTAGGTTTCCGTGGTGCATCACGCTATATATCTGCAGATTTTGGCGAAGCCTTTGCACTAGAGTGCGCAGCGATGAAGCGTGTACGTGAAGAGATGGGTCTTGATAACGTTGAGATCATGATTCCGTTTGTACGCACGATTAATCAAGCTAAGCGTGTGATTGAGATGATGGAGAAGTTAGGTCTTAAGCGCGGTGTCGATGGCTTGCGTCTCATCATGATGTGTGAGATTCCTTCGAATGCGATTTTGGCTGATCAGTTCTTGGAGTATTTCGATGGCTTTTCCATTGGCTCTAACGATATGACCCAGTTAACACTGGGTTTAGATCGTGACTCTGGTATGGAGTTACTTGCAATTGATTTTGATGAGCGGGACCCAGCAGTAGAGTTCATGATTGCACGCTCCATTGATGCTTGCCGTAAACAAAATAAGTATGTGGGTATCTGTGGCCAAGGCCCATCAGATCACCCTGACTTTGCACGCTGGTTGGTAGAGAAGGGGATTACTTCTATCTCATTAAACCCAGATAGCGTAGTGGAAACTTGGGAGATGCTAGGTAAGAGTTTAAAAACCTAAATCACTTCAGAAGCACTTTAGAAGCACATCAAAAGGCCTAGATTAATCTAGGCCTTTTTTCTGAGAAGTGCTAGGCATTCAAATCGCCTCTAGCAATCCGACCTTTTTGCACTTCCCATTCACGCTCTTTGGTAGCAGCGCGTTTGTCATGTTGCTTTTTACCTCTGGCTAGTCCAATTTCGCACTTCACATTGCCTTTGGAAAAATGAAGGTTCAGTGGAACTAAGGTATAGCCCTTTTGCTCTACCTTGCCGATGAGCTTGCGAATCTCAATGGCATTGAGAAGGAGTTTTCTGGTGCGGGTACTGTCAGGAACAATATGAGTGGAAGCAGAAAGCAGGGGGGTGATATGGCAGCCAATCAGGAAAAGCTCCGCCTTGCGAATGACGACATACGCTTCTTTGATGTGCGCACGACCTGCGCGGATGGCTTTGACTTCCCAGCCCTCCAGTACAAGCCCAGCCTCGAAGCGTTCCTCGATAAAATAATCGAAGAAAGCTTTTTTGTTATCGACGATACTCATAGTTATTTAGCTTCCAAGATCGATTATGGCAGACGTCAACAAGACCGTTTTAATTGGCCAATCAGCCGACCGAATGTATGGCTTGGTTACTGATGTAGCTCGTTATCCCGAGTTTCTCCCTTGGTGTGGTGGGGTCGAAATCTATGAACAAACGGAAACCATCCTCGACGCCAAAATTAAGATCCATTTCAAAGGGATAAATCAGTTTTTTCATACCCGCAATATCAACCACCGCCCAGAAACGATTGATATGGTCTTCGTAGATGGCCCTTTTAAGCATTTTTCGGGGCAGTGGAATTTCATTCCTTTGCGTGAAGATGCCTGTAAGGTCGAATTTAAGCTGCATTGGGAATTCAAGAGTGCCATTCTCGATAAGATTATTGGCCCAGTTTTCAGCTATATTGCTGGCACTTTTGTCGAATGCTTTGTGAAAAGAGCTGAGGATCTGGATGGCTAGCCGCAGCTTAGATCTATTGCTCTGTGATGCCAGAAAGGGTGACCCTGTTCTGAGCCCATTCCAATTCATTCTTGAAGAGGGTGAACTTGCTACGGTGGGCCTAGCCTTGGTAAGGGCCGGTATTGCTACAGGGCAAGATGACCCAGCCCTAGCCAGAAAAGGCTGTTTTGGGGTCTTTGGGAAGCGTAAAGATTGGGATAGCCCCATTTACTCTGGAGATCGTTTAGAGCTCTATTCCCCGCTTTTAATTGACCCTAAGAGCGTCCGCCGTAAGAAGGCTAACCAGAACCAGGATGCCAAATTCCAGGCTGCTGCAGCTAAAAGAAAGGCTAGGAGGCTATAATCTGTTTTTGTGACTAGGGGTTTTGTATGCGACTCATTCAAAAAGCACTCACTTTTGACGATGTGCTCCTCGTGCCGGCCTATTCATCGGTACTCCCTCGAGATGCCAGTCTGGCAAGTAAGTTAACTCGGGAAATTTCTCTCAATACACCGCTGGTGTCTGCTGCAATGGATACCGTGACCGAAGGTCGTTTGGCAATTGCCATGGCTAGTGAGGGTGGCATTGGCATCATTCATAAAAACTTAACGCCAGCTGAGCAAGCGCGTGAAGTAGCAAAAGTAAAGCGTTATGAGTCTGGTGTTTTGCGTGACCCAATCACGATCGGTCCAGATGTCACCCTTCGCCAAGTGATGCAACTTTCTCGTGAACATGGCTTCTCTGGATTTCCAGTTTTAGTGGGTAAAGAAGTTGTTGGCATTATTACGAACCGCGATTTGCGTTTCGAAGAAGATTTAGATGCCCCAGTTAAAAGCAAAATGACTCCCCGTGAGCGTTTGGTGACTGTGCAAGAGGGCTGCTCATTAGAAGAAGCAAAGCGCTTAATGAGTCAACATCGTTTAGAACGGGTATTGGTTGTCAATAACAAATTTGAGTTACGCGGTCTCATTACTGTAAAAGATATTCTCAAGGCCACAGAGCATCCTAATGCCTGTAAGGATAGTGAAGGAAAGCTGCGTGTGGGTGCCGCAGTTGGGGTTGGTCCTGATAATGATGAGCGTATTGAGCTTTTAGTACGCGCTGGTGTAGATGTGATTGTGGTGGATACCGCTCATGGTCATAGTCAAGGTGTTTTAGATCGCGTCAAATGGGTTAAGACAAAATTTCCACATGTTCAGGTAATTGGCGGCAATATTGCTACTGGTGATGCTGCTAAAGCTTTAGTCGATCATGGCGCTGATGGCGTTAAGGTTGGCATTGGTCCTGGCTCAATTTGTACTACTCGGATTGTTGCGGGCGTTGGTGTTCCTCAAATTACTGCAATCGTCAACGTAGCTGCTGCACTCAAGGGTACCGGTATTCCATTAATCGCTGACGGTGGTGTGCGTTACTCTGGTGATATTGCAAAAGCGCTTGCCGCTGGTGCAAGCTCCGTGATGATGGGTGGCATGTTTGCTGGTACTGAAGAAGCACCAGGCGAAGTGTTCTTATATCAAGGACGTTCCTATAAGAGTTATCGCGGTATGGGTTCATTGGGAGCGATGGCAGATGGTTCTGCAGATCGTTATTTCCAGAACGATATCGTAGCCAATGCAGAAAAACTGGTCCCAGAAGGTATTGAGGGACAAGTTCCTTACAAGGGCAGTGTGATCGCGATCTTGCATCAACTCACAGGCGGCATTCGTTCCTCGATGGGTTATCTAGGCTGCAAAACCATTGCCGAGTTACATGAAAAATCCAATTTTGTGGAAATTACTTCAGCGGGTGTTCGCGAGTCACATGTCCATGATGTGAAGATCACCAAGGAAGCACCGAATTACCACATTGATTAAAAAATAAATGAAGACTGGTTCTTTAGTGCACGACAAAATACTGATTATCGACTTTGGCTCACAAGTAACTCAATTAATTGCTAGGCGTGTGCGTGATGCACGAGTCTATTCGGAGATCCATCCCTACGATTGCGATCCAGAATTCATACGCAAATTTATTCAAGAGCAGGGCGGCAAGGGAATCATTCTTTCAGGTGGTCCAAGCTCAGTAACAGAATCTGGTAGTCCACGCGCACCTCAAATTGTTTTTGAACTAGGCATGCCTGTTCTCGGTATTTGCTATGGCATGCAAACCATGGCAACCCAATTAGGTGGTGCGGTAGCTTCTGCTGAGTCATTGGGTAAGGCACGTGAGTTTGGCTATTCTGAGGTTCGTGCTCATGGCCATACCAATCTTCTCAAAGGCATTCAGGATTTTTCTACTAGCGAGGGTCATGGCATCCTCAAAGTTTGGATGAGTCATGGCGATTCAGTAACGACCTTACCACCCTCATTTAAATTGATGGCTTCTACTGACTCTTGTCCTATTGCAGGCATGGCAAATGAAGAGCGTCGCTTCTATGCATTTCAGTTCCATCCAGAAGTCACTCATACCATTCAGGGTACTGCAATCATTGAGCGTTTCGTGCATGAGATTTGCAAATGCAAGCCTGATTGGGTGATGGGTGATTACATTGCTGAAGCTGTCGATACTATTCGCAAGCAGGTTGGAGATGAGGAAGTCATTCTGGGTTTATCTGGTGGTGTTGACTCTAGCGTTGCTGCTGCTCTCATTCATCGTGCCATTGGTGATCAACTGACTTGTGTGTTTGTAGATCACGGCCTCCTTCGATTAAATGAAGGCGATATGGTAATGGAAATGTTTGCCCGTAATCTGGGCGTTAAAGTGATTCGTGTAGATGCTAAAGATACCTTTATGGGTCAATTGGCCGGCGTTTCTGACCCTGAAGCTAAGCGCAAGATTATCGGTAAAGAGTTCGTAGAAATTTTCCAAACTGAATCTGGCAAGATAAAGAATGCCAAGTGGTTAGCACAAGGAACAATTTACCCAGATGTGATTGAGTCTGCTGGCAAAGGCAAGAAGGGCGCGCATACGATTAAGAGTCACCATAATGTTGGAGGCTTGCCTGAAGATATGCATCTCAAATTACTTGAACCACTCCGTGAGCTCTTTAAAGATGAAGTACGTGAGCTCGGTGTTGCATTAGGTCTACCAAGAGAGATGGTGTATCGTCATCCATTTCCTGGGCCAGGTCTTGGTGTTCGTATCTTAGGTGAGGTTAAAGCAGAATTTGCAAATCTCTTGCAACGCGCTGATGCCATCTTTATTGAAGAGTTACGCAATACGATTGATGAAGCTAGTCAAAAGTCTTGGTATGACTTAACCAGTCAGGCCTTTGCAGTATTTCTGCCTGTGAAATCTGTTGGCGTGATGGGGGATGGCAGAACTTATGAGTACGTCGTGGCGCTGCGGGCAGTGCAAACACAAGATTTTATGACTGCGCATTGGGCACATTTACCTCATGAGTTATTGGGCAAAGTTTCAAATCGCATCATCAACGAAGTGCGTGGTATCAATCGAGTGGTTTATGACATTAGTGGAAAACCGCCAGCAACGATTGAGTGGGAATAGAAGTCTCATGAAAGTCCAACTTGTTCGATCAATCCATGTCCTGCTGATGTGCATGGCATTCTGTCTTCCCGCTTGGGCTCAGGAAGGGACGTCGGTCTTCAAATCAGAAAAACACGCGTTCCGTGTGGCCACTTTGGTGACGGGCCTTGAAAATCCTTGGTCAATTGCTTTTTTGCCTGACGGTCGAATGCTGGTCACTGAAAGGGCGGGACGTTTACGCTTAGTGAGTCATGATTTCAAACTGAACCCCAAACCGATTGATGGTTTGCCTGAAGTTGTGCCACAAGGCCAAGGTGGTTTGTTTGATGTGGTCTTACACCCTCAATATGCTCAAAATGGCTGGATTTATTGGGCTTACAACGCGCCTGGGCCTGGCGGTTGGGGTACGGCTCTGGCCAGAGGCAAGCTTCAAGACCACCGCATGACCGAGGTGCAGGTGCTGTTCAGCATGCAGCCTAAAACGCGTTCAAGCCATCATTTCGGTGGACGTATTGTGTTCGACCAAGCTGGCTTTCTTTATCTGACTTTGGGTGACCGTGGCGACAAAGACCGCGCTCAAAAACTGAGCGACCATGCGGGTTCGGTTATTCGTCTCCACGACGATGGCCGAGTTCCAGCCAACAACCCTTTTGTCAACCGTGTAGGTGCCTTGACAGAAAAATGGACCTTGGGAAATCGCAACATGCAGGGCGCTGCACTGCATCCCCAAACGGGTGAATTATGGACTCACGAACACGGGCCGCAGGGTGGGGATGAGGTCAACGTGATGCGTTCGGGTTTCAATTATGGGTGGCCCGTCATTACCTACGGCGTCAATTACGGCTTAGGCACCAAAATTGGTGAGGGCCAGGCCAAGGCAGGCTTGGAGCAGCCCTTGCACGTGTGGGTGCCCTCGATTGCGCCATCGGGCATGGCTTTTGTGAGTGGCTCCCAGTTTCCCCAAT
>CAMBBT010000002.1 GCA_945864455.1 Polynucleobacter meluiroseus | reverse complement strand
CGCTTGCCTTTCATTGCAAACACCAGACCATCAGGCTTTAAAAAGGGTAAAGAAAGTTCTAAAAAACGTGCAAGACTGGTAAAGGCGCGTGAAATAACAGCGTCGAATTGGCCTTTTTGATGCACTGCAGCATATTCAACCCTCTCACCTAGAATATCTACGTTTTTTAACTTCAAGCTGCCTCGAACATGCTGAAGAAATGCGGTCTTCTTTCTAACAGCTTCGATTAAGCTTAAGCGCCATTCTGGCTCGGTAATAGCAATTGGAATTGCCGGCAAGCCGCCGCCTGACCCAAGGTCTGCAATTTTAGGATTGGGGCTTTTTAAAAACCGTCTTAAAACAGGTAAAACTGCAATAGAATCAATAAGATGCAATTTAATAGAGTCACTTTCACCCTCTATTGCAGTTAAATTATGGACCTGATTCCAGCGACCCATTTCTTGCAGAAAAAGCTCTAAATCAGCTATGTTTGCCGCGCTTAAATTTAAACCTAAACCCTCAATTCCCAGAGCAAGCAAACCCTCACTCATGTAGTTTCTTGGGAGCGCCCCAAACCTTTTTTAAGATGAACTAGCAGCAATGAAAGTGCCGCTGGAGTTACCCCAGAAATCCTGCCGGCCTGTCCTAATGTTTCAGGCTTATGCAGATTCAACTTCTGTTGAACCTCTTTAGATAAACCCACTACATTTGAATAGTCCAGCGCTTCTGGGAGAGGGAAGCTTTCGTTATGCTCTTGGCGCTCTATTTCAAGTGCTTGGCGCTCAATATAGCCCTGGTACTTCACTGAAATCTCGACCTGGTCGCTAATTTGTGCAGCAAGCCCAATGTCGTCATCCAGCGCTCCTGGAGACCATAAACCATCGCCCAAGCTTGTAATTGCCTCATAAGTAACGCCCGGGCGCCTTAAAAGCTCGGTCAAATTACACTCATGCGACAAAGCTTGGCCCAAGAGCTCTGAAAGTAGTGGGGCTGACTCATGATTTGGCCCAACCCAAATATCCTTTAAGCGAGATGTTTCACGTGAAACAGCCTCCTGTTTCCTACAAAATACTTCCCAGCGGTAATCATCAACCAAGCCCAGCTCGCGCCCAATCGGGGTTAAGCGCATATCGGCGTTATCTTCACGCAAGCTAAGGCGATACTCGGCTCGACTAGTAAACATTCGATAGGGCTCCTGAACCCCACGAGTGATTAAATCGTCCACCAAAACGCCAATATAAGATTCACTTCGCTTAGGCAGCCAAGGCTCTTTACCCTTGGCAGAAAGTCCGGCATTGATGCCAGCCAGCATTCCTTGGGCTGCAGCCTCTTCATAGCCGGTGGTACCATTAATTTGCCCAGCAAAGTACAAGCTGGCAATAGCCTTGGTTTCTAGGCTGTGGCGTAACTGGCGCGGATCAAAGAAGTCATATTCAATTGCATAACCAGGGCGAACAATGACTGCAGACTCTAGGCCGCGAATACTTCGGACCAATTCCCGCTGAATGTCAAACGGAAGGCTGGTTGAAATTCCATTGGGATAAAACTCGTTTGTAGTTAAACCTTCAGGCTCCAAAAAAATCTGGTGGCTATTTCTAGAAGCAAAACGATGAATTTTGTCCTCGATAGAAGGGCAATAGCGTGGGCCAACCCCCTCAATCGCTCCTGTATACATGGGTGATCGATCTAGACCGCCCCGAATAATGTCATGGGTCTTTTCGTTTGTATGAGAAATCCAGCAAGGCACCTGCCTTGGATGCTGCTCCGGACGCCCCAAATAAGAAAACACGGGTACTGGATCCAAATCGCCCGGCTGCTCCAGCATGACAGAGAAATCAATAGTTCGACCATCAATACGGGGTGGGGTACCAGTCTTGAGCCTACCCTGGGGGAGCTTTAGTTCTTTTAAGCGGGTAGATAGAGAAACTGCTGCCGGGTCTCCAGCGCGACCGCCAGAGTAATGGTTTAAACCAACATGAATTTTTCCATCCAGAAAGGTTCCGGCGGTTAACACCACCTTTTTTGACCTAAACTCTAAGCCCATTTGGGTAATGACTCCCTGAACCTCGTCTCCATTCACCATTAAATCATCGACAGCAGCCTGGAAAAGGCTCAAGTTAGGCTGATTTTCTAAGCGATGACGTATCGCCGCCTTGAAGAGAATTCGATCGCCTTGAGCTCGTGTTGCCCTTACAGCGGGTCCCTTGCTGGAATTGAGAATACGAAACTGGATTCCAGCCTCATCAGTGGCTGCAGCCATAGCGCCACCCATAGCGTCAATCTCTTTAACTAAATGGCCCTTGCCAATGCCGCCGATGGAAGGATTGCAGCTCATTGCCCCCAAGCTCTCAATGCTATGGGTAATTAATAGGGTATCGCAACCCATGCGTGCCGCAGCTAAAGCGGCCTCAGTCCCAGCATGACCGCCGCCAACTACGATGACATCGAAACTTTTGGAATAACGCATGATTTGCCTTAGATAGGGCGATGATCATAGCATTTGTTTGTTTCACGTGAAACATAGACCATCAAAAAACAGGCAAGCTAAGGTTAATTTTTCTAAGTATATGATTTAATTCAAGAAATAAGCATTCCATGCAGACTTCAGAATTAAGGCGCTCACAATTACCAAAAAAGCCTTTCTCACAAAAGTACTGCCATGTTGAATTGCAAGTCGGCTGCCATATTGGCTGCCCACGATATTGGCAATCATCATGGCAATTCCAAGGGGCCAATTAATTTGGCCCAAGCTAGCCAACAACAAAATCGCCGCAAGATTTGTTGCAACGTTCACCAACTTTGTTGCAGCGGATGCGTGCAAAAAGTCAAAAGCAAAGAATCGCACAAAGCCGAAAAGCAAAAAGCTGCCAGTGCCAGGGCCAAAGAAGCCATCGTAAAACCCAATAGTTAGACCAAGCACAGCTGCTTTTAATTGCTGAAAACGATTTACACCTTTGGGAGCATGGGCCTCACCAAGCGATGGCTGAAACCAGGTGTAGAGCAAAAGGAATAACAAAACAAAGGGCAAAGCCTTACGCAAAGGCTCAGCTGGAAAGCTGCTGACTGCGCTGGCGCCCAAAAGAGATCCCACAAAACCCGCCACGATTGCAGGCAATACAACAGCCCATGGCAGAGAAACATGATGTAAATATTTTCGTGCAGCATTTACAGTTCCGCCAACAGCAGAAACTTTATTGGTAGAAAGCAATGTTGCGGGATGCTCGTTGGGATAAGCAGCAAATAGGGCGGGAACCTGAATTAAGCCGCCGCCACCCGCCACTGCATCGACTAAGCCAGCAAAAAAAGCCGCCGCCAATAGCAAGGGCCAAATGAAAATTGAAAATTCGATAAGAGGCTCAATAAAAAATAATCATAAGGTCTTACGTGGCAGCCTTACTCAAAATGTATTTTAGTCATAGGAAGTTTTAAGTGTGATTTCAGTTTTACCTGCTATTACAATCAAACAATGGACTTCTCTTTAACGCCCAAACTAGAAGGGTTGCGGGATCGGACGCGATCATTTATTCGTGATCAAGTCATGCCTTTCGAAAAAGACCCACGCCAAAATGAACATGGCCCTAGCGAGGATCTCCGTAAAGAATTAATTGAATTAGCACGCAAGGCCGGATTGCTGACGCCCCATGCCTCTCTTGAAATGGGGGGCTTAGGTTTAAGCCATATAGAAAAAGCCATTGTTTTCGAAGAAGCTGGTTACTCCTCATTAGGACCAACTGCGATGAATATCCACGCCCCCGATGAAGGCAATATTCATTTATTAAAAGAGATTGCTAGTCCAGAACAAAAAGAGCGCTGGCTTCGCCCCTTAGTTGCGGGAAAAATTCGTTCATGCTTTGCGATGACAGAGCCTGCTCCCGGTGCTGGCTCAGATCCTTCAATGCTCATGACCGCCGCCACTAAAGATGGTGAAGACTATCTTATTAATGGTCAAAAGTGGTTTATTACTGGGGCTGATGGAGCCGACTTTGTCATCATCATGGCTCGCGGTGAAGATGGCTCTGCAACCATGTTTTTGTCAGACATGAATGTGCAAGGCATTGAGCTTGTTCGAAACATGGATGCGATGGATAGCTGCTTTACTGGTGGGCATGGCGTGCTTCAGTTTACAAATTTACGCGTCTCTTCCAAACAAATATTAGGTGAGCTTGGAAAGGGTTTTAAAAATGCCCAAGTACGTTTAGCGCCTGCCAGGCTAACCCATTGCATGCGTTGGCTTGGTCAAGCGCAACGCGCACAAGACATTGCGCTTGCCTACGCAAGTAAAAGAGAGGCCTTTGGCAAAACTTTAGGCGAGCATGAGGGTGTTGGATTTATGTTGGCAGATAACGACATGGATCTGCAAACCTCTCGATTAACCATTTGGCATACTGCCTGGCTTTTGGATCAAGGGCAGCGCTGTAATTTTGAGTCTAGTCGAGCCAAAGTCATTTGTTCTGAGGCTGAGTGGCGAGTGGTAGATCGTTGCGTTCAAATGTTGGGTGGCCAAGGCGTCACTGGTGAGACTGCTCTAATGAAAATTTTTAAAGATATGCGTGGCTTCCGAATTTATGATGGTCCAAGCGAAGTCCATCGCTGGAGCATGGCTCGAAAAATGATTGCAAACAAAGAGTCCAAGTAATGGATATCGGTCAGCTGTTTCGCTTAGATAACAAGACGGCCTTGATTACCGGCGCATCTAGCGGTATTGGCAAACACTGCGCCATATTGCTTTCACAAGCAGGCGCAAAAGTAGCCATCGCGTCACGCCGCATAAATCAACTACAGTCTGTTGTAGATGAAATTACCCAATTGGGTGGTCAAGCAAAAGCATTTGAATTAGATGTCACAAGCAAAAAAAGTGTGACGAAGTGTTTTGATGAACTTACCCAGTGGTCATTGCCAACCATCGTTATTAACAATGCCGGCATAAGCGTCAATCGCAAGTTGCTTGACCAAACCGAGGAAGATTGGGATCAGGTAATCGACACCAATCTGAAGGGCTGTTGGTTGGTTGCGACTGAGGCGGCACGGCGCCTAGCCGCTAGCAATATACCTGGAAATATTATCAATATTGCCTCTATCTTAGGGGAGCGAATCATCGGCGGAGTGGCTCCTTATGTCATCTCAAAAGCGGGCGTAGTCCAGCTCACAAAAGTAATGGCTCTTGAGTTAGCGCGCCATCAAATCCGAGTCAATGCCCTGTTGCCAGGCTATGTGATTACTGACCTCAATCGCGACTTCCTCATGAGTGAGGCCGGACAAAAAATTCTGGTACGCATACCTTCGCGGCGCTTCAATAATTTAGAAGATTTAAACGGGCCACTATTGCTACTGGCCTCTGACGCCAGCACCGCAATGACCGGCGCAACCATTGCAGTAGATAGCGGCCACCTGATTAACGGCCTATAAATACTAATTGCTTATGCAAACCCTCTCTTTTCAAGAGTCGCTTGGGCAGTACTTAAATTCATTAGGCATTATTAGGGGCCCCATCGAGCTTAGCCAATTAACTGGCGGCCAATCGAACCCAACCTTCAAAATTAGTAATGGCAACTCCCATTACGTGCTCAGAAAAAAACCGAGCGGGGTTTTATTGCCATCAGCACATGCAGTTGATCGAGAGTACCGCGTGATGAAGGCGTTAGCTGGCACAGATGTCCCCGTCCCCCAAATGCTAGCTTATTGTGAAGATGAGAGCATTATTGGAACCGCCTTTTTCATCATGGAATATTTGGACGGACGCGTCTTTGTAGACCAGTCTTTACCAGGCCTTGCGGCAAGTGAGCGTCAGCAGATTTACGAACAAATGAATCGCACTATCTTTGCTATACATCGACTAGATTATGTGTCGCTTGGATTAGAAACTTTTGGCAAGCCTGGCAATTATTTTGCACGGCAAATTGCGCGCTGGTCTCGGCAAGTGCGTGAAGCCAACATTGCTATTCCCGAGTCTCTTAATAAGTTGATGGACTGGTTGCCTGAGCATATTCCTGCTGAAGATGGAGCCTCGCTGATCCACGGTGACTTTCGTATGGACAACCTCATCTTTCATAAAACGGATTTGCGCATCATTGGGGTTTTAGATTGGGAGCTTTCTACGCTTGGCAACCCGCTGGCTGACTTTGCTTACCAATGCATGACTTGGAGAATCCCGCCAACCTTATGGCGCGGCATACAAGGCCTCGACTTGCTTGCCCTAGGAATTCCTAGCGAATCTGAATATATCGCCATGTATGAAAAACAAGTGGGCAGATCGATTTCAGAGTATTGGCCCTTCTTGATGGCTTATAACTTATTCCGAATTTCGGCAATTTTGCATGGCATTACCAAACGCGCACTGGATGGCAATGCTAATGCGAGCGATGCAATTGAAAACGGAGCGAAAGCGGGAGCGCTTGCTGACCTCGGTTGGGCTTGCGTGCACGAATAAATAGCCGCTTTTCATTAAAAGTTGCCGCTAAGGCTTAAGGGCCTAGCATAGGGTTAGCACTATACGAAATTGAATGTAATTGGGCTATGCTTTTCCTGATATCTATTTTGAAAGTCTAGGCCTCTTGGACAAAGAAAACGTCATCCTCAAAACGGAAGACCTCACAAAATCATTTAATGGCTTCATTGCGGTAAACAAGGTGAATTTAGCTATTGAACGCGGTGCCATACACGCACTGATTGGCCCTAATGGGGCTGGAAAAACCACCTGCTTTAATTTATTAACAAAGTTTTTAGAGCCAAGCTCTGGAAAAATCCTCTTTAACAGCATGGATATTAGCGCTGAAAAGCCATCGCAAATTGCACGCAAGGGCATCATCCGCTCCTTTCAAATATCGGCGGTGTTCCCTCATATGACAGTACTTGAAAACGTTCGCTTTGGGATTCAACGAACATTGGGAAGCTCATTTTATTTTTGGCGAAATATAAATTCGCTAGATGTATTAAATACACGCGCGATGGAGGCGCTTGACCAGGTTGAGCTGACTAGGTTTGCCGATGAACTAGCGGTGAACCTTCCTTATGGAAGAAAGCGCGCGCTTGAAATTGCAGCCACTATCGCCATGGACCCTGAGCTAATGTTGCTTGATGAGCCAACCCAAGGCATGGGCCATGAAGATGTTGATCTTATAACCGAACTCATTAAAAAGGTATCAAAAGGTAGGACGGTTTTGATGGTGGAGCACAACATGAAGGTGGTTGCCAATATTGCAACCACTATCTCTGTCTTACAGCGTGGCGAAGTCATTGCTGAGGGATCCTATGAGCAAGTTTCGAAAAATCATCAGGTGATGGAAGCGTACATGGGTACCGCTGACTCCGAACTAGAAGGCCATTAATCAGGGTATGGGTACTCCAGCTTTAGAAATCAACAATCTCAACGCGTGGTATGGCGAATCCCATGTCTTGCATGGAATCAATTTGTCGGTAAACAAAGGTGAGGTTATCTGCCTGTTGGGCCGCAATGGAGCGGGGCGGACAACAACGCTAAGGGCTGTTTTGGGCTTGGTTTCCAGCAGAACTGGGTCGATCAAAGTCAACGAAATTGATGTGATTGGTATGCCAACGCATGAAGTTGCCAGACTAGGAATTGGTTATTGTCCCGAGGAGCGGGGTATTTTTACAAGTCTTACTTGTGAGCAGAATTTAATGCTGCCCCCCAAGGTTGGGGAAGGCATGGCAATGTCGGTAGATGAGATTTATCAAATGTTTCCTAATTTATATGAGCGGCGCTCTAGCCCCGGTGGCAAACTTTCGGGTGGCGAGCAACAGATGCTATCCATTGCACGGATTTTACGAACCGGTGCAAATATTTTATTGCTTGATGAAATCACAGAGGGGTTGGCTCCAGTAATTGTGCATAAACTATCTGAGGTAGTTCGCACACTGAAAGAGCGCGGCTTTACTATTGTTTTGGTTGAACAGAATTTTAGATTTGCCTCAAAGCTCGCTGATAGAAACTACGTGATAGAACATGGGCAGGTTGTAAAAATAGTGGAAAGAAGTGAGCTCGGAGCTAACGAAGAGCGGCTCAGGGTTTTATTGGGGGTGTAGTTAAAAAATGAAGCAAGCTTAAAAGGAGATGTTCAAATGAAAAAGACTTTAATCGCAACAGCAGTTGCATCGTGTTTAATGGCGGCCGCAATTACCGCTCATGCACAAACCATTTCGGATAACGAGATTAGGATTGGGGTGCTAACGGACCTCTCAGGTATTTATTCTGCAATTGAAGGTCCTGGGGCAGTGGTGGCAGCACAAATGGCCGCAAAAGATTTTGGTGGGCAAGTGCTAGGTAAAAAAATTGTAATTACCTCTGCAGACACACAGTCTAAGGCTGACCTCTCGAGCTCTAAAGCTCGCGAGATGTTTGAAAAAGACAAGGTTGACATGATTGTGGGCAATGTATCGACTGCATCTGCTTTAGCCGCCATGGAGGTGGCGGAGCAATTTAAGAAGGTCTCCATCGTAACTGGTGCGGCATCTTTACCAATCACCAATGAAAAGTGCACTCCATACAATGTTCACTATGTTTATGACACCTATGCGCTCTCAAGAGGCACAGGCAAGGCCGTGGTGGATTCTGGTAAAAAGACTTGGTTCTTTGTGACCGCAGACTATGCATTCGGCCATACCTTGGAGCGCGACACTACAGAGGTAGTACTTGCCAATGGTGGAAAGGTGCTAGGAAGTGTGAAGCATCCAATTAACACCCAAGACTTTTCTTCATTTATGGCACAAGCACAAGCTTCCAAAGCTGAAGTAATCGGTTTAGCGAATGCAGGCGGTGACACGATTGGTTCCGTAAAACAAGCTGCTGAGCTTGGCATTATGGGCTCAAAACAAACGGTTGTTCCGCTTCTCATGTTCATTAGCGATATTCAGGCGCTTGGACTAAAACAAACCGCTGGCATGAACTTTACCGTGGGTTGGTATTGGGATTACAACGACTCTAACCGGAAATTTGCTGAACGCTTTATGAAGGAATTCAAAGGAAAAGCGCCAACATCAGTTCAGGCAGGCGTCTACTCAGCAACAATGCAGTATTTGAAGGCCATTGATGCTACAAAAACGGATAACTCAGATGCAGTCATGAAGCAGATGAAATCAGTTGAAATTAATGATGGTCTCTTTAAGGGAAAAATTCGCGCGGATGGCAAGTTCGAGCACGATATGTACTTGCTTGAAGTCAAGAGTCCTAGTGAATCCAAAGGGCCTAATGACGTTGCTAAAGTTGCTAAAGTAATTCCGGCAAAAGATGCCACACTGCCTTTAGCGCAATCAAAATGTAAGCTAGTTACTAATTAATCAGGGCCTTAGCTAATCCATGTTTGAGCTGCTCGGAATTACCCCACAGGCCTTAGTCTCTCAGCTTTTGATTGGGCTGATTAATGGCTCCTTCTATGCACTCTTGAGCCTGGGTCTAGCGGTAATTTTTGGCTTGTTAAATGTCATCAACTTCACCCATGGCGCCCAATATATGTTGGGCGCCATGGTGGCATGGATTGGACTAACCCAAATTGGCAATTGGATTGGAGCACCAGATTTTCAATTAAATTATTTTGTGGCTCTAATATTGGCGCCACTGCTCGTAGGCCTTTTTAGTATGTTGATTGAAAAAACGATGCTAAAACGGCTTTATCATTTAGACCATTTATATGGCCTGTTGCTAACCTTTGGCTTAGCCTTAGTGATAGAGGGCATGTTTCGTCATTGGTTTGGTGCTCTAGGTAATAGCTATCCAGTGCCTGAGCTACTGCAAGGCGGTTTACGCGTTGGCGAATTATTCTTGCCCTATTACAGGCTTTGGGTTGTCTTCTTGGCCCTCATTGTTTGTTTTGCCACTTGGTATTTCATTGAGCGCACCAACCTAGGAAGTTTGTTAAGGGCTGGGACCGAGAACCCGCGATTACTGCAGGCCTTGGGCATCAATGTGCCCCTGATAGTTACCCTTACCTATGGCGCTGGCTGTGCTTTGGCTGCTTTTGCTGGAGTAATGGCGGCACCAATTTACCAAGTAACGGCTGTGATGGGCTCTAATTTAATTATTGTGGTGTTCGCGGTTGTTGTCATTGGTGGCATGGGATCAATTGCCGGTGCAATTGTGACTGGGTTGGGCTTAGGGGTGGTTGAGGGGCTAACAAAAGTGTTTTATCCCCAAGCCTCATCAGTATCCATCTTCATTATTATGATTATTGTCCTCTTAATAAAGCCGGCCGGCCTGTTTGGAAAGGCCCAATAATAATGAAGCTCTCTAATATTGATAAGATTTCCATAGTCATTATGGCTTTGTTGGTGATGGTGCCCTTCCAGGGCTTCGTCTACGACCTTTTCATGATGAAGATATTTTGTTTTGCTATCTTGGCCGCCTCGCTAAATCTCTTGTTGGGTTTTGCCGGCCTACTTTCTTTTGGTCACGCTGCATTTTTTGGTACAGGCGCATACATTACTGCCCATGTTATGAAGGAATGGGGCGCAACCCCAGAGTTTGGCTTATTTTGTGGGGTAGTTTGTGCAACAGTGTTAGGTTACGTCTTTGGTAGCCTAGCAATTCGGCGGCAAGGCATTTACTTTGCGATGATTACCTTGGCCTTAGCACAGGTTGTTTACTTCGTAGCAACTCAAGTACCATTTACAAACGGGGAGGATGGTATTCAGGGCGTTCCTCGGGGCATGTTCTTGGGTTTAATTGATTTATCAAAATCCACCAATATGTATTACTTTTCCTTGGTTGTTTTTATTTTGGCTTTTTTTATGATTAAGCGGATTGTGGGATCGCCATTTGGTCAAGTGATGAAAGCTATAAGAGAAAATGAGCCGCGCGCCATTTCCCTGGGTTATGACGTTAATCGCTATAAATTAGTCGCATTTACTTTATCTGCCGGACTGGCGGGTTTGGGTGGCGGCTTAAAAAGCCTAGTTTTACAACTAGCCTCTCTCTCAGATGTTTTTTGGCATACGTCTGGGGAAGCGGTGTTGATGACAATTTTGGGTGGAATTGGTACGCTTTGGGGCCCAATAGTAGGGGCTGCTATTGTTGTTAACCTACAAAACTACTTAGCCAACTTGGGTGGCTGGAGCACCATTATTACCGGCGTCATTTTTGTAGTCTGTGTCCTTGCCTTTAGGCGCGGGGTTGTGGGCGAGATTATTGCCCTATATCAGAAATATCAGCACAAAAACTAGTTGGCTTCCCCGAGGTTGATGTTGCGGTACTGCCGAATCGCAGCCCTACTTACTTCATCCAAAACGTCTAAGGGCATCCTTTGGGAGCATTGGACAATCATCAACGCGTAAGGCTTGGCAAGAGCCGCAGCCTCGGGACATAAGCGCAACTCTTCCCCTTTTGCGGGCGACTGGTTTCGCCAATAATTAATCGCCGCCTCTAACTCTTGAATGCTGACATACAACATACGATGTTGGGCGCCTATTTACCTTTGAGGGCAAGCATGGTGCCACGACACTTCTTGGCACCACATCGACACTCATAGTCTTTTTTCATTTGCTTAGTAATGCGGCCCTCTATGTCGAGGGAGTAGTCATAAAACAACTCTTCGCCAACCTTAAGATCGCGCTTGGCATAAATAAAGACGCGGGGCTTGCCGTCATAAATACCTTCCTTTGTTTCACAGATTGGCTTACAAGAATGATTGATCCAGCGCGCAGCATTGCCGCCATACTTTGCATCAATTACACGGCCGTCATCCAAAGAAAAGTAAAACGTATGATTTGGGTCCTTCTTATCATGGGGGTGACGCTTAATGGCTAGCTTCCAACTAATAGACTCGCCTTTGTACTCAATAATAGCTTGGCCTTTTTTGATTGGCTTTGCTACGAAAACGCCTTTGCCATGGATAGGCGAGGATTTCACAACAATAGAAGACCGATCCACCTTAGGAGGTGTTATTTTTTTTGATTTCATATTTAAACGTCTAGGTTGCGTGCAATGAGTGCATTTTTTTCAATAAATGCCCGGCGAGGTTCAACCTCATCTCCCATTAATGTTGTAAAGACCTGATCTGCTGCAATAGCGTCCTCAATCTTTACTTGTAATAAGGTTCGTGAGCTGGCATCCATGGTGGTTTCCCATAGTTGGGATGGGTTCATTTCACCCAAACCTTTGTATCGTTGACGGCTCAGAACGCGCTCGGCTTCTGACAACAACCAAGAGAATGCAGCCCTAAAATCGCCGATGGTTTGTTCTTTTTGATTCTTATCGGGATCGCCACGACGAACTTTTGAGCCTGGCAAAACTTTGCCTGACAGAACCGCTGCAGCATTGGCGAGACTCTGATAGTCATCTCCATGCACAAAGTCAGAATTAATTGAGGATAACTTGAGATTGCCATGGATGCGGCGTGATAACAGCAATCTAAAGCGCTCAGTACGATCCTCTTTTTGCACAATGATTTCTGGCGGCAGGGCCAGTGGATTTAATGAATCTGCCAAAGCAACCCTTAAGCGGTCGGCGGATTCATTTGCAGATTTCTCAGTATCTAAGTTTAGTTGGGTGCCCGAGGCAATTGCTCTCAATGCGTCTTCGTCGATTGTGCGAGATAGGCGATCAACAATTGATTGAATGACTTGATAGTGTTTGGCCAGCTCATTTAGGGCGGCACCTTCAATGATTTCGCCGGTAGGTGTTTGGAGAGAGGCGGTTTCTAATGCAATTTTTAATAAGAGTTGATTAAGCTCTGCATCATCTTTTATGTATTGCTCGCTCTTACCAAACTTCACCTTATAAAGCGGTGGTTGCGCAATATAAATATGCCCGCGCTCAATAAGCTCTGGCATCTGCCTATAAAAGAAGGTGAGCAGCAATGTGCGGATATGGCTGCCGTCAACGTCCGCGTCGGTCATGATGATGATGCGGTGATAGCGAAGTTTATCCGCCTTATATTCTTCAATACCAATACCCGTTCCAAGAACGGTAATTAAAGTAACAACCTCCTGGCTAGCCAACATCTTGTCAAAGCGGGCTTTTTCTACGTTCAGGATTTTTCCTTTTAAGGGAAGAATGGCCTGAAACCGGCGATCACGCCCCTGCTTAGCCGATCCACCCGCAGAATCGCCCTCAACAATGAATAACTCTGATTTGGCTGGATCTTTTTCCTGACAATCGGCCAGCTTTCCAGGAAGCCCAAGGCCGTCTAATACACCCTTGCGTCTTGTCATGTCGCGGGCCTTGCGAGCCGCTTCGCGCGCTCGTGCGGCATCAACAATCTTCCCGCAAAGAATTTTTGCATCTGCTGGGCGCTCTTGCAAGTATGCCGAAAGGGCCTCTGCAACAATCTCCTCTATTGGCCCACGAACCTCGCTGGAAACTAATTTGTCTTTTGTTTGGCTTGAGAATTTTGGCTCAGGCACCTTGACCGATAAAATACAAGTCAAACCCTCTCGCATATCGTCGCCAGAAATCTCTACCTTAGCCTTTTTAGCAACCTCATGTTCATCAATGTATTTATTGATAACACGGGTCATCGCTGCGCGTAGCCCCGTTAGGTGTGTGCCGCCATCGCGCTGAGGAATGTTGTTGGTAAAACAAAGCACCTGCTCGCTAAAACTATCATTCCACTGCATTGATACTTCAGCGGTAATTTGCCCACCAAGATCAGATGGGCGAACGCCTTCTGCGTAAAAAATGTTGGGGTGTAAAACGTTCTTGGTTTGGTTAATGTATTCAACAAAACCTTTTACGCCGCCTGAAAACGCAAAATCTTCTTCTTGGCCGGTGCGCTGATCAATTAGTTTGATGTGTACGCCATTATTTAAAAATGAGAGCTCGCGAATGCGCTTTACAAGAATTTCATAATGAAACTCTACGTTTCCAAAGACGGTCTCGTCAGCCAAAAAGTGAACCTCAGTTCCCGAAAGCTCTGTGTCGCCTATAACGGTAATGGGAGAGACAGCGACACCATTCTCGTTTTGAATGTTGCGATTTTTAATCGCGCCGCGCTCAAACTCCATGTAATGGGCTTTACCGTCACGACGAATGGTCAGCTTTAGCCATTTTGATAGTGCGTTTACGCAACTTACGCCCACACCATGCAGTCCACCAGAAACTTTATAGCTGTTTTGATCAAACTTTCCACCCGCATGTAATTCGGTCATTACAATTTCAGCGGCGCTCCGTTTTGGCTCGTGCTTATCATCGTACTTGATCCCGGTTGGCACACCGCGTCCGTTATCAACAATAGAAATAGAGTTATCGGTTTGAATAACAACCGTAATTTCTGAGCAATGGCCAGCCAGCGCCTCGTCAATGGAGTTATCTAAAACCTCAAAAACCAGATGATGTAATCCCGTTCCATCAGACGTATCTCCAATGTACATACCGGGACGTTTGCGAACAGCTTCAAGGCCTTCTAAGATTTGAATCGATGCGGCGCCGTATTGCTCTACTACTTTTTTTTCTTCAGTCATTTTTTTCTAAGTTAAATACGCATTGGCATCACAACATACTTAAAGCTCTCTGAGCCAGGCAGAGTAATTACGGCGCTGCTATTTGCGTCGCCCAAACTAATTTGGATTTTTTCGTTTTTAAGGTTGGACAAAACATCTAATAAGTAGCTTACATTGAACCCAATTTCTACCGTGTCGCCGCTGTACTCGGTTTCAATCTCTTCCTGAGCCTCTTCTTGTTCGGCGTTGGTGGATTGAACGGTAATGCGGTTGGTTGATAAAGAAAAGCGAACGCCTTTAAATTTATCTGTAGTCAGAATCGCTGCGCGCTGAAGCGCTGCTTGCAAAACGTCGCGGCCAACAACCAGTGTGTTTTTGTGCCCCTTTGGAATTACTCTTTGGAAGTCTGGAAACTTGCCCTCCACCAACTTAGAGATTAGCTCGATATCACCAAAGGCAAACTTCACCTGGTTAGCTGTGAGGCTGACTTCTAAGGGCCCTTCGGAGTCTTCTAGGAGGTGTTGGCATTCTAAAATTGTTTTGCGAGGAATAATAATTTCTTGTCTTTGGCCTGAGCCCGCTGGCGCTTCAGCCAATTCAACTTGCGAATAGGCAAGGCGGTGGCCGTCGGTTGCAACCGCTACAACCTCCTTACCCTCCACAACTAACAACATTCCGTTCAAGTAATAACGAATGTCTTGTTGTGCCATCGAAAAATGAACCTGACTAATGAGCTGACGAAAGCTTTTTTGTGGCATTTTCCAAACAGCAGTAACCTCACCAACGCTTTGCATTATTGGAAATTCTGCGGCCGATAGGGTTTGTAACGAAAAACGGCTTTTGCCGCTCTGCACAACCATGCGGCTATCTTTTAAATTAAGAGAAACCGGGCCCTCTGGAAGTGCACGCAAAATGTCAAGTAGTTTTCTAGCGGCAACTGTTGTTGTTGCGTCTTCTGTACCAACCCCAAAGTTCGCATTCGTAGTGATTTGAATTTCAATATCGGTTGAGATAAAAGAAACCTTCTCACCATTTTTTTTAAATAGTAAGTTTGCCAAAATTGGCAGTGTGTGTCTGCGTTCAACAATTCCACTAACCACCTGAAGGGGTTTTAGTAAGTTATCGCGAGAAGTGTTAACGAGTTGCATTGCTTTTAAATCCTTATGGATATCTTAGTAGTAGTAGTAGTAAGGCTTCTTATTTTAGTGGATAAGTCAGAAACCCCCATATAAATCAACAGATTGAAAGACAAAAAACTTGTGGAAAAACCCTGTATAAGTAGCGCACAAAAAGTGAATAACTTTTTTTCAACACCCTATTTTTGCATGAAGCTGAACCTTTCCACAACTTATCCACATACAATCCCCAAACTTATCCTAAGGCTTATTCACACCCTTATCCACAAGCAAAAATCAAGCCTTTAAGGTTTGCTCTATCACATGAATTTCGTGATTTAACTGCCCATCATGAGCTCGCTCCACCGCTATCTTACGAACCGCATGCAAAACCGTGGTGTGATCCCTGCCACCAAAAAGCTCGCCAATCTCAGGAAGGCTTTTTTGGGTTAATTCTTTAGCCATAAACATGGCGATTTGACGTGGGCGGGCAATGTTGGCGGGCCGCTTTTTCGAGTACATGTCAGCAACCTTGATGCTATAAAAATCAGCTACAGATTTTTGAATATTCTCAACAGAAATTTGACGATTTTGTATCGAGAGAAGGTCTTTCAGGGCGACCCTAGCAACCTCAATGGTGACCTCTCGCCCATGAAAACGAACAAAAGCTAATATCTTTCGTAGCGCACCTTCGAGCTCGCGCACGTTAGAGCGTAAATGTTTTGCGACAAAAAACGCGACATCTTCACTCATGGGAATGCCTTCGCTAATCGCCTTTTTCATTAAAATAGCAACTCTCATTTCTAACTCCGGCGGCTCAATAGCAACCGTTAAGCCAGAATCAAAACGCGAAATTAAGCGATCATCAATGCCGGCCATCTCCTTGGGATAGGTGTCGCTGGTAATAATGACCTGAGCCTTGTTGCCTAGGAGAGCTTCAAAAGCATAGAAAAACTCTTCTTGGGTTCTTGATTTGCCGCTAAAAAATTGAATATCGTCAATTAACAAAAGATCTAATGAGTGGTAGTAGCGCTTAAAGCGATCAAAAGCCTTTTGTTGGTACGCGCGTACCACATCCGAGACATATTGCTCGGCATGTATGTAACGAATGCGGGCGTTGGGTTTCTCTTTTAAGAGGTGGTTACCAATCGCATGGATTAAGTGGGTCTTACCAAGCCCGACGCCACCGTATAAAAACATGGGGTTATATGAGCTGCCGGGGTTGTGTGCAACCTGAATCGACGCTGCCCTGGCAAGTTGATTTGCTTTACCGGTGACAAAGCTTTCGAAGGTGAGATTGGGGTTGAGTTTTGAGTGGTCTTCAATCTCAAACCCACTTTCATCTAATGAAGCAGCCGTTTCGTTAGCGTTGGTTTGTTGGGGCTCAACTGGTAAGGCCCCCAATATTGCTGGGGCTGCAACTGTGGGCGCACCCGCCTCAACATCAAGGACAAAACTAACATTTATGGGTAGGCCAAAGTACTGTGAAGCTAACTCCTGGAAGCGGTCTGCAAATGTTTTCTTAATCCAGTCGAGCTTGAATCTGTTTGGGGCGCCAATAGTTAGTGAGTGATCACTCTCATCAAAAGAGACGAGCGTTAGGGGCTGAATCCATGTTTTAAATTGTTGGGGTGACAGCTCGCGGGAGAGGACGCTAACAGCGCCATCCCAAAAGCCCAAGGGGCTGATTGAACTCAAGGAAGGAGGATTTTGTAGGTTACTCATGTTTTTAGAAGATCCATTGTAGCGATGCTACAAAGTTATCCACAAGCTAAAAAAACGTGGAAAAGCTGTGGATAACTTGTGTATAAAATTAAAAAAGACATATAAATTAAAGGTTAAAGTGAAAATGTCATCAAAATAGTGAAAAACACCTATATATTCATCAAGATGGATTGACCTTTTGCCCCGCAACAAGGAAAATAGTCGGTTTTCCCAGGATATAACATGAAAAGAACCTACCAACCATCAGTAACACGCCGTAAACGCACACACGGTTTTCGTATTCGCATGAAAACTAAGAGCGGTCGCGCAGTATTAAACGCACGTCGCGCTAAGGGCCGTAAGCGTTTAGCTGTTTAATTTAGCCATTGAACAGCGCCAGGATTTCTGAATTATTAAAAATACACCCTAAGACAAGTTTGTTTTGGGGTATGTATGTTGCGCCTACTCAAGAGGGGCGCCAACCAGATCTGGGTGTTGCGGTGGCTAAAAAATTAGCAAAAAGAGCGGTTGACCGCAACCGCTTAAAGAGGATGATTCGCGAATTAGTGTGGACCGCCCAAGCCAACACCTTAAACAAAGATGTAGTGATCAAGTTGAAAAAACCAATTGGTCGCCAGACTCGGGGTAAGCTCAGAAAAAAAGAAAAAGAACTTCTGCGCGCTCAGATCTCAGGGTTAATTTAAAGTGCGCTTTTTAAACAATGCCGCAATGAAGCTGGTAAAAATTTATCAACTGGCTTTGAGCCCCTACATTGGAATGCAATGTAAATATGTACCAAGTTGCTCTCAATATGCTTGCGACTGTCTCAATCATTACGGATTTATTAAAAGCTTAGGATTAGTTGGCTGGCGCATTCTGCGCTGTAACCCATGGTCACAAGGCGGTTATGATCCTGCGGTAAAACAAACATCTCATTAACTTAAGTGAATGCAAATGGACTTTAAAAAAACAATTCTTTGGGCAGTGTTCTCGATGTCGGGCTTGATGCTTTACAGCAACTGGCAGGTTCATGAGGGCAAGCCTTCTTTGTTTGGCGGAACACCCGTTAGTGCGCTAGCCCCCAACGAAAAGACCACAACAAACAACAAAACAGATCTACCAGTTCAAATATCCGGTGCGCCAACGATTGCCACAACCCCAATTATTGCTTCTGGCGCAATTGAGGGCGCCGAAAAATTCACATTAAAAAATGATGTATTGATATTAGAAGTTAGCGCCAATGGTGCCAATGTCATTCACGCACAATTACTGAAAGCGTTGACCGCAGAAAACAAACCGATTGAGTTGTTTCAATACACACCAAACCACAAGTATTTTGCGCGCTCCGGCTTAATTTCTCTAAACAACAATGATTTGCCAAATCACACCAGCACTTTCAAGCTTACTCAGTCTGGTAAGGACGGCGCAGGACGACCTTACCTTACTCTCGCTAGTGATCGCAATGGGGTTAAGCTAGAAAAAACTTTCACCCTCAGCCCCGGAAGCTATGTCGTTGATGTTGATCACCGCGTTACTCAGTCAAGCAGTAATGCCACGCCCCTAGTTCTCTACACAGAGCTAGTTCGAGACGGCAGCCAAGAGCAAAAAATTGGCCCCTTTGATGGCGCTTTTTCAGCGAGCACATTTACTGGTCCGGCTGTTTATACCGACAAAGAAAAATTCAACAAGCTAGAATTTTCAGCGATTGATAAAAATAAAATTACAACTCCAACCCAAGTTCCCGCTGGAGACCCGGGCTGGATTGCAATGGTGCAACATTATTTTGCTGGCGCATGGATTCCAAGTGATAAATTTGCTCGCGATATTTATGCTGGAAAAATTGATAATGGCTTATATCGCATAGGCATGCAAACGCCGCTTGGCATAATTACCCAAGGCTCAACAGTTGTTGAAAAATCTCGCCTCTTCGTTGGACCACAAGAGGAAAGCGTTCTGGAGACGATTGCCCCTGGCTTTGAGCTGCTTAAAGATTATGGCTACTTGACCATTTTGGCAAAACCTATTTTTTGGCTTTTGGAAAAAATCCATGGCTATGTTGGCAACTGGGGCTGGTCAATTATTCTCCTCACGATTTTGATTAAGTTAGTCTTCTTCCCGCTCTCTGCTGCAAGTTATAAATCGATGGCGCGTATGAAAGAAGTGCAGCCACGGTTAATGGCTATGAGAGATCAATACAAGGCCGAGCCACAGAAGTTAAATCAAGCGATGATGGAAATGTATCGCAAAGAGAAAATTAACCCACTGGGCGGATGTTTGCCGGTGGTAGTTCAGATCCCAGTATTTATTGCTTTGTATTGGGTGTTGCTGTCCTCTGTTGAGCTACGCGGTGCCCCCTGGATCTTGTGGGTGCATGACTTATCCATACCAGATACTTCAATTAGTGACATATTGGGCTTTACGCAGTACTTCCCAGCCGGAATTTTGCCGATCGTTATGGCCATATCAATGTTTGTGCAAACTAAACTCAATCCAACACCACCTGATCCCATTCAGGCTAAGGTGATGATGTATATGCCAATCATATTCTCGGTGATGTTCTTTTTCTTTCCAGCCGGATTGGTGTTGTACTGGGTAGTTAATAACCTGCTGTCAATTGCACAACAATGGCAGATTAACCAAATGTTTACAAAAAAGTAGCCAAGTAATTTTTGATGGCTTAGCATTCAATGAAAAAGGCACAGCAATGATGACCAGAAAGCTGCCTATCATTGCTGTAGCTACCGCCCCAGGTAAGGCGGGCGTTGGGGTTGTGCGCATTAGTGGGCACAACCTAGGCGCAATTACAAAAGCACTTTTTCAAAAAGTACTTTCTCCTCGACAAGCCAATTTACTAACCTTGCGCGATGCTGGTGGACAAACAATCGACCAACTCATTGCGATTTATTTTGTAGCCCCAGCCTCATTTACGGGTGAAGATGTTTTGGAGTTGCAATGTCATGGCGGGCCACAACTTCTCGAGCTGGTCATGAAGCGCTGCCTTGAGTTGGGTAAAGATGAGGGTTTAGTGATTGCAGAGCCTGGCGAATTTACGCTGCGCGCTTATTTGAATAACAAAATTGATTTAGCCCAGGCCGAAGCGATTGCTGATCTAATTGATGCACAGAGTGAGGCCGCAGTCCGCGGTGCCGCCAGATCCCTGCAAGGCATCTTTTCAGAGAGCATTAATGATCTGATCGAAGAAATTACACAGCTACGTATTTTGGTTGAATCAACCCTAGACTTTCCTGAAGAAGAAATTGAGTTTTTAGAGAATGCGCAAGCGCGCGAACGTCTAGCCGCAGTTAAAGAGAAATTACAGTCCCTACGCAGTGACGCTAAACAGGGAAAAATTTTGCGCGATGGCATTCAGCTAGTTTTGGCGGGCGCTCCAAACGTCGGGAAGAGCTCCCTGCTCAATAGGCTTGCTGGTGAAGAGGTGGCAATTGTGACCCCCATTGCGGGCACCACACGTGATCGCGTAAAGGAAAGCATCACCATCGAGGGCGTACCGATGCATATTATCGATACAGCCGGCTTGCGAGAAACAAATGACCTGGTCGAGGCAAAAGGTATTGAAAGATCCTGGGATGCCATTCGTTTGGCCGACTTGGTGATTTTTTTGACTGATCCCAATTCTGGTGAAGACGGCCTGAAAGAACAAATTCTGCTAGCGATGCCGCCAAAGTGCCCTGTTTTAGAGGTTCTCAATAAATCAGATTTAATGGCATCAGACTCTGTGTCAGGCCCAAAAGACGCCATCCGGATTTCAGCTAAGACTGGTGATGGGATAGAGCCCTTAAAGCAGCATATATTAGAAATGGTAGGGTGGAACAGCTCCCAAGAGGGGGCAATTGTGGCCAGAAGAAGGCACTTAGACTGCCTGGAGCGCGCATCAGAGCATATTGCAAGATCAGAGCAGTTCGCAGCAAATGGGAACAATTCGCTTGAATTATTTGCTGAAGAGCTATTCTTGGCTCAAAATCACCTCGGGCAAATCACTGGAAAACTACTCCCAGACGAGCTTTTGGGCAAAATTTTTAGCCAATTTTGTATTGGCAAATAAAGGGTTTATTCCATACCGTTTAAAGGGCAAAACACCCCCAAAATGTTAAAATCGCTAGATTAAAAATTAAATTTTCATGGGTAAATATATGACCACAGCAGCTGCCGACCAAATTGATGCAAACGCGCCAGCTTATGTAAAAAACAAGCAATTGATTGAATGGGTTGGCGAGATTGCCGCCCTTACCAAGCCAGACGCAATTCATTGGTGCGATGGCTCCCAGGCTGAATATGATGAATTTTGTGAGCTCTTGGTCAAGGCCGGGGTATTCAAGCGCTTAAACCCAAGCAAGCGTAAAAACTCATTTTTAGCCCTTTCAGACCCAGAGGATGTGGCACGCGTTGAGGACAGAACATTTATTTGCTCTGCTAAAAAAGAAGATGCTGGCCCCACCAATAACTGGGTGGAGCCAAGTGAAATGAGGGCAACATTAAACCCTTTATTTGACGGCTGCATGCGCGGTAGAACAATGTATGTTGTGCCATTTTCCATGGGCCCAATCGGATCACCGATAGCCCACATTGGTGTTGAGCTCTCAGACAGCCCTTATGTTGCAATCAATATGCGCCTGATGACCCGTATGGGCAGAGCCGTGATTGATCAGTTGGGTGCTGATGGCAAGTTTGTGCCCTGTGTTCATACTGTTGGGAAGCCCCTGACTACTGGCGAAAAGGATGTTACCTGGCCAAATAATAAGAACAAGTACATCGTTCATTACCCAGAAACCCGCGAGATCTGGTCATTTGGGTCTGGTTACGGCGGTAATGCACTGTTAGGTAAAAAATGTTTTGCACTGCGTATTGCATCCAATATGGGTCGCGAACAAGGTTGGTTGGCAGAACATATGTTGATCTTGGGCGTGACTTCTCCCGAAGGCAAGAAACATCACATCGCAGCCGCATTTCCATCGGCTTGTGGCAAAACTAATTTCTCCATGATGATTCCGCCCAAAGGATTTGACGGCTGGAAGGTAACTACGATTGGTGATGACATTGCATGGATCATGCCCCGCAAAGATCCAGTTACTGGTAAAACCCGTTTGTTTGCAATTAACCCAGAGTCTGGTTACTTTGGCGTTGCTCCCGGCACAAACCGTCAAACGAATCAAAACTGTATTGACTCCTTAAATCAGGATGTGATTTTCACTAACGTGGGCCTGACTGATGATGGTGATGTTTGGTGGGAGGGTTTGACAGAAACTCCGCCAGCCCATTTGATTGACTGGCAAGGTAAAGACTGGACTCCGGCAGATGGCGCCGCGGGTCGCAAAGCCGCACACCCAAATTCGCGCTTTACCGTTGCTGCTACCAATAATCCAGCAGTTGATCCTAAGTGGGACGATCCGGAAGGCGTGCCTATCGATGCCTTCTTGTTTGGTGGCCGTCGTTCAAATACCGTGCCCTTGGTGAGCGAAGCGCGCGACTGGGTAGAGGGCGTTTATATGGCCGCTACCCTTGGTTCAGAAACTACAGCAGCAATTACTGGTCAAATCGGTGTCGTGCGTCGCGACCCATTTGCGATGATCGCATTTGCCGGCTACAACATGAGCGATTATTTCCAGCATTGGCTCAACATTGGCAAGAAGTTAGAGGCCGAAGGCGCTGTTTTGCCTAAGATCTATTGCGTCAACTGGTTCCGTAAGGACGAGAATGGCAAATTTGTTTGGCCCGGCTTTGGCGAAAATATGCGCGTACTTTCTTGGATTTTAGAGCGAGCACAAGGCACAGCAAAAGGCAAAGAAACACCATTTGGTATCTGCCCAGAGCACGGCGATATGCATTGGAATGGCCTTGACTATTCAGCAGAGAAATTTGCTAAAGCCATTCATGTTGCCGTTGATGATTGGAAGAATGAGTTAAAGCTTCATACTGAATTGTTTGATCATCTTGGCGATCGCCTGCCAAAAGAGCTTAAAGAGACGCGTGCGAAAATTGAACAACGCTTAAACGCTTGAGCACTTCTTCTAATTAATTAAATGATCAAACCCCAACACCATGAAATAGTGGTGATCGGGGCGGGCATTTGCGGCTCAACCATTACAAATGAGTTGCTCCAGCGTGGTCAATCCGTATGCATTATTGACGCTGCATCATCCCCCGCTACCGCCTGCTCAAGCCACGCTTACGCTATTGCTCATCCACACATTGGCAGGGGATCCCCGCGCTTATTACGCTTAACGCACATTGCCTTTTTATTGGCTGAGGCTAGGTGGGGTACGGTCTGGAACCAGCATGGAATCTTTCAGCCCACCAAAAAAGACAAGCACTTTGACCGAGCAGAAGCTACGAATTATTTGAAGTCATTAGACCTCGATGAAGATATTGCGATTGCTTTAGATGCACTAGAGGCAGAAAAAATTTGTGGCATCAAACAAAGTGGAGTCTGGCTTTCTCGTGGCGCATCCTTAAATATATTTGAGGCGAGCAATGCGCTATTGCAAGAGCATGATGATTTAACTTGTTTATGGAATACGCGCGTTACAAAAATCGAGCAGGTTAATAGCCAATGGGCTTTATTAAATCAAGCCAACGAAGTTATTCTTACTGCAGATAAGGTAGTGGTTGCAACGGCCATGGATAGCAAGGCCTTAATGAGTAGCATCGGGATAAAGCTGCCTCTGAAACCGGTGCGCGGTCAACTCAGTATTTTCTCAATCAAAAAAGAGGATGCTTGGGTATCAAGATTGCCGAGAGTTGGGATATCGGGTGATGGCTATTGCCTCCCAGCCCAGCAGCTTGAAGATGGTGGTTATCGTTGGATGGTTGGCTCTAGTTTTGATGAGGGCGAAGATGATCTGGGTTCAAGAGAGAGCAGCGATGCATTCAATCGTGAGCAAGCACAAGGTTTACTTGCTTATTTTGAGGGAGATCTCAAGGCGCTTATAAAAGCCGACGATTTTGTTGGGGTGCGCTGTGTTGCGGGCGACCGTTTGCCAATCATTGGCGCACTTACCCAAAGACCGGGAATCTTTTTAGCTACTGCTTTGGGCTCACGAGGTATTTTATGGTCAGCGCTTGCAGCTAAGCTGATTACCGCTCAGCTGCTAGGCGATAACTTTGCTTTGCTTGCGCGCTTAGGTTTTGCAGCAGACTTAGTTGCAGCACTAGCCCCAGCCCGTTTTTTTGCTGGAGCTTTGCCTGCACCAGCAGCCTTAGCCTCAAACTCAAAACCAATTTTGCCATCAGCACCCAGAGCTAAATAGGCCTTAAAGCCACGCCCAGTCCGGTTTGATTTGAAGTTGGTCAAGAGGTCAGTCTTGCCTTCGGTCAGCAGTTTTTGTACCTGCTCAGGTGAAATTTCTTGTTGCAAAACTACCTTGCCTGTTTTGAAATCACAGGTTTTGCTTGGCCCGGTATTTTTCTCGCAAAGGTAACGCATACCATCTTCATACACTGCACCAGAGCATTTTGGACAAACACCCAAAGCTTGTCGGCCTGTGAAATCTATCGCCTCAGTTTCTTCATCTTGAGTGTTGCCAAAATCAAACTCAAGCTTGAAGCCTGCATTTGGATAGTCAGCATCATCTTCTGGAATTTCACTTAACTTAATAATGGCCGCAAATGGACGACCTATTTTGCTGCGGAACCCTTGTAGTGGGCCGATTATTTTTTCGCGAAGCAACTCTTCTGCTTCAGGATATTCAAATGCCCGACCGCCTGGTGTTTTACTAATCGTAAAGCCACATTTTTCACAAGCAAAGCGGCGATAGTTTTCTTTCACCGCACCCTTACAGTGCGGGCATGGTGTGGTCAGCGTTGCGTAGTCGCCGGGAATGGTATCGCTGTCATACTCCTTGGCGCGTTTGACGATCCGCTGAGTCATTTGTGCAATTTCTTGCATGAAGGTATCGCGATTCATTTTGCCCTGCTCAATCAGAGAAAGCTTGTTTTCCCAGCTACCTGTTAAATCAGGGCGTGTTAGCTCTTCAACATCTAGGCCGCGCAATAAAGTCATTAACTGAAATGCTTTTGCTGTGGGGATGAGTTCACGCGCTTCACGGACCATATATCTTTCAGCGAGTAATCCCTCGATGATGGCCGCGCGCGTTGCAGGCGTTCCCAAGCCTTTCTCTGCCATAGCCTCGCGCATGTCATCATCATCAACCCATTTACCGGCACCTTCCATTGCAGAAAGCAGCGTTGCTTCTGTATAGCGCGCTGGCGGTTTGGTTTTTAATGGAACGGCAGCAATTGATTCGGTTTGAACGGTTTCGCCCTCTTGGACTGATACCAACTCATCATCAGCTTGATTCGATTTGCCATAGACCGTGAGCCAACCAGGATTAACAAGGACGCGACCCTCAGTTTTGAAGTGGTGGCCTAAAACTTCAGTAATGCGGGTGGTGACCCGGAACTCAGCGGCAGGATAAAAAACTGCTAAGAAACGACGGACCACTAAGTCGTATAACTTTGCCTCTGGCTCACTTAAGGTCTTAGGCGTTTCTAGGGTAGGAATAATTGCAAAGTGATCGGAAATTTTGGAGTTATCAAAGATGCGTTTATTCGGCTTGATCCAACCATAGCCCGCCTTTGACTTTGGATCCTTTGGATCCCCCTTCAGAATTTGTTTGGCAAACGCACGATAGTCTTGTGAGTTTTCAGCAAGAATCTCCATGGTTTGTTTAACGGTGTCTAAATAGTCCTCTGGAAGTGCTTTTGCATCGGTACGGGGATAGGTTAAAACCTTGTGACGTTCGTAGAGCGCCTGCGCAAGACCTAAAGTATTTTTTGCAGAAAAACCAAAACGGGCGTTTGCTTCACGCTGTAAGCTGGTGAGGTCAAAAAGTTGCGGCGCAAGTTGGGTTGCTGGCTTGGCCTCCTCTGTAACGCTGGCTTTTTTATCACGACATGCTGCAATAATGCTTTGCGCCGCAGCCTCACTCCAGAGGCGATTCTCACGGGCATCTGGTTCGGCAACATCTTTCTTAAATTTAGGGTCAAACCAGCGACCCTCATAAACTCCAGCAGCAGCAATAAATTCCGCCTTTACTTCCCAATAATCTTTGGAAATAAACTTACGAATGAGTTCTTCGCGCTCGACCACAATCGAGAGTGTTGGGGTTTGAACACGCCCTACAGTAGTTAAAAAGAAACCGCCACTCTTGCTGTTAAAAGCGGTCATGGCACGAGTACCATTAATACCAACCAGCCAGTCAGCTTCTGAGCGGCAACGGGCTGCATCAGCAAGCGGCTGCATATCTGCATCAGTGCGCAAGCTTGCAAAGCCATCCCGAATTGCCGCTGGAGTCATGGACTGGAGCCACAAACGTTTGATGCCCTGCGATGCTTTTGCATGTTGTGCAATTAAGCGGAAGATCAGCTCACCTTCGCGCCCCGCGTCACAGGCATTAATCAGAGAGGTGATGTCTTTGCGCTTGATCAGCTTTTGCAAAACTTTGAGGCGCGATTCCGTTTTGACAATTGGCCGTAAATCAAAATAGGGGGGCACTACCGGCAGATTAGCAAAAGACCATTTGCCACGCTTAACGTCATATTCTTCTGGGGCCGCTATTTCTAAGAGGTGGCCGACTGCGGAGGAGATAACAAAGTCGTCGCTTTCAAAATAGTCCTCGTGCTTGGTAAAGCCACCCAAGGCTTTGGCAATGTCGTTGGCTACCGAAGGCTTCTCGGCAATGACCAGGGTCTTGGGATGATCCACAGATGTGATCTTGGTGCTGCTTTTGGTAGATGCTTTAGCCACGCGTTTGCCTAAATTTGAGCCTGAAATGATGTTTCTAATAGTGAAAAAGATGAACAATTTAAACCAAATCAGGGTTTGGTTAATTGTTCACCCCTTTTTTATTATTAACCGATAAATTGGGAAAAGTCCAAAAAGGCCAGTTTTTCAATAAAGAAGCAGCCACTTTTGGGAAGCCTTAAGGGGTAAAAACCCCATTTAAACCACTTTAAATAGGTGCTTTCTCAAAAAACCAACTCTTCTAGTACTTCTTGGGGGCTGCGCACCAGTTTTGCACCTTGCTGAATCAGAAGGTGGCAACCGCCAGAAAGGGGGTGACGAATAGATCCTGGTACTGCAAAAACCTCTCTTCCGAGCTCTGATGCAAGTCTTGCAGTAATAAGAGAGCCTGATTTTTCTGCTGCTTCAATCACGACCACGCCAATGGATAGCGCTGCAATAATGCGATTGCGCCTAGGGAAGTGACATGATTTCGGTGGGGCACCCAAGGGCAGCTCAGAGACTAAAAGTCCTTGTTTTCTAATGTTTCTGGCTAAATCCAGATGTTCTTTGGGGTAAATGATATCCAGGCCGGTCCCACAGACTGCCATGGTGAGGTGATTGGGGCCCAGCTTAAGGGTTGCTTGGTGGGCTGCCCCATCAATGCCTCTTGCAAGCCCTGAGACAATCAGCAAACCTGCTCGCGATAGCTCCTTGGCAAAAGCAGCAGCATTTTTAAGGCCTTCTGCGCTGGCTTTGCGAGAGCCCACAATGGCGATCATGGGGGTTTTGAGCAAGCCAAGATCTCCGTCTATATAGAGATGCGCGGGCGGATCATATAAATCATTAAGGCGGCACGGGTATTCTTTATCACTCCTAGTAATACAAGTGATGTGGTTTGGTTTTGGGAATGGGAGCATTAAAAGATTTTGATCTTCAGGGGAATTGCCACAATCAGGACAGACTGATTGCTCTGTTGGATAATTCCTATATGGCTTTGTTAAACGTCCTTTGTTACCCAGACCCGCGCTTGCATCAGGTTGCCAAACCTGTAGCGCAAGTGGATGCGCGCATTAAAAAAATAGTTGCTGATATGGCCGACACAATGTATGCGGCCCCAGGCGTTGGCCTGGCTGCAACACAGGTTGATATTCACGAGCGCATTGTCATCATCGATATATCTGATGAGCAAAATGACTTGAAGGTTTTTATAAATCCAGAAATTATTTGGTCAAGTCCTGAGACAAAGTCTTGGCGCGAAGGCTGTCTTTCGGTCCCCGATTTTTATGATGAGGTTGAAAGGCCCTCACAAGTTCGAGTGAAGGCTTTGGATGTGAATGGCAAAGAGTTCGAGCTTGATGCAGATGGTTTATTAGCAGTTTGTTTGCAGCATGAGCTTGACCATTTACAAGGCAAAGTATTTGTTGCGTATTTGTCGATACTTAAGCGAACTCGTATTTCACAAAAACTAAAAAAGCGCGCCAAAGAGTTTGTGGGTGAGCGCTAGGCGCTGCCGATGAAAATTGTATTTGCTGGAACTCCGGAGTTTGCTGCGCAAGCAATGCGCGCAATTGATGACGCAGGCCATGAAATTGTTCTGGCGCTGACCCAGCCCGATCGCCGTGCCGGAAGGGGCATGCACTTGCATGCTAGCCCTGTTAAAGAGTTTGCTTTGGGTAAAAATATTCCTGTGCTTCAGCCAGAAACGCTAAACCGCAATAGCAGCGATCCTCAAAAGCAAGCCCAGGCCAAAGAGGCGCACGCCCACTTATCTGCAATAGATTTTGATGCCATGGTGGTGGTTGCTTATGGGCTCATCTTGCCGCAAGACGTTTTAGATATTACGCAGCAGCCAGGAAGATACGGTAGTTTTAATATTCACGCATCTTTGTTACCACGTTGGCGTGGTGCTGCTCCGATACAGCGAGCGATTGAGTCGGGCGATACAAAATCAGGCGTTTGCATTATGCAGATGGACGCTGGTCTTGATACCGGCGATACGGTCCTTACTAAAGAGCTTGACATTACGCCTGAAGAAACAAGCAGCAGCCTGCACCATCGATTTGCGGAATTGGGCGCCCAATCAATTGTGGATACGCTAAATTGTTTGCAACTAGGTAAGGGTCTAGTTCGCACCCCGCAAGCAATGAATGGCGTAACTTATGCAGAAAAAATATTAAAGAGTGAAGCAGAAATTGACTGGAACTTGAGTGCCCAAGAAATTGATCGTCGGATTCGGGCCTTTAACCCCTTTCCTGGTGCCACTAGCAATGCCCAAGAGCTCGAGATGAAATTTTGGAACTCTCGCATTCCAAAAGCGGGCGCCTTTAGCAAAGCCGGTAAACCTGGGGAGCTATTGGGCTTCAGTGAAAAAGGCGCCTATATTCAATGCGGGCAGGGATTGATAGAAATTTTAGAAATGCAAAGGCCGGGCGGCAAGAAAATGGCTGCCACTCTTTGCTTGCAGACCCTTGCTTGCTGTGAACAAGTATTGCGCTTTCATAAAAAGGAGTAGGAATGTTTAATTTCGCAAAAACTGCTGTTTTGATGGCAGCAATTACTGCATTGTTTATTGTGGTGGGCGGTATGTTAGGTGGCGAGCAAGGAATGCTGATAGCGCTGTTACTTGCTGTTGGCATGAACTTTTTTAGCTACTGGTTTTCCGACACCATGGTGTTGAAGATGACAAATGCACAGCAAGTTGATGAGCTGTCTGCACCCCAGTTTTATGCATTAGTAAAAGAGCTTGCAGGTAAGGCTGGTTTACCAATGCCCAAAGTATTTTTAATTGATGAAGAGTCTCCTAACGCCTTTGCAACAGGACGAAACCCTGAGAATGCTTCGGTAGCTGCTACCACTGGAATTCTGAAGATTTTGTCTAATCGCGAGTTGCGCGGCGTGATGGCTCATGAGCTGGCGCATGTGCAGCATCGCGATATTTTGATTTCAACAGTTGCAGCAACGATGGCCGGCGCAATTTCAGCGCTTGCTAACTTTGCAATGTTTTTTGGTGGGCGCGGCTCTGAGGGTAGGCCCAATAATCCGATCGCCAGCTTATTGGTCGCCATCTTGGCTCCCATTGCTGCGAGCTTGATTCAAATGAGTATTTCACGTGCCAGAGAATATGAAGCAGATCGTGGCGGAGCGGAGATTAGCGCCGATCCCGAGGCTTTAGCTCATGCGCTACAGAAAATACATAACTATGCACAAGGCATCCCATTTCGCGCTGTAGAGCAACACCCAGAAACGGCGCAAATGATGATCCTCAATCCCTTAAGCGCTGGTGGTCTCGCACAATTATTTTCAACCCACCCCCCCACCGAGGAGCGGGTAGGGCGCCTGATGGCTATGGCAAAAACCGGGTCATACCCCAGAGCAAATTCAGTTGACTGATAAAAAAATGCCGCATAGCCTGCCGCTTTCTGAGGCAATCACTATTGCTGCTCAGGCTGTCGGCGAGGTAATGAGCGGGAGGTCGCTGACGGAAGTTTTAGATGAATTAGAGTCCCATGAGCGCCCTATTGTGCAGAGCTTAAGCTTTGACGCTTTGCGTAAATGGGTTCGATCGCATGAGTTCATCAAGGAACTGATCCCAAAGAATCCTCCTCCAGAGGTGGATCACCTATTGAGCGTTGCCATCGCACTATTCTTAAATGAAAACGCAGACGGTAAGGGCTATGCAGCCCACACCATCGTTGATCAAGCAGTCAGTGCCTGTGATAATTACGATAAGACAATGTATGCCAAAGGCTTGGTGAACGCGGTACTTCGTAAGGTAAGCCTTGTCGTTCAGCCGCCAGAGGGTGAAACCCGTTTTGCGCCAGACCCTGTTCCAATGTTTGTTCCGCCTTGGTGGCGCGCCAACTTAAAACGGCATTACTCAAAGACCTGGCAATCGATTCTGTTTGCACAAGCAAAGCGGGCGCCATTAATTTTGCGCGTCAATCAAAAACAATATTCACGAGATCAATATCAATCCTTATTAAGCGAGATTGGAATTACATCTACCCCAATTGAGGAGCTTGCTGGTGTAAAGCTAGCAGCCGCTTTATTATTATCTAACCCAGTTCCTGTTTCAGAGCTGCCAGGTTTTTATACCGGCGCAGTATCAGTTCAAGATGCCGGAGCACAGTTAGCAGCAATTCTCTTAAGTCCGCAGCCAGGCGAGCGAGTCTTGGATGCTTGTGCGGCACCCGGTGGCAAGACTGCGCATTTACTCGAGTTAGCTCATTGTGAGATGGTGGCTTTAGAGCTTGACGGCGATCGTCTTAGTAAAATCGGCGGCAATTTAGATCGCTTACGCTTGCATTCTGACAAAGTACAGGTGTTGCGGGGCGATGCTTCAAAGGCATCTTGGTGGGACGGCCGCCCTTTCGATAAAATCTTACTCGATGCGCCATGTTCCGCCTCAGGCATTGTGGCCAGACACCCAGATATCCCCTTTTTAAGGCGTGAGGCCGATATCAAGTCCTTGCAACAGAAGCAGCGTGGCATTCTGGAGCAAGCCTGGAAAATATTAAAACCGGAAGGGCTCATGCTCTACGTCACCTGCTCGATATTTCCTGAGGAGGGAGAGGAGCAGGCAATTTGGTTTGTTGCCCAGCACAGCAATGCGGTACGATTGGGCGCTCCAGGGCAGATTCTGCCGACTGACGTAAGCGACGGGTTTTACTATGCCTTGTTTAAGAAAAATGGGCCATGAGCCAAAGAATTAAACAATTCATCTTTTTATGCTTGATGGCGTTGACTGTAATTTCAACGAGTGCAAGCGCAGAAGGAATCAAAATCAAATCCTTTGAGTTGGAGAGGGTTGATGCCGACTGGCTTTTGAATGCTACTTTTCAGATTGAACTTTCCCCCGGCCTTGAGGGTGCAGTTCAGAAAGGGGTGGTGCTCTACTTTCAAACAGAGTTCGATTTAACGCGCTCGCGTTGGTATTGGTTTGATGAGAAATCAGTGATTACTCAGAGACAAACCCGCCTGTCTTACCAACCTCTAACTCAACAATATCGAATTGCTTCAGAGGGATTTACCTTTTCCGCACCGACAATTTCAGAGGCCTTGCAAGCAGTTGGCAGTGTTGGTGGTTGGCGTGTGATTGACAATAGTCAGCTGGATGCAGGTAAGTCGTATACGGCCTCCTTGCGGATGGCTTTAGATTTGAGCAAGCTGCCCAAGCCATTTCAGGTGAATGCCTTAAATAATCGTGATTGGAATGTTTCTAGCGATTGGCTGCGTGCTCCCTTTTCACCAACCGGCTCTAATCTCATTAAGCGATGAAAGCATTTTCAACATTGCTTCAGGGCGACTTTTTTACATCCAAGGTTTGGAGAAAGAAGGCAATCCCCATTGCTATAGGGGCTATTGGCACGTTTGCTTTATTTCTCCTAGTACTGCTATCGATCGCATCATCCAATACAGAGTTTTTTGATAAATACTTTATTTGGCTTTACGCAAGCAATATCGTCATTGGAGTTTGTCTAATCCTAGTAATTTTGATTTTGGTAGCAGTGATTGGTGTTCGTTGGTATAGGGGGCATTTTGGCACTCGCTTGATTGCCAAGCTTGCAATGATTTTTGCCTTGGTTGGTGTTGTTCCAGGCTTGATTTTGTATGGCGTCTCACTACAGTTCGTATCGCGCAGCATTGAAACCTGGTTTGATGTGAAGGTTGAATCAGCGCTGAACTCCGGCCTGGAGCTAGGGCGAGTGACCTTGCAAATTGCTCAAGAAGAAATTTTGGCCGAGGGAAATTTTATTGCCGAACAGGTTGTACAGGTTCCCCCGGGCACTAGTTCAGACCAGGTTGGCGTGATGATTATGAAGATTCGTAATCAATTTGGCATTCAAGAGGTTAGTCTGTTCAACATGCAGCGCAATTTGATTTTGACTAGCGAGCTAGGGGCCAAAAAGTACTTACCTGCACCCAGCGCCGAAGTGGTGGCCGAAGCTTTTAAAAAGAAAGGCCTTACCTTTTTAGATCAAGTCGAAATATCGGGTGGGCAGCAGAGCTATCAAGTAAGGGCGATTGTACCGATTGTGCGTAAGAAGAGCGTCCTTAACAAAGAAGGTGTCAACAAAGAAGTAGAGGATCGATATTTCTTACAATTAGTGCGCACTATTCCGACCCCATTGGCTAAGAATATTTTTGCGGTTGAATCTGCCTATACTGAATATCAAGAGAAGTCTTTAGGGCGCACTGGTTTGCGCAAAATGTTCGTTGGCACGCTGACACTCACCTTATTTTTTGCCCTATTTGTTGCTGTCACCCTGGCCTTATTATTGGGCCGCCAATTGGCTCGCCCACTGTTAATGTTGCTCAAAGGAACTCAGGCTGTTGCGCAAGGTGACTTATCTCCAAAGCCCGAGTTAGATACTGGAGATGAGCTGGGAATGTTGACGCGTCAATTTAATGTAATGACTCGACAACTTGCCGATACGCGCAACTCTCTTCAAGAGTCGAAGGCTTTTCTAGAGAAGGTTTTGGGAAATCTCACTGCGGGCGTCTGCATTTTTGATAAGCGCTATAACGTGGTATCTAGTAACGCAGGCGCAGATCGTATTTTTGCGCAAGACTTAACACATATAGATGGCAAGCCATTAAGCAGTAATCCGGCCCTTGCTGAGTTTGAGGGGGCTATTAAAGAGGGTTTTGCAACAATGTGGCTTGCGGATGCTAATGAGAGCGCCCCCGCAGCCCAGGCCACTCTTAAGACTGCCCCCGTTTGGCAAAAGCAAATTCAACTACACACGACTAATGAATTTGAGAATGAATTAGGCGTTACTTTGTTTGTTCGAGGAACAGAGTTAACAGAAGATTTGCGCATGGTGGTATTTGATGACATCACTGATGTAGTCAGCGCACAAAGATCAATTGCTTGGAGTGAAGTTGCAAGGCGCCTAGCCCATGAAATCAAGAATCCACTGACCCCAATTCAGTTATCGGCTGAGCGTTTGCAACACAAGCTTGCTGGCAAACTCACTCCTGAACATGAAGAAATGATTAATCGCAGCACCGAAACCATTATTGGTCAGGTTCAGGCGATGAAAGAGATGGTGAATGACTTTAGGGATTTTGCTAAAACACCGACGCCACAGCTAAAACCCTTATCTATTAATACGCTCATCTCAGAAATTTTAGGCCTGTATGAAGGCAGCCCAATCCGCACCCAGCTTGATCCGCATTGCCCAGAAATTATGGGTGACTCCACTCAACTCAGGCAGGTGATACATAATCTATTACAAAATGCTCAAGATGCTACGTTGGAGGGCCCTCATCCTGGCGAGGCAGTTGAAGTAAAAACAGAGCTGGTGCCCTATGGAGAGCACAATGGTGTAGAGCAAAAGGCAGTGCGATTAACAATAAGTGATTCTGGGGTGGGATTTCCAGCTAAGATATTGGTAAGAGCGTTTGAGCCTTATGTCACAACAAAGAGTAAGGGCACAGGATTGGGTTTAGCAGTCGTTAAAAAAATTGTTGATGATCACACTGCCAAAATTGAAATACGAAATCGTATGCATGGAGCGGAAGTGGTTGGTGCACAGGTATCAATATTGTTTATGAATTTAGCAAAAGAGGCGGCCTAAGTATGGCTAATATTTTGGTTGTTGATGACGAGATGGGAATTCGTGAGCTTCTCAATGAGATTCTGACCGATGAAGGCCATACCGTGTATGCAGCAGAGAGTGCTATTCAGGCTCGAACCATTCGCGAACAAATGCGCCCCGATCTTGTCTTGCTTGATATTTGGATGCCAGATACTGATGGCATTACATTACTTAAAGAGTGGTCTAAAACAGGACAGCTCACAATGCCAGTGGTGATGATGTCTGGCCACGCTACCATCGATACAGCAGTTGAGGCTACCCGTATTGGCGCATTAAATTTCCTGGAAAAGCCCATTGCTCTGCAAAAGCTATTAAAGACAGTTACTAAAGCGCTAGAGAGCTCACCAAAGTATGTTGAGCCGGAAATGCAGAGAGTTCCCCAGCCCAACTCTAATCAGGCGGCGACCCCTAAGCCAGTAGCGAATGAAGCAGCTCCAGCTCCCCTCGAGGGCGAGTTCATAAGTGGCATTGCAAAAACATATTTTGATTTGCCATTAAGAGAGGCAAGAGATCTTTTTGAGAAAGCGTACTTTGAGCATCAGATGCAAATCATGGGCGGCAGCATGACTAAGATTTCGGAGTACACCGGTCTTGAGAGAACCCATTTGTATCGCAAGCTCAAGGCCCTAGGGATTGATACATCTCGTAATAAGGGTGAGTAATAAAGCTTTTAGTAGCTATCCCTTATTCTTTGCATTAGTGTTCAAGGCATTGCGTTACAACGGACAATGATGCCCACATCACTCCCCCACCATCTTCGGAATTATTCCCATGGAAATTAAGGTCAACTTTCTCGATAAGCTACGCCTTGAAGCCAAGTTTGATGACTTCACGGTGATTTCCGATCAGCCTATTCGCTATAAGGGAGACGGTTCTGCGCCGGGCCCTTTCGATTATTTTCTGGCCTCTTCGGCTTTATGTGCAGCTTATTTTGTGAAGCTCTATTGCGAGACTCGCAATATTTCTACTGAAAATATTCGTCTCTCACAGAATAATATTGTTGATCCTGAAAACCGCTATCAACAGATCTTCAAGATTCAGGTTGAATTACCAGAAGACATTTCTGCAAGTGACCGTAAGGGTATTTTGCGCTCTATTGAACGCTGTTCAGTTAAAAAAGTAGTGCAAGCTGGGCCAGAGTTCGTGATTGAAGAGGTAAAAAATCTAGATACAGATGCGCAGACCTTGTTAACATTAAACCCGGCTTCTGACAGTAGTACCTATATTGCCGGCAAAGATCTTCCACTTGAGCAAACCATTACCAATATGACTGGTGTGTTAGCTAAGCTGGGAATTAAGATTGAAATTGCCTCGTGGCGTAACCTCATTCCTAACGTTTGGTCTTTACATATTCGTGATGCCCATTCGCCGATGTGTTTTACTAATGGGAAGGGGTCTACAAAAGAAAGCGCACTGGCATCGGCCTTGGGCGAATATATCGAGCGCCTCAGCAATAACCACTTCTATGCTGGCACATTCTGGGGAGAGGATATTGCTAATGCTACTTTTGTCCATTACCCAAATGAGCGCTGGTTTAAGGCCGGTATCGATGATGCACTACCAGTAGAAATTTTGGATGAGTACTGTCTCAATATTTTTAATCCAGAAGGTGATTTGCGCGGCTCACATCTTATTGATACTAATTCTGGCAATGCGCAGCGCGGCATCTGTTCGTTACCGTATGTGCGCCAGTCGGATGGGGAGACCATCTACTTTCCATCTAATTTGGTTGAAAATCTTTACGTCAGCAATGGTATGAGTGCTGGTAATACCTTGGCTGAAGCGCAGGTGCAATGTTTGTCAGAGATTTTTGAGCGGGCAGTCAAGCGTGAAATTCTGGAGAGTGAAATCGCTCTACCAGAGGTGCCGCAGAAAGTGCTCGCAAAATATCCGGCCATTCTGGCAGGTATTCGGGGCTTAGAAGAGCAGGGCTTTCCAGTATTGGTGAAGGATGCATCACTGGGTGGCGTCTATCCAGTGATGTGCGTTACTTTGATGAATCCAAGGACAGGCGGCGTGTTCGCATCTTTTGGCGCGCATCCAAGTTTAGAAGTGGCACTTGAACGAAGCTTGACTGAATTACTGCAGGGGCGGAGTTTAGAGGGCTTGAACGACTTACCACCACCTACTTTTGCAAGCGAAGCAGTGACTGAGCCAAATAACTTTGTTGAGCACTTCATTGATTCAAGTGGCATCGTGTCGTGGCGTTTCTTCAGCACAAAATCAGATTACGATTTTATTGAATGGGACTTCTCTGGCCATGGCGAAAACTCTAATGTACAAGAGGTGACAACCTTGTTTGGCATCCTCAAGGAGCTTGGCAAAGAAGCTTACGTGGCGGTATACGACCAGTTAGGAGCGACCGCATGCAGAATTTTAGTGCCAGGCTATTCTGAAGTCTATCCGATAGAGGATCTGATTTGGGACAACACTAATAAGGCCTTGTTATTCCGAAATGATATTTTGAATTTACACCGCCTTGATAATGCTGGCTTAAGTGCGCTGCTTCAACGTTTAGAGAATAACGAGCTCGATGAGTATAGTGATATTGCTACATTGATTGGTATTGAGTTTGATGAGAATACGCCCTGGGGTCAGTTGACAGTTCTGGAGTTAAAGCTACTAATTCACTTGGCTTTAAAGCAATTTGAAGACGCGCATGAGCTAGTTGGCGCCTTCCTTCAATATAACGACAACACAGTGGAGCGCAGATTGTTTTATCAGGCCTTAAATGCAGTGCTAGAGATTTTGCTGGCTGATAACCACGCACTTGATGACTACATCACTAACTTTCGTCGGATGTTTGGCGAGGAGAGAATGGATGCTGTAATGGAGTCAGTGGATGGTAGCGTTCGCTTCTATGGCTTGACCCCAACGAACTTAAAGCTGGAGGGCCTAGACAGGCACCATCGCTTGATGGATAGCTATAGAAAATTACATGCTGCTCGGTCTTGTTCGTAGGGGCTGATCGCTTTTCAGGCTAAACAATGTTGAATATGAAAGAAGTGGTGATCATTGGAGATGGTTTTACAGCAGCAGTGCTAGTAACCCACCTCTTGCGCAGGGGCATCTCATCCTCAGCCATAACGGTAATTGGTTTGGGAGATCTGGGCAAAGGAAATGCTTATGGTTGCAATAATCCATTCTTTCGACTTAATGTGCGCGAGGATTTGCCAATCATTTTTGCAGACGATCCCTTGCATTTTTCAAGGTGGGCCCAAAGGCATATAAATGATTCTGCAGCAAGGACTAAGGCTGGATATTTCTATCGTCGTCAGGATTTTGGACGCTATGTTTCTGAGCTCGTCGCTTGCGAATCTAAATCAGGTCAAATAGAGCAAATCAAGGCTAGGGTTCTGGGCTTAAGCGGCTCCGAGGACTCTTGGAGTCTTGAGCTTGATAGTCACAGTGCAATTACTGCAAAGCAGGTCATTATTGCTACTGGCAACCCGCCGCCAGTTTGGCCATGTGCGGTCGTCAATCTCAATTCAGCTTTATCTACATCTTGTCTTATTGAGAACCCATGGACAGGGCAGGGCTTAGATGATATCGAGACTCAAGAGAACATCATTTTGCTTGGTGGTGGATTAACGGCCCTAGATGCAATTACTGCTTTGGTGGAGCGTAAACATCTTGGAATGATTTATGTGATTAGTCCACGGGCGGTATTGCCGCCGACTCAGGCGAATTGGGAAAGAAAAGTCCAACCTCAATGGCCACACAATTTAACCCCGGCTAAATTGATTCGTTTTATGCGAAATTATTTACCTCCTATATCGACAGCGAGCCCTGAGTGGCAGAGCGCCTGGGAAGAGTTAAGGCCAAATATAAATACGATCTGGCAACAATTTTCTCCGAGTCAAAAGCGATCCCTATTTAAAAGATTGGGCTGGCTTTGGAATCTATATCGCTTTCGAGCATCGCCACAAACGATCTCTGCATATGAAAAACTAAGATCTAAAAATCAGATTCAATTTATATTGGGGCGTGCTAAAGAAATCAAACACTCTGAATCTAAAGTGAAGGTATTCCTTGAAAATAGTATTGAAGTTGAGGGAGATCGAATCATCAATTGCACCGGCGTTGCATCTGATCCCTTTCTCAATAGGCTCATTGAAGACCAATTAGCCATCCGAGATCCACTTGGGCGGGCCATTGCTGTTGATGAAAACTTTAGAGTCCTTAATTTGTCATGCAAGCGGTGGAATAGTTTATGGATGATTGGGCCCGGAACCATGGGGAGCTTAGGCGATGTGATTGCTGCCAGCAGTATTGCTAAGCAAGCGGAGCAATTGGCCATTCAGATTTCTAGGAATAACTTGAAAGATATTCGTTAGAGACCGTTAAATATGACCACCGAGACGAGGATTTATAAGTCAATTGAGTGAAGTTGGCATAGCAAACCCCCATATCTCAATGCTACAAACCAGTTTCATTTATAATTCCCAGTCTTGGCCTGGTAGCTCAGTCGGTAGAGCAGAGGATTGAAAATCCTTGTGTCGGTGGTTCGATTCCGCCCCGGGCCACCAAGAAACACCAAAACCACCTTCGGGTGGTTTTCTTTTGGCATGACCAAGATTTTATGGAGGCCAATGTCATAGTTTCGTGCTCTAATGCCACTCAATATGATTACTGTCGTTATTGCCTCCTATAGATACGGACATCTTGCAGCTCATTGCATTGAGTCACTGCTCGCCCAAACTATTCCTCCCACAAGGATTTTATTTGTTGATGATGGTGGGTTAGAGTGCGGTCATTTGCCAAGTCTATATCCTGATATTGAATATGTATTGAGGCCTAAAAATTTGGGGATCGTAGATAACTTTCAAGACATACTATCTCGGATCAGTACAGAATATGTACTATTCATCGGCGCCGATAACTGGTTGCGTTCAGATGCAATTGAGCTGTTATCAAATACGAGCACTGATATTGTTACTTACGATATTGTTGTTACAGGTGAATTGAAAGAAGAAATCTTAGATCGAGTACCTGGCGAGACCGTGCCATATCACGGCGACCTGTATTGGGATCGCCAAGAACAGCACCATGGGTCAATGATGTATCGTACAGCCCTTGGACAAAAAATTGGTTACAAGAAGAGGTATAAAGATGGCGTTCATCCTCAAGAGGATTGGAACCTATGGGATAAGATGCTTGAGCAAGGCGCCTCAGTAGCTAGTATCAAAGAGGGGTTATTGTTCTACAGAAGACATCGAGAAAATTTTTTGAAATACTCCCATGAAATTTCGCAGCCAAATCAGCTAGAAGTAAGTTGCACCTTTGAAGAATAGCTAGAGTCAAACATCCTCAGCCCTGGTCGATTCCGGACCGTGCCACCAGGAATACCAAAACCACCTTCGGGTGTTTTTTCTTTAACAGGGTATAGAATGGCCGATGTTGTATTTCATATTGAGGCTCTTTAGCTCACTTCCGTTAGTGGCTCTCCAGATTGCTGGGGCTTGCGTAGGGCTATTGATTTATTTGAGTTCTCCTCGGTACCAGCGGCGCCTATATAAAAATCATCAGAGCGCCGCCAACTATTCAAAATTTAAATTAACCCCCTGGAGAGTAGCGGCTGAATCAGGGATGATATTTGCCGACACATTATGGATTTGGAGGCATCCGAAAGATTCTATTCATAAAGCAACTATAGAAAACGTAGATCAAATTATTGAACTATCTAAAAACGGAAAGGGCTTAATTGTTCTTGCTTCACATTTTGGCGGGTTTGAAATAGTTCCCCGTATTTTTGCTGAACATACTAGAGCAACAGTAATGTATAGGCCGGCTCGAAAAGGGTGGGTGAATGAGCTAATGCTTAAATCACGGAAACATTCTCAGATTGAGTTTGTTGAGGCAAATATTGGCGGAGTTCGTCAGATTAAGCGAGCTTTAGTAAAAGGCGAGGTTGTGGGCCTATTGGCAGATCAGGTGCCTAGCGTTGGCGACGGGGTCTGGGCTAAATTTTTTAATCAATACGCTTACACAACTTCATTTCCAATTAAATTAGCCCGTCAAGCCAATGTAGCAATTCTTTTTGTTGGGGCAGAGAGATTGGGATTGGGTAAGGGCTGGAGAATCAGGAGCCGATTAATGCCAGAAGCATTTTCAGATTGTCTGGTTGATGCTTGCACAGAAATGAATCAATATTTTGAGGAGATGATAGTTTCCAAGCCTCATCAATATATGTGGTCTTATAACCGCTACAAAAGACCGACTGGAGCAGCAATAGCTCCCATAGAGTAAGGCGTCCTCAGTTCAGGTCGATTCTGCC
>CAMBBT010000001.1 GCA_945864455.1 Polynucleobacter meluiroseus | reverse complement strand
TTTGGAGCTTTGGTTTACCCGGCTCAAGAATTTAATTCCGCATGGCTAGATGTTCCAGTACAAGGCAAATGGACTTTATTAATTGCGCGGCCTGCAGGCGAATGCCAAATCAAAGATGAAAAATGTATTGAAGCTTTTTTTCTGATGCGCCAATTGAAGGTTGCCATGGGCAGAGAAAACAAGCGCGTTCAGTTGCTGTGGATCAATACCGATGGCAAGCCTGTTGACCCCGAAGTGGCAAAGGCTTATGACGAGCAAGTTGCCGGGTTCAAGATTGTTGCCCTACCAAGAGACCTTAAATTGAGAGCTGAGTTTGAAGCTTGGTTTAATAAAGAGGGTGCTGGTCAACAAATTCAGCTGATTGACCCAAGTCCAGCAAAGATGATGTATTTCCCAGTCACTAATTCTCCAAAGGAATTTGCTTTCATCAAAAAAGATTTAGAAAAACTCTTGAAGTTAAATCACAAGGGCGAGAAACTGTAATGCCCACTTTTATTTTGTTCTTGGAGTTAGCCGCCATCGCATTTGTTTTTGCTGGCCTGCCATTGGCTTATCTTTGGACAAGACCAGGGTATAGCTTTTTCCAAAAACTTAATTGGGTATTGGTCTTTATGACTTTCGATCTGATTGTGTTTGGCGCTTTTACCCGCCTGTCTGACTCAGGTCTAGGTTGTCCTGATTGGCCTGGATGCTACGGAGCCTCTAATCCTTTTCAAGCTCTTGGAGAAATTGCGCAAGCTGAAGCTGCCATGCCTAGTGGACCTGTGACGGTGATCAAGGCTTGGATAGAAATGATTCATCGTTATCTCGCAATGACAGTGGGCGCCTTAATTTTGGTGCAAGTAGGCGTGGCTTTCAGCAAGCTGAAGTCTTTAGGAAAATCCCCTTTGTTTTATAGCTTAGGCTTGCTCATACTGGTATGTATTCAGGGAGCATTCGGTGCTTGGACGGTAACTCTGAAATTACAGCCCATCATTGTGACGATTCATTTAATGCTCGCTTTGTTTTTATTAGCCTGCTTAACTGTATACGCACAACAGGCTTGGGAGCAGCGTTCATCCATTCATACTCTTCGGATCCGTCCTTTGCCGGCCAAACTGCTACTCATTGCTTTTGTTGTACTTACTATCCAAATCTTTTTAGGCGCTTGGGTCAGTACGAATTACGCCGTACTTGCTTGTCCTGATTTTCCAACTTGCTTAGGAAGTATGTGGCCAGAAACCAGTTGGGCCGAAGGCTTTACGCTTTGGCGTCAATTGGGCCTCAATGCTCAAGGTGAATTTATTTCCCCAACAGCACTACAAACGATTCATTGGGCACATCGTCTATTTGCACTTGCAGTTTTGATAGTCTTAGGCGCATTGAGCTGGAAGGCTTTGCAATTGACAACCCCAGTCTTATCTGGGCCTGGTCGCTATGCAAAACTTTTACTAGTGATACTCTTACTCCAAGTCATTACCGGAATATCAAATGTCGTATTTCAGTGGCCATTGTTAGCGGCTTTATTGCATACCGCTGGCTCAGCAGCTCTAGTATTCTGTTTAGTCAGAATGATTTATTGGGCATCTTGGCGCAGTCCTGTTCAAAAAAAGATGGCAAAGTTATGAGTGCACCTCAAACATTTACGCCTGTGGCAATGCCTCGTTGGCGCCAATACTGGGTTTTAACAAAACCCAAGGTGACTCAGCTCGCCGTCTTTTGTGCTCTGATTGGCATGTTCTTGGCTACCCCAGGGATGGTTCCTTATCCCGTTCTATTTGGTGGATTTGTTGGCATTTGGTTATTAGCAGGCGCAGCGTTTGCTGTGAACTGTTTAATTGAGCAAGCAGTGGATGCAAAGATGAGACGTACCTCTTGGCGTCCATCAGCAACTGGTCAGGTGACCCCATTTCAGATTATTGTTTTCTCAATCATTCTGGGTTCACTCGGCATGATTATTTTGTGGATCTTTTGTAACCCTTTAACAATGTGGCTGACTTTAGCGACTTTTGTGGGGTATGCAGTAATTTATACCTGGCTGCTAAAGCCAGCTACACCCCAGAATATTGTGATCGGTGGTCTCTCTGGAGCAATGCCTCCAGCACTTGGGTGGGCAGCTGTAACCAATACAGTGCCTGCTGAAGCCTGGCTTTTGGTATTGATTATTTTTGTATGGACGCCCCCTCACTTTTGGGCCTTAGCCTTGTATCGTCGTGAGGACTATGTGCAGTCGGGCTTGCCGATGCTGCCAGTAACGCATGGTGAGCGCTTTACGATACTCAACATTCTTTTGTATACCCTGATATTAATTGCAGCGACTCTACTACCTTATATCTACGGTATGAGTGGCATGGTGTATCTAGTCTCTGCCACTATTCTTGGTTTAATATTTTTAGCCTATGCTATCGCTTTATTTATTTCGTATAGCGATGCCTTAGCTAAAAAAACTTTCCGCTTTTCAATTACCTATTTGTCTTTGCTGTTTGCAGCGCTAATCGTAGATCACTACTTCCTCTAAGATGAATACCTCCTTTTTACGTACCTGTTGTATTACTACTTTAGTGTTGATTTTGACGGCTTGCAGTCCAAAGCCAGAATTCAAGAATATTGATATCACTGGCGGTACAGCCTTTGGTAAAGACTTTAGTTTGGTAGATCCAGATGGTAAGGTGAGAACGCTGGCAGACTTTAAGGGCAAAGTGGTGGTGGTGTTCTTTGGCTATACACAGTGCCCTGATGTTTGTCCAACCACTTTGACTGAGATGCAGCAAGTGATGACTATCTTGGGGCCTCAATCAGATAAGGTACAAGTACTTTTTGTGACTGTCGATCCCCAGCGAGATACTGCTGCGCTTTTGAAGCAGTATGTTCCCGCATTTGATCCGCGCTTCCTAGGGCTTCGCCCTGCAGATGATGCTGCTTTAGAAAAGGTCGCCAAAGACTTCAAGATTTATTACAAGAAGGTCCCAGGTGTCAGCTCTGGTTCTTATACGATGGATCACACAGCAGGCAGCTATGCATTTGATCCAGATGGTCGATTGCGTTTATATATCAAGCATGCTCAAGGCCCTGAGACCTTGGCGCATGACTTGAAAGAGCTCTTAAAGTAAGAGAGTACTTCTGAGGGTTGGAGTTACTTAAGTGACTTAAGCTGCTTCAGTTTGCAGCACACCGCGCATCTTCTTGAGAGCTGCTGTCTCAATTTGACGGACGCGTTCAGCCGAGATACCGTATTCATCTGCGAGGTCATGCAAGGTTTTTGTACCCTTACCATCAGCATCCATTGCTAGCCAGCGTGACTGAACAATGTTACGGCTACGCTCATCTAAGGCCATCAAAGCTTGATTTAACTTGGGGCCTTGCAGCACATCAGCCTCATTGCTAGCAATGCGCTCTGTGGGCTCTTGGCTATTATCAGCAAGCCATTGAATCGGTGCATAGGCTGCATCTTCATTAGTGTCATCACCTTCAAGAGCAATATCACCACCAGCAAGCCGCATTTCCATTTCTTTAACGTCAGAACCTTTGACGTCAAGCGCTTTAGCTAAAGCATTAATTTCACTGGGAGTGAGGGCGCTTAAAGTAGGTTTATTACTGCGTAGGTTGAAGAACAACTTACGTTGTGCCTTAGTAGTCGCCATTTTGACTAAGCGCCAATTCTTAAGAATGTACTCATGAATCTCTGCTTTGATCCAATGAATTGCGTAAGACACTAAACGTGCACCATTGTTTGGGTCATAGCGTTTGACGGCTTTCATCAGACCGATATTGCCTTCTTGAATTAAGTCAGCATGTGGAATGCCGTAGCCAAGATATTGGCGAGCCACAGAAACAACGAGGCGTAAATGCGAGAGAACTAGAGTTTTAGCAGCATCAACATTTTCAGTGCAACGAAATTCTTGCGCAAGATGCAACTCTTCTGCGGCACTAAGCATCGGTACACGATTCACGTACGCAATATAGGAGTCAAGAGTGCCAACCCCCAGGGATGGCAGCATCGGAAATGCAGACGCAGAAGCAGCCCGCGCAATAGGCAGTCTTTGCATATTCGAATTGTTAGATTTCTGTTGCAGCATGTTTTATCAATATGAGGCGTTAATAGAAGTCTATTTTAGCACTCCTGTCAATAGAGTGCTAAGGCTTGATAAAGTCTATAAGTAATTGATTTAATTGAATAATTCTGATGAATATTGCCTAGCTGTGAATCGGGCTAAATCATCAATGCCCTCACCTTTACCCAGGGCCAATATGGCTGGTTTTGGCCCATCTTGGAGGGTGTGTGCCAGGGCGCAGATAACGCCGCCCTTAGCAGTGCCATCGAGCTTGGTAACGATGATTCCAGTCAGGCCCAAGGCCGCATGAAAGGCCTTCACTTGGCTTAAACCATTTTGACCAGTATTACCGTCAAGTACTAGTAGAGTGTGGTGAGGTGCCCCAGGCAATACTTTGCCGATGACGCGTTTCACCTTCTTGAGTTCTTCCATGAGATGGTCTTGGGTGGCGAGGCGACCGGCAGTATCAATAATCAAGATATCGCTTTTGCGCGAGATCGCTGAATGGATAGCATCATGAGCAACCGCAGCAGCATCACCACCTTCTTGGCTAATCACCTCTACTTGATTTCGGCCACCCCATTCTTGCAATTGATTTCGTGCAGCAGCCCTAAAAGTATCTCCTGCAGCTAAGAGGACAGATTTACCTTGAGACTGAAAGAGCCTGCAAAGCTTACCAATCGTGGTTGTCTTGCCGGCTCCATTTACCCCTACTACCAACCATACTTCTGGGGTACTGGATTTACTAGCATCAAACAGTGGATTCGGTGAGGGTTCTAAGGCCTGCAAAAGAGTACTCACTTCTTCAATCAGAAGCGCTTGAAGTTCCTCTGGGCTGGAGGCTTTTTCAGATTTAGCCGCCTTACGAAGCTTAAGAATCAATTGTTCAGTCGTAGGTAGACCCACATCACTTTGAATCAGTGACTCTTCCAAAGTATTAAACCAAGCCTCATCTGTTTTGCTTGATTTAAAAAGGGATCCGAGGGTTTCACGTAAGCCGAACATAATCGATACAATTTAAATGTTGCATCTTATCAATTTAATTTTTGGGATATGGTGATTTAGTATATGCGTTCCAATTTACTCCGAATTTGCTTTTTATTCTTGCTCTGTACCCCATTGTCTTGGGCTGCCACTAGCAATTCTGCGGATACTCACGAATTCATGCTCAGTAATGGCTTAAAGCTGATTGTGCGCGAGGATCATCGCGCGCCTACTGTTGCCCACATGGTTTGGTATCGCGCAGGCTCGATGGATGAAGTCAATGGTCGCACTGGCGTTGCTCACGTTCTCGAGCACATGATGTTTAAGGGGACACATAAAGTGAAGTCTGGAGAGTTCTCACGATTAGTCGCCGCCGTTGGTGGGCGCGAGAATGCATTTACTTCCCGTGATTACACTGCCTACTTTCAGCAAGTTGAAAAATCTAAGCTTGATGAAGTGATTAGGCTTGAAGCAGATCGGATGTCGAATCTTAATTTTGACGATGCAGAATTCTTAAAAGAGATTCAGGTGGTAATGGAAGAGCGCCGCTTGCGTACTGAAGATAATCCCAGTAGCCTATTAAATGAATCACTCATGGCGACTGCTTATATGAGTTCACCTTATCGTCATCCGATAGTTGGCTGGATGAATGATTTGCAAAATATGAAGGCCGCCGATGCACGTGACTGGTATCGCAACTGGTATGCACCAAATAATGCAACTGTAGTCATTAGTGGTGATGTTGACCCCAAGCAAATTCTGAAGGCGGTCGAAAAGTATTACGGCGTAATTGCGAGGAAAGAGTTGCCAGAACGCAAGCCGCAAATTGAGCCATCCCAAAAAGGGATGAAGCAGGTACTGGTGAAAGCTGCAGCTGATAGCGCCCGATTAGCTATGGCTTGGAAAGTCCCGCGCTTAGAGCCTGGCAAGCTTGATGATCCTGAGCCTTATGCTCTAGAACTTCTGACTGCTGTGCTAGATGGTTATGACAACGCCCGTCTCAATAGAACGCTAGTGAAACAAGAAAAAGTAGTGAACGATGCTGGTGTTGGATACGACATGATTTCTCGTGGACCAGAATTATTTTTGATTAGTGTTTCGATGGCGAAGGGCAAGACGGTTGCTCAAGCTCAGGCAAGTATTCGTAAGGCCTTGGATGAGTTAAAGCAAAAAGGAATATTAGAGTCTGAGCTCAAGCGTATCAAGGTTCGCATTCTTTCCGAACAAATATATAAACGCGATTCTATTTTCGGCCAAGCAATGGAAATTGGTACTACCGAGATGGCTGGATTTTCCTGGAAGGATATCGACTACATGCTAGAAAAAATGCAGACCATTACTCCTGAGCAGTTGCAAGCGGTTGCTAAGAAATATTTGATAGATGAGGGTCTCACGATTGCCGTGCTTGATCCTCAGGGCCGAAAATCTGAAGCTAGCAAGGAGGGCAAATAATGAATACTCTCAAAAAAAGTATTTTGGTTTGCTTGCTGACATTTGGCTACTTTGCTACCGCTCATGCCATTTTGCCGATTGAGAAACTGGATAGCTTCAAAGGTAGCAAGGGATATTTAATTCAAACTAAAACGCTGCCTATGGTTGATATTGAAGTCAGTATTGACGCTGGCGATCGCTTTGATCCCTCTGGCAAGAGCGGCTTAGCCGATATGGCAGCAAGCCTCATGAATTATGGGGTGAAGGGTGATCAAGGCATTCTGAATGAGGCTCAGATTGCAGATGAGATCGCAGATTTAGGTGCCAATATCAGCCTATCTGCTGGTGGCGAACGTGCCATTTTACGCATCCGTAGCTTAAGCAGGAAAGATTTACGAGATCGAGCAGTGAAATTAGCGGCAGCAATGTTAAGTTCACCTACTTACGAAACAAAAATAGTTGAGCGGGAAAAGCAAAGGACGATGACTAATTTGCTAGAAGCTGAAACAAAACCAGAGTTTGTACTAGAGCGTCGTTTTACAAAATCTATCTATGGTAATTACCCTCTCGGAAATAGCCCAACTGTTAAATCAGTGGCTGGAGTCAGCGTAAAGGATTTAACGCAATTTCATCAGCAGTTTTATCGCAGTGATCGCATGATCGTGAGCATTGTGGGTGATGTTGATCGTACTCACGCTAATGAAATCATGCAGACTCTACTGCAAAAGATTCCGCAGTCTGGCAATCCTATTGCTAAGCTGCCAGAGTTGCAACGATCCTCAGTAGAGCCTTTAGTAAAGCGTGAAATTCAGATTCCGTTTGATTCCCAGCAGGCGCATATTGTGATGGGTATGACGGCGGTCACTCGTAGTAATCCGGATTACTTCCCCCTTTTGGTCGGTAATTACATATTAGGCGGTGGCGGCTTTGTATCCCGCTTAATGGCAGAGGTGCGAGAGAAGCGTGGACTTTCCTACAGTGTCTCTAGTTACCTTGTTCCTGGTAAAGATACTGGCATTTTCCGGGCTGGCCTGCAAACTAAGAATGATCAGGCTGTCATTGCGCTAGAGGTATTGAGTTCAACGATTGCAAAATTTATTACTGATGGCCCATCGCCAGCAGAGTTGCTTGCCGCTAAATCCAATTTGGTAAACGGCTATCCATTGCGGATTGATAACAACCGTAAGTTATTGGATAACGTTTCATCGATTGCTTGGAATGATTTACCGCTTGATACGATGGAGGTTTGGACTAAACAAGTAGAGGCAGTTACTTTGGAGCAAGTGAGCGCCGCTTTCCAAAAATACCTTGCAATGGATCGTATGAAGATTGTGGTGTTGGGGGCGAAAAATAAATAAGTCCAAGTCTTTTAAAACGGAACCTCCCAAGAAGGTACGCATTATTGGTGGCGTTTGGAGAAGTCGCTTATTGGCTGTTTTAGATTTACCTGGATTGCGCCCTACTACTGATCGTATTAGAGAAACCCTATTTAATTGGCTTGGTCAGGATCTCACAGGGCTGCATTGTTTAGATCTATTTGCCGGAACTGGTACGTTGGGTTTTGAGGCTGCCTCTCGCGGCGCTGAGCTGGTAGTGCTATTGGAAAAAGATAAAAAAGCCCATGCAAGCTTAGTGAGTAATTTTGCTTCGCTACAGTCTTCACCCATTAGTGGCAAGGTAGAAATTTTGCATAGAGATAGTCTCGAATATCTCAAGCAACAGGCAAATCACTCAAGCAGCTTAATTTTTATAGATCCTCCGTTTCAGGATCAGCGCTTATTGGATCAAACGCTGATTGAGGCTGGCCGGGTTTGTGATGATTCCAGTGGGGGTGGCATTTATGTCGAATTTCCCTCCAGTCGTGCTCACGAGGAGATAGAGGCCTTACTGCCAGACTGGCATAGCGGAAAATACTTAGAGGCAGGCCAGGTAAAAGCTTGTCTATTCCGTAGCGGAAGAGGCTAAACTCATACCTGTAGCTGATAAAGCCTTAGGAGAGTTATGACTGTCGCTGTATACCCAGGAACATTTGATCCCTTTACTCGTGGTCACGAGGATTTGGTGCGTCGTGCATCCAGCATTTTTGATAAGCTGATTGTGGGCGTTGCTTATAGTCGTAGCAAGCACCCTTTCTTTTCTTTAGAAGAGCGCCTTGACATTGCTACCGAAGTCCTTAGTCACTATCCCAATGTCAAAGTAGTTGGCTTTGATGGCTTGTTAAAAGATTTTGCGCGTGAGCATAATGCGCGTGTGATTGTCCGTGGCTTGCGTGCAGTTTCTGACTTTGAATATGAATTCCAGATGGCCGGTATGAATCGTTATCTCCTGCCTGATGTTGAAACACTCTTCTTAACACCCTCTGATCAATATCAATTTATTTCAGGCACCTTTGTACGTGAAATTGCCTCTATGGGTGGCGATGTCAGTAAGTTTGTTTTCCCATCCGTTGAAAAGTGGTTGGTCAAGAAGATGGCGAGCAATAGCCAGACTAAAAAGTAAGGTTAGAGCGTACACATGGCCCTAATGATTACGGACGAATGCATCAACTGCGATGTGTGCGAGCCCGAGTGTCCTAATGACGCCATTTATATGGGGCTTGAGATTTACGAGATCAATCCTGATAAATGTACGGAATGTGTTGGACACTATGATGCACCTCAGTGCCGCCAAGTTTGCCCTGTGGACTGCATCCCATTTCACCCTCAATACACAGAATCTCAAGAGCAGCTAATGGCTAAGTACAAGCTGTTAACTGCAAACAAAAAAGCAAATACTGTTTAGCCTTTGGAGTGTAGCTCTAGCATGGCAGTTTGAGTATCACCCTTCATAAATAGCGGCAAAATTTGCAAGCTATTTTCAATGCTGGTATCAATCAGCTTTTGTTCTGCCTGTTGCGGTCTGCGCAATACATAATCTGCCACATCCATGATGCGACTATCGCCAGCTACATCTCGTGGATGACCAATACCTAAGCGCAGGCGCCAGTAGTCTAGCGTTCCTAGATGTGCTTGAATATCTTTTAAGCCGTTGTGGCCGCCAGTGCCGCCGCCCAACTTAATCCGGGCAGTCCCCGGCTTTAGATCAAGCTCATCTTGCACCACCAAAATATCTGCGGGTGTGATTTTATGAAAGCGACAAAGTGCACCCACTGCTTGACCACTGAGATTCATATAGGTGCCAGGCTTCAGTAGAAAGAGATCTTCACCTTCCCATTTTGCCTTCGCTACTTTTCCATGAAAACGTTTTTCAGACTCAAAGCGAACATTGAATTGTTTGGCGAGGGCATCAACAAACCAGAAGCCAGCGTTATGCCGATCTTCTTCGTGCTCCTCTCCAGGATTGCCAAGGCCAACAATTAATTTTGTCATGGTGGGAGTTTAAAGTCTTAAAGACTTTTCTACAAAAGATAAAAAGAAAGCCCGCTTACGCGGGCCTTCTGAATGCAAGGAGTACAGCTTAAGCGAATTAAGACTTATCTTTGTCCTTAGCGGCTGGAGCAGGAGCTGCAGCAGCAGCATCAGCGGCTGGAGCGGCTACAGGAGCAACTTCTTCGACCTCAGCAGCTTTAACGGTTGGAATACGTGCGTTTGCAATCACTGGGTTCTCTTGCTCAACGTGCAATATCAAGCTAACGCCTTTTGGTAATACAACATCTTTAGCATGAATGGAGTGACCTAATTCAATTTTGCTCAAGTCCACTTCAAGGAAGCCTGGCAAGTCTGCTGGCAAGCAAGAAATTTCCAGATCATTGAGGATGTGGCTAATAACGGCGCCTTGCAATTTCACGGCATTTGAGCTCTCAGCGTTGGTGAAGTGCAATGGAACGCGCATATGAACTTTTTCAGTCGCAGATACGCGCTGAAAGTCAATGTGCAATACCAATGGCTTAAATGGATGCATTTGGTAATCACGCAACAACACTTTTTGTGTTTTTCCGCCGATTTCCAAATCCAAAATAGATGAGTGAAATGCTTCTTTACGAAGAGCATGAAACAGTGCGTTGTGGTCTAACTCGATAACAGCGGCTGCATCTTTACTACCGTAAACGATTCCCGGAGTTTTTCCGGAATTGCGCAGACGGCGGCTCGCACCCGTTCCCTGTACGCTTCTTTCAAAGGCTACTACTTTCATATTAAATTCCCTAGTTAAGGTTAATTTCTGTTCGCGACCAAACAGAAAAGCCTTCGATTATATCGTGGGAAAGGGAGTTTTTGCCTACAAACGCTTCAAAATTGCCAAAAAACGCGGTAAAACAGGGATTTTTGGCCTATTCGGCAAACATCGACATGACTGAGTCGCCCTTGCTAATGCGGGAAAGAGTTTCGGCCAGGAGGGGGGCTACTGTCAATTGACGAATTTTGGCCACTTTCATGGCTTCGGGGGTCAATGGAATGGTGTCGGTTACAACTAATTCATCGAGCTGAGAGGCGGCTATACGGGCGACCGCACCACCCGATAGGACCGCATGAGTACAGTAGGCAGTAACACCCTTAGCGCCGCGCTCTTTAAGCGCTTCAGCGGCTTTACAGAGGGTTCCACCGGTATCAATGATGTCATCCATGATGACGCAATGGCGACCTTCAACTTCACCAATCAGATGCATTACTTCAGAAACGTTTGCCTTAGGGCGGCGTTTATCAATAATCGCTAAATCAGTGCCTAGTTGTTTGGCCATTGCGCGAGCGCGAACGACACCGCCAATATCTGGAGAGACGATGATGAGATCTTTTTGAGTCTTTTGAGCCTCTAGGTCAGCCAAGAGTACTGGTGAGGCATAAATATTGTCTACTGGAATATCAAAGAAACCTTGGATTTGATCGGCATGGAGATCCATGGTGAGCACGCGCTCAATACCAGCAACGGACTGCAGCATATTGGCAATAATTCGTGCCGAGATTGCAACCCTAGCAGAGCGTGGGCGGCGGTCTTGGCGGGCATAGCCAAAGTAAGGAATCACGGCGGTGATACGACCAGCTGACGCACGCTTTAGGGCATCAATCATGATCATGAGCTCCATTAAGTTATCGTTCGTTGGAGCGCAGGTAGATTGAATCACGACAACATTTTTACCTCGAACATTTTCTTGAATCTCAACTTGAATCTCACCATCTGAGAAACGGCCCACGAAAGCTTTGCCCATTGTGATCTTGAGTTCTTTGGCAACCGCTTCCGCCAAAATGGGATTTGCGTTGCCTGTGAATATGGTCAGTAAATCTGAGTGGGTGGGGGCTGTCATAGGGTCAAGGGCTTTGTCGGGTCAAAAGGTTATCTTTATCTTTTCTACAGTATTTGGCAGGGGAAGAAGGATTCGAACCTTCGCATGCTGGAATCAAAATCCAGTGCCTTAACCAGCTTGGCGATTCCCCTACAGCTCATTCTGAAGAGATCAAATTGTAAGCGGGATTTTTATTTAAGCCCCTAACAATCCGACCTACCCACCCCTCTGGAAGAGTTTGTAAAAGATTTTCTAGTTTTGCGGGATTGGTCTTATGGTCTAAGACGGCAAAAACGCTACTTCCAGAGCCCGACATACGGGGCTTTGAGCCCGGTACTGCGTGGCTAATCCAATCCAAGGCTTGCTTCACTTCAGGACAAATCCGCATCGCTACAACCTGACAATCGTTTGATAAGTCCGACCATGGCGACGCAAGAAAACTGTCCATTGTAATCTGAGCGTGATCTCGGGTCAATTCTGGGGCTTGAAAAATGCTTGCAGTGGTGATTCCTTCGTGGGGAAAAATAACCAAAAAATCACGCTTTTCGAGCTCAATTCCTTGAAGTTTTTCGCCGATTCCTTCTACAAAAGCATTTTGACCATAGATGAAAAATGGTACATCTGCACCCAGTTGCAAGCCTAAATTTGCTAAAGCTGCTTTGTCCAATTTGAGATTCCAGAGCGCATTAAGTCCGATCAAGGTGCTTGCTGCATCAGAAGATCCACCGCCTAAACCAGCACCCATCGGAATTTCTTTTTGAAGACTGATTTCAACCCCGCCCTCAAACTTGCAAAAATCTTTTAATAATCTTGCAGCGCGCACAACTAAATCTTGTTCCAGTGATACGCCGGGTAATGGGTTTATCCGGCGTACTTCATTTTCCGAGATTGCTTTTAAAGTGACGATATCGCACCAATCAATCAGTTGAAAAACAGATTGAAGTAGGTGATAGCCATCCGTTCGGCGCCCAACGATATGCAGAAAAAGATTGAGCTTTGCTGGTGAGCGCAGCATCAAGGTCGACTTACTCATTTGGGTGGTCAAAAACCAAACGAATATCAATCGACCCAACATTAGAGCTACGCGTCATCGTGAGTTTATCTAGGCGCATGTTCTTGCCCCAGGTGTAAGCCAATTCCCAGCCATCCTGATTAATTTTGCTTACTTGCCCATTGGTATTTCTTTCGATGCTCGCTTCACCCCCTGGTCTCACCTCACCCCTGAGCCAATTTGATAGGCCGCGCGCAGGCAAAGGTAAGCCTAGAGTGTTTTGTATTAATGTGTCTGCATCAATTGCAGTGACGACTTGACCATCGCGCTCTAGAGTTGCTTCGCCAGGATTAATCGTAATTTTGGCAATAGAGCCACCAACAGGACTCCGAATTTCTAAGATGTCTTTGAGTGCATCTTGAGTCAGAGTAAAGCCACCTGAGCCACCTTGATTTTGTGAGTCAGTAATGCCAATGACTTTGACCGCGAAACGGCCATCCCATGAACCCTGAGCAGCTTTTTCTGGGGCAGACCAGTCTGGTTTGAAGCGTTTTATAGTTTCTTTGAGGGTCGAATTATTAGCGTCTAATTTTTGTCCTTTGATCCACATCTCTTCAGCCTCAGGTCGACGATTCATGACCCATAAGACTTCGCCAGTATGGGCGGCAATATCAGCCTCAGGCCTCATCATGAATGCCTGCTGCAGTTGTTCTAATGCCAAAGTATTTTGACCAAGCCTAAAGTTTACCCAGCCCAAGCTATCTAAAATGAAGGCATCTTTTGGCGATAGCTGATGTGCTTTACTAATGAGCGCAAACGCCTCAAGAAGTTTGATGTTGCGATCAGCTAAAGAGTAACCCAGGGCATTCAGAGAGTTGGTATTGTTTGGATCTTTACGTAAAATCTCACGCAAAGTTTTTTCCATCACATCAATGCGCCCTATTTTTTCTGCGGATAGCGCATAGGTGTAAAGCAGGCTAGGATCTTTTGGCAGCAGCTTCACAGTTGATGCAATCTCGTAGAAGGCACGCAAAGCCTCAGTTTCATCTTTTGCCTTAGCAAGTAAGGCTTGTAGTTGCAATAAAGTATTTTCTTGTTGCGCAGGAGTTTGTTGTCGTAGTAAAGAAATCGCTGGTTTAACCGTATCAGACCAGCGATTACTCAAAACGAGGAGAGTAATGAGTACTTCCTTGGGTTTAGTTTCAGAGCGGGGAGATAGTTCATCCCAAGTTTTTACAGCCTGAAGCGCTAAATCAGGGGAGCCTCCACCAATAGCGATTTCCATCGCTCTTTGAGCGAGACGAGGGTCTTTGTACTGACGAGCCATTTCCAGATAGGTGCTGTAAGCGAGCCCAGCCTCGCCTCTTTGCAGGGCAATCTCTGAGGCAAGCACTTCAAATACCCCTTCGCCAGTCTTTAGGCCATCCATTTGAGCTTGGGCTTGGCTAGAAAAGACTAGCCCGCTAGATGCGGCTAAAAGGAATAAACCCTGTAAAAAGGGCTTGCGTATAAATTTACTCATAAGCACATTCTAATCTGCGAATCTACAATCCATTCATGCCAGAACTTCCGGAAGTAGAAGTCACTAGATTAGGAATTGCCCCCCACCTTGAGGGGCAGAAGGTAAGTGCCGTCAAAGTAGTGGATGGGCGCTTGCGCTGGCCCGTGCCGAGGAATTTGCCAAGGATGCTGCCCGGCCAAAAGGTGCACTCAATAACCAGGCGTGGGAAGTATTTATTGCTTCAAATGGATACGGGTTACCTGCTCATTCATTTGGGTATGACTGGAACCTTGCGGATTCTGCCAAGCACCGATTCTTTGAAGCCCCACGATCGAGTCACTTTTGAATTTGGCAAGCTGAGTCTACGATTGCACGACCCCAGAAAATTTGGCGCAGTTTTATGGCACGCCAATAAGAAAGGCCCGGTTGAGAAAAATACCCTTTTACAAAAGTTAGGGGTTGAGCCTTTTTCGCCTGAGTTCTCAGCTCAGCTTGGTGCCGATGTTCTATATAAAGCCTCACGCAAACGCAGTGTAGCGGTGAAGCAATTTTTACTGGCCGGTCAAGCCGTAGTGGGTGTCGGTAATATTTATTGCTCAGAAAGTTTATTTGAGGCTGGCATTCATCCTACAAAAGCCGCCGGTAAGTTGAGTAAACCCCAATGTGCTCGCTTAGCAAATGCAGTCAGACTCATTCTGAAAAAAGCGATAGCTGCTGGCGGTAGTAGCCTGAAAGATTTTGTCAATAGTGAAGGCGATCCCGGCTACTTCATGGTGCAAACCAAGGTTTATGACCGTAAAGGCCTGCCGTGTAAGGTTTGTAAAGCGCCGATTGTACAAATCGTCCAGGGGCAACGCTCTACCTATTTCTGTCCCCAATGCCAAAAACGGTAATGAGTACTTTTGCAAAAAAACTGATTGCTTGGCATAGCGTCAGCGGACGCTCAGGTTTGCCATGGCAAGGTAATCGTGATCCATATGCAGTTTGGGTTTCTGAAATCATGCTGCAACAAACTCAAGTTGCTACAGTTCTGGAGCGTTATCCACGTTTTATGAAACGCTTTCCGACTGTCAAGAAATTAGCGGCAGCTGATATTGATGAAGTATTGGCTGAATGGGCAGGCTTGGGTTATTACTCGCGCGCTCGAAACTTGCATGCATGCGCAAAACAGGTCATGCAAGAATTTTCTGGAAAGTTTCCGAACGATCCAATATTGCTTGAACAACTAAAGGGCATTGGGCGATCAACAGCAGGTGCAATTGCAGCTTTTGCCTTTCATGAAAGGGCGCCAATACTCGATGCCAATGTCAAAAGAATTCTAGCGCGCTTATTTGCCGTTGATGGTGCGATCCAAGATAAAGTAGTGAATGATCGCCTATGGCAATTAGCAAATGATTTATTGCCCAATCAACCAGAAAATATGCCGGTGTATACACAGGCCTTGATGGATTTTGGGGCCACTTGGTGTACTGCGCGCAAGCCAGTCTGTATGGGTGTGGAGAAAAAATGCCCGTTTGCAAAAGAGTGCCAGGCAAACTTAAGTGATCAAGTTCTTACTTTGCCCAAAAAGATGATCAAAGCAAAGTCCCCAGAGTTTGATTGCGATATGTTATTGGTCAGATCGGGTAATTTTGTTCTCTTGCAAAAGCGACCCAGCAAGGCGATTTGGGGCGGGCTATGGTCTTTGCCAGAGTCAGGATGGAGATCAAAAACTGAACAAGCTTGTAAGGGTCCCCCGACTCTCAAGGAGTTGCTGACTAATACTTTACCCCGGGAGAATATCGCTGGTCTAGCCAAATCGATTAAAGAATTAAAGCAGGGTAATCAAATTAAACATATCTTCACCCATCGCCGTTTATGGATGCAGATTTGGGAAGGAAGATCTGCAAAAACTATAGAGTTTTTAGGCGAAGACCTGAAATGGGTACCCCTTGGCCAATTGGGGCGATATGGTTTACCGCAGCCGATTAAGATTTTGCTACAGGGATTGAGTCTAGCTCGCGGTGACGATCTAAAAAATTAAGCTGTAGAGCAATTAAATCTTTTTGTGTGCGAAAGTGTTCGCTGATGCGATTGACTAAGTAGACTGAGCGATGTTGTCCACCAGTACATCCAATCGCCACTGTTAAATAGCTACGACCATCTGCAATATAGTGTGGCAACCATTTATCAATGAATTGAATAATGTCACGCTCCATATTGACTACCTCGGGGATTTTTTCTAAGAACTCTTTAACTGGCTTATCGTTCCCAGTTAGAGGCTTAAGATCTTTATCGTAATAGGGGTTGGGTAAGCAGCGCACATCAAATACGAGGTCTGCTTCACTAGGAACTCCCTTTTTAAAACCAAAGGATTCAAAAATCACGGAAAGTCCAAGGGGCTTATCTTTGAGCAAATCTTGAATCCAAGACCGCAGTGCATGTGCAGGCAGGTTACTGGTATCAATGCTATGAGCCTGAGCGCGAAGGGGTTCGAGCAAGTTGCGCTCTTTATCAATTGCTTCAATTAGTGTTGCAGATTGTGATTGCTGAACATTAGTTGATAAGGGGTGGCGTCTTCGGGTTTCTGAAAAGCGCTGTACCAAGGTATTGGTATCAGCGTTTAAGAAAACGATTCTCACTTGATGATTACGGCGCAAGCTCTCAAGAATGGAAGGTAGGTCAGCAATGGATTGACCGCGACGTGCATCAATTGCAACTGCTACACGTTCACTCTTTTCTTTTTCAAGGGTGATGATCAGGCTCTCAAGGAGGGAGACCGGTAGGTTATCTACGCAGTCATAGCCTGCGTCCTCAAAAGCCCTCAAGGCAACTGATTTACCTGAGCCAGAGATTCCGGTAATCAGATTAATTTGCATGGTTTAGAGTAATCGACCCTGAGATTTGACTGAATCAGATTCAGTATTCATTTGAATGCGTTGACGTTCCATGAATTCTTTTAAGGTATCAATACCACGTAATTGCAAAATCGTATTACGCACAGCAGCCTCAACTAATACTGCTAAGTTACGCCCTGCGGCAACCTGAATTTTTACCGTACGAACCGGAATTCCTAGAACATCGATGTGCTGAGCTTCAAGAGGCAATCTTTCAAATTCTCCATCCGTTCTGCGAACTAGCTGAACAATGAGGCGAAGCTTGAGTTTGCGACGTACGGCAGTTTCACCAAAGATGGTGCGAATATCGAGTAGACCTAAGCCACGAACCTCAAGTAAGTTGCGCAGGATAACCGGGCAGCGTCCTTCAATATAGTCTGGTCCAAGACGGGCAAAATCAACAGCATCATCTGCTACTAAGCCATGACCTCGAGAAATGAGTTCAAGACCCAATTCACTTTTACCTAAGCCTGATTCACCCGTGAGCAATACGCCTAAGCCTAAGATATCCATAAATACACCATGCATTGTGATTTGTGGCGCACCAATTTTGGTGAGGTAGATACGCAAATGATCAATCACTTCTGCTGCAGAGATGGGGGTAGTAAATAAGGGGGTGGAGGTACGCTGACAATAGAGCTGTAAATCTGGATCGGCTGTTTTGCCATCCGCTACGATGACACAGGGAGGTGTTTTGGAAATTAAGTTGGCGATCTGTTCTTGTTTTTGTGCAGGCTCAAGCGCTGCATGATAGTCAACCTCTTGTTCGCCAAAGATTTGGATACGACTTGGGTGAATCAGATTTAAGTGTCCCACTAAGTCTGAGCTAGCAGCAGCTGCTTTGACTGCCTCGGCTGGGAAGGTACGATCTGCGCCTTCTAGGCCACCAATCCAGGAAAGCTTTAGATCTGCAACGTTGTCATCAAAAATCTGCTGTGCAGTTACTCCTTCGAGGAGCAAGGGCTGTGTCATTTTGTTACGTCCCACTGTTGTAATAATTTGCATACCTTAGCTGGATCACTGGCAGACGATAGGAATTGACGAGTATCTGCATTGGAGAGTAGTTGTGCAATAGAAGACAGAATTTCTAAATGTTGTTGGGTCGCTTTTTCAGGAACTAATAAAAAAATTAGAATGGATACTGGCTCACCATCAGGCGCGGCGAAATCAATCGGACTTTTGAGTTTTATAAAAGCGCCGCTTGGTTGCCTAAGGCCTTTAACGCGTCCGTGAGGAATTGCAACGCCCGCACCAAGTGCAGTGGATCCTAAATCTTCACGTGCGTTGAGAAACTCCACGACGGAGGCTGCATCAATACCTACTTGTTTGAAGAAGAGGTCTCCGGCCGCTGCAAATGCATCAGCTCTGCTGGCGGCAGGGTGATCTAATGCAATACAGTCAGGGGTAAAAAGATTAGTCAGGGGATTCATGGGAATTGATTATAGGTGTCCTGACCGTAGATATCACTCAAAGCGCTTATCGTGGTGGTGATCCTGGATCTTTTCTTTGTGTTTTACAACTTGGCGTTCTAGCTTGTCGACCACGGCATCCATCGCATGGTAGAGGTCGGCATTATGAGCCTCGGCAAATAATTCCTTGCCTTTCAGATGAATGGTAATTTCAGCACTCTGACGAAGTTCCTTTTCCTTGGCGTTATCAACTACTAAAAAGGCGGAAGCATCAATGACATGGTCAAAGTGTTTCCGAATTTTGGCCATTCCGGCCTCAAGGTGCGCGCGCATGGCTGGGGTTACTTCTAGATGGCGGCTATTAATTTTCAAATTCATCAGCATCTCCTTGTATACGCGTGCGCATGCTCATGCCTGGGGTGCGCAGCAAGCCCCTGAAATCGTTTGAGCAGTATTTTTGGAAAGGAACTTCATGAACCTCCAGCGTATCAGCGAATTTGCTGAAAACCAAGAGGGAAAAGCATCTTTATTAGCTAAATAGCCTAGAAGGCCACCCAGCTTACATCCTGAAGTTTTCGCCCAGGTAGACTCTGCGAACGGAGTCATTTTGGATAATTTGGTCTGGCTTACCTTCCGCTAGAACGCTGCCTTCGCTAATGATGTAGGCATGGTCGCAAATACCAAGGGTTTCCCGAACGTTATGGTCGGTAATGAGAACGCCAATCTGGCGGTCTCGTAAAAAACGTACGATGCGCTGAATTTCCCCAACAGCAATAGGGTCAACGCCGGCAAATGGTTCATCTAGCAAGATAAATTTGGGCTGGGAGGCTAAAGCCCTAGCAATCTCCACTCGACGACGCTCACCACCAGATAGGGAGAGGGCGGGGTTATTGCGCAGATGGCTAATTTGTAGCTCACCCAAGAGCTCATCAAGGCGGTCGGCAATTTCAGCTTTAGTCAGCTGCTTGCCACCTTGTGCTTGGAGTTCAAGGACAGCCTGGATATTCTCAGCGACATTGAGTTTTCTGAAAACGGAGGCTTCTTGGGGAAGATAAGACAAACCCATGCGAGCACGCTCATGGATAGGTAAACGGGTGATGTCGGCACCATCCAAAACAATACTGCCTCCGTCAAGCGGAACTAAGCCAACAATCATATAAAACGAGGTTGTTTTACCGGCACCATTGGGCCCAAGTAAGCCAACTACTTCACCACACTTCACTTCGATAGAAACATCTCGAACCACCGTCCTAGAGCCATAACGTTTTTGTAGGTGATGCGCACTCAGAGTTGCTGGGCTATTGGTTTGAGCTAAATCCGTTGTCATTTCTCTAATGTGGCTTTTCGTCTTGGTGAAAGAACTGCTCTAGCCAGGGGTAGATCATCTGGCTTTGCATCTTTAGGGGGTGTAACTTTATAGTACTGCTTTACATCATCGTACTCAATTTTCCAACCGCGTAATTGGTCAAGCATTTGCATATTGAGGAGGCGCTTGAGCTTAGCATCACCAGTTAATGTGAGAACTTCAGTTTTGGCATTGTAGTTAACCTGGGTAGCTAAGCCTTGCATGAATTCATCTGCAGGCCCCTCGCGGCGTTGTCTAAAGCTAGCCGTAGCATCTGGTGTGCCTTTAACGTCAACAAACTCATAACCTTCAGGATCAACTTGAATATGACCATCTTCACCAGTTACTAAAATGCTGCCTTTAATTATGAGCACTTGACCATTGAGATCATAAATTTGCTTAACATCATTTATAGAAACTTTTTTTGCTTCGAGAATAATTGGTTTATCTTGATCTGCTTTTTCTGCATGGGAAAAACCAACCGCACCTAAGTTGGCTATAAGAATAAAGGCAATCAAGTGGAGCGAGGAGTGCAATTTAATAATCATTTACTGATTACCTCTTGGCGCTCGCTCAATACGCCCTTTCACTTGCCCTAATAGCGTCATGCTTTGTTCAACGTTATTAAATTTTCCACCCTCGGTAGAGTGCATGGTTGACATACCTTGTTCAAGCGTCATAGGCCTATTAGTTTCAATGATGTCGTCATTAATGAGTACTTTGAAATAGGTAGAGGATGCAAGCAATCTGAGCGTTGCGGCTTGTGAAGCTGTTGCTGCTTGGGCTGGTCGAAAGATAGATGCATTATTAATGAGATCCAAAACTGTGAGATCTCCATCAAGGTGTCCTGCATCAGATTTGACCGTTACTGGAGCCTTATCTAGCTGGAAGAAGCGCATACGAGGCGTCAGAATATCAATCGAGGCATCATCGTCATAGTGGGTCACTTTCTTACCTAGAATTCGGTATTTGGTGTTACCGAATTCATTTAGTACAGATAGAGCGCCACCATTGATGATGTAATCCGGCTCGTGCAGTCTTACTCGCTCTAACGTAGATTTTTCGGGGGGAGTATTTTTTTGCACTAACCAAAAGGTTGCTAGGGTTAGCGCACTCATCAAAATCAATGGCATCAGACGTAATAGAGTCCGTCCAATAACGAGCTTCACTTTTTGAGTATTGAATTCCATTATTTAGTTACGTGCTTTATTAAGCAATTCTTCGTAGTGGTTTTGTGCCTTCAGAATCAGGTCACACACCTCTCGTACAGCACTATTTCCACCGCTATGATTAGTTACGAAGTGGGCAAATTCTTTTACTGCAGCATGAGCTTGTGCAGGGCAAATTCTGAAGCCAGCATTTTTCATCATTTGCAAATCTGGCCAGTCATCGCCCATAACAGCACAGTCTGATGTAGAAAGACTTAAGGTTTTAATAACTTGATCCAAGGCGATAGCTTTGTTTTCCACGCCCATATGGACATATTTAATGCCTAACTCTTCGCAACGCGCTAGGACCATTTTTGAATGTCTACCAGTGATGATAGCGGTCGGTATTCCGCATTGCTCCAATAATTTAATACCTAAACCATCCTGAATATCAAATGCTTTCAGTGACTCCTTACCATCGGCACCAATCCATACTTGCCCATTAGTTAAGACGCCATCGACATCCAGCACCAGGAGCTTTACTTTACTTGCGCGCTCCCAAGCTTGTGGGTATTGGGCTAGAGGATTCGTATTGTGGGTATTAAAAGCGCTCGGCATTGAAATTAAACTAGATGAAAGATTAAATGACTTTTGCTGCAAACAAATCATGCAGATTGAGCGCGCCTAATAGTTGCCCATTGCTATCAGTAACAACTAAATGATTAATACGATGTTTTTCCATCATCTCAATTGCCTCTTCTGCGAGTAGCTCAGGCGGAATTGTGCGGGGGCCAGGCGTGGTCGCGCTTTTCAGGGTAATACCATCCAGATTGGTTTTCTTTTCTAATAAGCGGCGTAGGTCACCGTCGGTCAAAATGCCAAATACCTTTTTATTTTGATCTAAGGCAACAACCATGCCCATGCGCTTGGCGGTCATCTCTAGTAGGGCATCTTGTAAGGTTGCTTCAACGGAAATTTTAGGAGTGTCATCAAAGCTACGCATCACTTCGCTGACATGCATCAGTTGTTTTCGGCCAAGTCTGCCGCCCGGATGTGAGCGGATGAAATCCTCTGCTTCAAACCCTCTAGCATCTAAGAGTGCAACTGCTAAAGCATCTCCCATCGCTAATGCAGCAGTGGTGCTCGTAGTTGGCGCCAGATTGAGAGGACACGCTTCTTTTTCAACGCTGGTGTCAAGGTGGGCATCGGCTAGCTTCGCAAGAGATGAATTTGGACCACCAGTCAATGCAATCAGTTTTGCTCCGGTACGTTTGATGATGGGAACGATAGTTAACAATTCATCGGTCTCGCCGGAATTCGAGAGGGCTACAAATACATCTTCTCTTGTCACCATTCCTAAATCGCCATGACTGGCTTCAGCAGGGTGTACAAAAAAAGCAGGGGAGCCAGTAGAAGCGAAAGTAGCGGCAATTTTGCGTGCAATATGACCAGATTTACCGATACCAGACACTACAATTCTGCCTTTGCAGCCATGGAGTAACTCAACCGCAAGCACTAGGGCATCAGCATTAGGGCCCTCAAGACGGTCGCGCATCGTTTGCAGTGCAACAGCCTCAATAGTGAGGGTATCACGCGCAAGCTTTAGGGTTCGTTCACGATTCTTAGCTATCATCGAGTAAGTATATGCCGTCAGTCCTTCAGTTAACTCTCATTCTCCTGGCCTCTGGTGTGGCCGGAGTGCTTATTTTCCGCTATTTTGGCTTACCCCCTATTTTGGGCTATTTGGCCATTGGTGTCCTGATTGGCCCTAATGCCTTTGGCCTAGCGAGCGACTCCGCCACAGTAAAGTATTTGGCTGAATTTGGGGTTGTCTTCTTAATGTTTTCAATTGGCCTGGAATTTAACCTCAATAAGCTGAGGTCAATGCGCAAGATCGTATTTGGCCTTGGCGCTAGCCAGGTAATTTTGACCATGCTCTTGGCAGTGCCAGCTAGTCTGCTGATGAACTGGGTTTACCCGATCTCTTGGCAAGCGGCGATTGCTTTGGGTGGCGCATTGGCAATGTCTTCTACTGCGATCGTGACTAAATTGATTTCTGATCGTGCTGAATTAGAAACAGACCACGGTCGGAATGTCGTTGGTATTTTACTATTTCAAGATTTGGCAGTCGTCTTTTTATTGATCTTGCTGCCATCGCTTGGAAAAAATCCCACAGACTTGTTTGTTGCACTTACTGCTGCATCAATCAAGATCACGATTGCATTAGTGCTGATTTTCTTTATCGGTCAAACACTGATGAGTCGCTGGTTCAAGTTAGTGGCTAAGTTCCGTTCCCAAGAATTATTCATGCTCAATCTTTTGTTAATTGTGTTGGGCATGGCAGGCTTGACTGAGCACTTCGGTTTATCTTTAGCGCTCGGCGCATTCTTGGCGGGCATGTTGATTTCTGAAACACCATACCGCCATCAGGTGGAGGAAGACATCAAACCTTTCCGCGATGTCTTGCTTGGGCTTTTCTTTATAACGATTGGCATGCTACTGGATTTCAATGTCATTCGAGAGCAATGGATGTTAGTTTTGGCTTTACTAATAGGCCCACTGGTATGCAAGTTCGGCCTCATTACCTTACTCTCTAAAGTATTTGGTTCTAGCACTGGCATTTCTATCAGAACCGGCCTATGTCTAGCTCAAGCAGGTGAATTCGGCTTTGTTTTGCTCACTCAAATTGATGGATTGGATTTAATTGACCCAACTTTGAGCCAGGTAGTATTAGCAGCAATGCTGATCTCGATGTTCTGGGCGCCTTTCTTAATTGAATATAGCGATCGCATTGCAATGCGCTTCTCTAGTAACGAATGGTTATTGCAATCACTTGCTTTGACACGGGTGGCAGCCAAGAGTGTGCGTAATGAAAACCATGTTGTGATTTGTGGTTTTGGTCGATCAGGGCAAAACTTGGCACGCATGCTAGACCAAGAAAAAATCCCTTACATTGCTTTGGATCTAGATCCTGATCGCATTAAGGAAGCTGCTGCTGCTGGTGATAACGTTGTCTATGGCGACGCTAGCCGTGAAAACTATTTGATTGCTGCCGGCCTCTCTCGAGCAAAAGCGGTAGTCATTACGTATGCAGATACTGCGGCAAGCATGCGTGTGTTGAGACAAGTAGAGCATTTGCGCCCAGGAATGACAGTATTAGTGCGCACTAGAGATGATGCTGATATTGCAAAACTACAGGCTGCTGGTGCTACTGAAGTTATTCCTGAGCTCATTGAGGGCAGTCTCATGATTGCCTCTCACGTCTTGCTAATCATGGGCGTACCGATGCGCAAGGTAGTCAGAAGAATTACTACTGCTCGTGAAGAGCGTTATAGCTTATTGAGGGGTTATTTCCGCGGTTCGGCAGATGATGACTTTGGGTCGAATGAGTCTTGGCGTCTGCATGCGATTACGCTACTACCGCAATCCCAAGCAGTTGGTAAAACCCTAGGTGAGCTTGATCTGGAGACTGAGGGCATCAGTGTTCAGGCTGTCCGTCGAAAAGTAGCAAGTGCTGATTATGTGCAGCTAGCACTTACCCCCGAACTCAAGCTCGAGGCAAATGACATTTTAGTAATCTCAGGAAATTCAGAGGCGACTGATTTAGCTGTAGCTAAATTACTCTAATTCTGTATTGATTTCTTTTTCTTGCTGACGATGGCTTTACGTGTCAATAATGGTGCTAAGTAATGGCCAGTGAAGCTTGCAGCATTTTTAGCCACATCTTCTGGTGTTCCAGTAGCAATGATTTGCCCACCACCAGCGCCACCTTTGGGTCCTAAATCAATAATCCAGTCGGCAGTCTTGATCACATCTAAGTTGTGCTCAATGATGACGATAGTGTTGCCTTGCTTCTTTAATGTCTGAATTACCGTAAGTAATAGCCCGATATCATGGAAATGCAAGCCAGTGGTCGGCTCATCTAGGATATATAGAGTTCTACCGGTATCCCGTTTAGATAACTCGAGAGAGAGCTTTACGCGTTGTGCCTCACCGCCAGATAGCGTGGTAGCACTTTGCCCAAGCTTGACATAGCCTAAGCCAACATCAAGGAGAGTTTTGAGTTTACGTTTAACAATCGGAACAGCCTCAAAGAATTCATGCGCTTGCTCTATCGTCATCGACAGAACTTCATGAATGTTCTTACCCTTGTAGCGAATGTCTAAAGTTTCACGGTTATAGCGCTTACCATGACAAACATCACAAGGCACATACACGTCTGGTAAGAAGTGCATTTCTACTTTCAGCACGCCATCACCTTCACAAGAGTCGCAGCGACCACCCTTCACGTTAAAAGAGAAGCGGCCAGCTTCATAGCCACGCTCACGTGACGCCGGAACGCCCGCAAAGAGTTCTCTAATAGGTGTAAATAGCCCTGTATAGGTTGCCGGGTTAGAGCGTGGCGTTCTGCCAATCGGCGACTGGTCTACGCTAATGACTTTGTCAAAATACTCTAAGCCCTTCATGGAATCGTGCGCTGCTGGTTCTGCGTTAGAGCCATAGAGATGCTGAGCGACTGCATAATGCAAGGTGTCATTAATTAATGTAGATTTACCAGATCCTGAAACACCAGTGACACAAGTCAGCAGCCCTACTGGAATTTTGGCATGCACGGATTGCAAGTTATTGCCACGTGCTCCGAGAATTTCTAAGAATCGATCATTGACTGGAATACGTTTTTCTGGAACCGCAATAGCTTCACGTCCAGCAAGATAGGCGCCAGTTAAAGAATTCAGATTTGCTTCCACTTCTGCAGGAGTTCCTTGGGCCACAATCTCGCCACCATGGACGCCTGCTCCAGGACCAATGTCGATGACCCAGTCAGACGCACGAATCATATCCTCATCATGCTCAACGACTAAGACGCTATTACCAAGATCACGTAAGTGCTTGAGTGTGCCAATTAAACGATCGTTATCACGTTGATGTAGGCCAATGGATGGTTCATCGAGAACGTACATGACTCCGGTTAAGCCAGAGCCAATTTGGCTTGCAAGGCGAATACGCTGGGCTTCACCACCAGAAAGGGTATCCGCACTACGCTCAAGAGAAAGATAGTCAAGGCCCACATCATTTAAAAAACGTAGACGCGCACTAATTTCTTTAACGATCTTGTCAGCGATTTCTCGTTTGGCACCCTTGAGATCTAAGGCTTCAAAATACTCTTTTGCTTCTTTAAGGGGCAATGCGCTGATCTCATAGATAGCGCGAGATTGTTTTTTCTCGCCGACTTTCACAAAGCGCGCTTCCTTACGTAAGCGACAGCCATTGCATTCAGGACAGGTTTGTACGTTTTGATAGCGCGATAATTCTTCACGCACTGTCATGGAGTCGGTTTCACGATAGCGACGCTCAAAGTTGGCAATGATGCCCTCAAAGGCGTGTCCTCGCGTAGTGTTTTTACCGCGCTCGTTGATGTATTCAAAAGGAATGGTCACATCGCCTGAACCCAGTAGGATCAGCTCTTGCTGTTTCTTGGAAAGTGTTTCAAAAGGCTTCTCGACATCAAAGCCGCCATGCTTAGCCAGGGTCTGTAGTAACTTGAAGTAAAACTGATTGCGACGGTCCCAGCCTTTAATTGCACCAGAGGCTAGCGATAAATCTGGATGGGCAACGATTCGCTTTGGATCAAAAAAGGATTGATGGCCAAGTCCGTCGCATGAGGGGCAGGCACCCATCGGATTATTGAATGAGAAGAGGCGGGGCTCTAGTTCCTGTAAAGAGTATGAGCAAACTGGACAAGCAAACTTGCTTGAGAAAATCATTTCTTTACCACTATCCATATCAACAATCATGGCTTTGCCATCTGCTAGGCGCAGAGCTGTCTCAAAAGATTCTGCAAGACGTTGCTGAATATCAGGGCGCACTTTAATGCGATCCACTACTACTTCAATAGAATGCTTATCGTTTTTCTTTAGCGTGGGTAGTTGATCTACTTCAAAGATCTCTGCTTTGGCGGCATTAGCTGTGCCACCACCAGAGCGTACCCGAAAGCGAACAAAGCCTTGTGCCTGCAAATCTTGGAAGAGGTCGACGAATTCGCCTTTACGCTCGCTGACAACGGGCGCAAGAATCATTAACTTCGTATCTTCTGGCATCGAGAGCACGGTATCTACCATTTGAGAAACACTTTGTGCCTCTAATGGAAGGTCATGATCGGGACAATGGGGTGTACCCGCGCGAGCGAATAGTAGACGCAAGTAATCATGAATTTCAGTAACGGTTCCCACAGTTGAGCGTGGGTTATGGCTAGTCGCTTTTTGCTCAATTGAAATTGCTGGTGAAAGACCTTCGATAGTATCGACATCTGGCTTTTCCATGAGCTGTAAAAACTGACGTGCATAGGCAGAAAGCGATTCGACATAACGACGCTGACCCTCTGCATAAAGGGTATCGAAAGCCAATGAGCTTTTGCCAGAGCCAGACAATCCAGTGAGGACGACTAATTTCTCTCTAGGAATGTCTAGATTAATGTTTTTGAGGTTGTGGGTGCGGGCACCACGGATTTTAATTTCGTTAGTCATGATTTTTTAGCCTAACTTGTTAATATAGCTCTTTCCCATGAATCCTTCTGAACTTCGCTCCTCTCTCGCTTTAGCCGGCATCTTTGGCCTGCGTATGCTGGGCCTTTTCTTACTTTTGCCTGTCTTTAGTATTCATGCCAAAGACTTGCCAGGAGGAGACCAAGCCCTTTTAATCGGGCTGGCGTTGGGAATTTTCAATATTGTTCAGGCCTGTTTCCATATTCCTTTAGGTAGGCTTTCCGACCGAATCGGCCGAAAAACAGTCGTTTTATGGGGCCTATCCTTATTTGTTGCCGGAGCCTTAATTTGCGCCTCTCAGGATGATTTGCTGTGGATCTCGATCGGCAGAGGTGTTATGGGCGCTGGAGCCATTTCTGCGGCTGTTTCCGCTTGGGTTGCTGATCTGACTCGGGAGCAGGTGCGCAGTCAAGCTATGGCGTTGGTCGGCGCCAGCATTTCTCTATCTTTTGCTATTTCGCTGGTTGTGGCCGCCCCTCTGTACCGCTTTATTACTTTAAGCGGCATGTTTGTGGTGCTCGCAATCTTAGGTGTTGTAGCGATGCTTGTGACCTATTTTGTTTTACCAGATAACAAACCTGAAGTTCCTGCGCAACAAGCTTCACTCAAAGTGGTGTTTCTGCGCCCAGAGCTCATGCGCCTCAATATAGGAGTATTTGTCTTAAACGCTACCCAAGTAGCCATGTTTTTAGTGGTACCACGCTTACTAGAGCAGGCTGGATTTCCGCTGGCGGAACACTGGCAAATTTATCTCTCAGTTGTTTTGCTGTCTTTTGTATTTATGGTTCCACTTTTAATTTATGGCGAGAAAAAACAGCGCATACGACTTGTCTTATTAATCGCCATCATTCTTCTGATTATTGCTGAAATCATTTTTACTCAAGCTTCAACTGTGACCCTAATCACGGCTGCATTACTGATTTACTTCGTAGGCTTTAACTTACTAGAGGCTTTGCAACCCTCATTAGTGACTCGTTATGCAAAGGAGTCTAAGGGAACAGCTTTAGGGGTTTACAACACAACACAATCGATTGGCCTCTTTTCTGGCGCATTGTTAGGGGGTTGGTTAATGGATAGCCATGGTGATTTATCGGTCTTTGCAGCCGGTACGGTACTCTTAGTTTGCTGGCTTATAATTGCTTGGTCGATGGGTGAAATGCCGGTGAGAGCAACAGATTCAAAGGATGTAGCCACAAAGACATCACCGTAGCATCATTGATTTAATTAAAGCGAGTAGTTTATTTTGAGTAGTAATAACAGCAGTATTTTTCTTCGGGAGACAACATGGCTTCGGTAAATAAAGTCATCATCGTAGGTAACGTAGGGCGTGATCCAGAAACACGTTATATGCCAAGCGGCGACGCCGTTACCAATATTTCAGTAGCAACATCTGATCGCTACAAAGATAAGCAAACTGGTGAAATGAAAGAAACCACAGAATGGCATCGTGTTGCGTTCTTTGGCAAGCTTGCAGAAATCGCCGGTCAATACCTTAAAAAAGGTTCCCAGGTTTATTGTGAAGGCCGTTTACGTACACGTAAATGGACGGATGCCAGTGGGCAAGAAAAGTATTCCACTGAGATCGTTGCAGAAACAATGCAAATGCTGGGTGGCAAGCCAGTAAGCGGAAGTGGTGATGGTGGCGAGAGCTATGCTCGTTCAAAGCCGGCTGAGCAGTCTGCACCAGCATCATCTAATGCTGCATCACTCGGTGCAATGGATGACGATATTCCGTTTTAAATAGGCGTACCGTAATAGCAAAAACCCCTTCTAGGAATTCCTACAAGGGGTTTTTATTTGTCTACTCGTATTTTATTGACGTGCATGCCGAATATTCTCAGGCCACGGTGAGTTGTGATCAGTTCTAAATGGATTGATATCGAGTCCACCCCGTCTTGTATAGCGCGCATAAACAGAGAGTTTTTCTGGTTTGCACTGGCGCTTGATATCAGTGAAGATGGTTTCAACACAGTGTTCATGAAACTCACCTAATTGTCTAAAGCCAATGAGGTAGCGCAATAAACCTTCTTCAAGAATTGGGCGTCCTTGATAACGAATTTGGACGCTAGCCCAGTCAGGCTGGCCTGTGACGGGACAGTTTGATTTCAGTAAATGGGAGACTAAGCACTGTTCAATTGGACCAAAGGATTCATTGACGCTAAGTAGACTTGGGTCTGCAGGGAGATTTGGATCGACTTCAATATCAAGACGATCCATCAGGATGCCACCCATCTCTTGCATCCCTTTTTTCGCAATAGATTCTGTTGCATTAATCCGAGTCGTGATCTTGCTGCCAGCAACTGCGGATAGATCTGTGATGAGCCTCTCTTTGACTTCATTCTCATCCTCAAAGCGAGCACTATTTAGGCTATTGAGATAAAGCTTGAAGGACTTAGACTCAATCATATTCGGTGAGTCAGCAGGAATCTGAAACTCTGCCAATGCTATTTGAGGCTTGCCTTTTTTATTGAGCCAGCCGAGCTCAAAAGCATTCCAAATATCAACGCCAACGAAAGGTAACGCTCCACCTTCTTGAATACCCAGTTTTTTACGGTTTTCAATTCTAGGAATCGTAAAGAGCAAACTCGGATCATATTGATCGGGATATTGTGAAGATTGCCCAAGCGGTAGTGTTGCCATGATGCTTACTTTGCTTTGGGTTTGTTCGAAACGCCGGATACCACATGGCCAGTAGGCGCAACCGATGCAGCGGATTGGCAATGACCAGTTTGATCGTCGAAGAAGAAGTCTGGTTCGAATTCTCGCAAGAACGCACTCTTTGATAAGCCACCTAAGAACATGGCTTCATCGACATCGATACCCCATGCCATGAGGGTCCGGATGGCACGCTCATGCGCAGGAGCGGAGCGCGCAGTAACCAAGGCAGTACGAATACGCATGCCATTCTCACTGGTGGAGCGTTGCAGGCTATGGAGTGCTTCAAGCAAGGGTTTGAAGGGCCCAGGCGGCAATGGAATGTCGACCTTCTTGCTTTCATGATCTACAAAAGCCTCAAGACCTTTTTTCTGGAAGACTTGCTCTGCCTCATCAGAGAAGAGCACTGCGTCACCGTCAAATGCAATGCGGATTTCATTGGGATGGGATTCGGCTGTTTTGCTTGATTCTGGATACACACGTGCTGCTGGAAAGCCAGCATCAATTGTGGCTCGCACATCATCTTCATTGGCAGATAAGAAAAGGTTGGCGTGTAATGAACGCAGGTAGTGATATGGAGGGCGACCCCTTGTAAATACGCCACGCTCGAGATGTAAGCCATGATGCTCTGCAGAGCGAAATACCCTCAAGCCACTGACTGGATCATTACGGGAGAGGATCACCACCTCAACGCGTTGTACACCCTTCTCATTAAAGGCAAGGAGTTTTTTGACCAAGGGAAAGGCCACGCCTTTTTGAGCTGCCTCACTAAGGCGCTCGAGCTGTAATTTCATATAAGCGCTGTCATCAGTCGATTCGAAGATGCGATTCTCTTCTTCAAAATCAAACAGGGCGCGCGAAGAAATCGCGACGACAAGTTTTCCGGTGAGCGTATATGACATCTTACGTATTCAGTTTCATTTCAAGAAAAGACGATAAGCGGGATTATTGCTTTCATCCCAATGCGGATAAGCTAGCTTCTCTAAAAAGGTTTGGAATTTCTTTTGCTCATTCTTGGGAACCTGGATGCCTACCAGGATACGGCCATAGTCCGCACCATGGTTGCGATAATGGAACAAGCTGATATTCCAGTTAGGTGCCATGCTCGTTAAGAATTTCATCAGTGCCCCTGGACGTTCTGGGAACTCAAAGCGGTAGAGCAATTCATCTTTAGCAAGGTCAGAGTGACCACCCACCATATGGCGTAGATGAGACTTCGCCAATTCATCATGGGTTAAGTCAATCGTTGCAAACTTCGCTTTGCGGAAATGGTTTGCAATTAATGCGCTATCGCCAGCTTTCTGTGTACTGATGCCAACAAAAATATGTGCTTCGCTTTGATCGCCAATGCGATAGTTAAATTCTGTCACATTGCGCTTGCCGAGTAATTGGCAGAAACGCTTGAAGGAGCCACGCTCTTCAGGAATGGTCACTGCAAATACTGCTTCACGAAACTCACCAACATCTGCGCGTTCTGCTACAAAGCGTAGACGACTAAAATTCATATTGGCACCACAAGCGACTGCCACAAGCGTTTTCTTCTGGATACGCTTTTTCTGAACATACTTTTTCATGCCCGCAATCGCTAATGCGCCAGCAGGCTCAAGGATGCTGCGGGTATCAGTAAAGACATCATTAATGGCTGCGCAGATTTCATCGGTATCGACAGTAATGATTTCATCAACCACTTTTTTGCAAATGCGGAAAGTCTCTTTGCCAACCAATTTGACAGCAGTACCATCAGAGAAGAGGCCAACATCTTTCATCTCAATTCGTTTGCCTGCTTTGAGAGATTGATTCATGGCATCAGAGTCTGAAGCTTGCACACCAATCACTTTTGTCTTAGGGCTAACCGCTTTAATATATTCACCAATGCCAGCAATCAAGCCGCCGCCGCCAATTGCTACAAAGACTGCATCGATGGGCTTTTCATACTGGGTAAAAATTTCATGAGCAATAGTTCCTTGACCGGCAATCACATCAGGATCATCAAAAGGATGGACAAAAGTCAGACCCCGTTTTTTGCCTAAGAGTTCGGAGTACTTGAAGGCATCGCTATAAGATTCTCCATGCAGAATGATCTCTACCCAAGAACCGCCCCTAGCCTTTACTGCATCAATTTTGAGGCTAGGCGTGGTTACCGGCATCACGATGACGGCCTTACATTTCATTTTGGCTGCTGAAAGAGCTACCCCTTGGGCATGATTACCCGCTGAAGCTGCGATCACTCCACGCTTTAGGGCAGCCGGAGGTAAATTGGCCATCTTGTTATAGGCGCCACGCAGTTTGAATGAGAAAACGGGTTGGTTATCCTCTCTTTTTAAGAGGACCTGGTTACCCAAACGTTTAGTGAGCTCAGGGGCCAGCTGTAGCTCAGTTTCTCTGGCTACGTCATAGACGCGAGCCGATAAAATTTTCTTTAAATAGTTCGTTGCCATCCAATGAGCGTACCACGGATGGCTCCTAAGCCCTTAACTTTGAAAGGGTTTATCTCCTCGGGGAGCGACTTTCACCTTTTCCTGCCACTATCAGGTTCGCTCAATTAAAATACTTATTTACCAAATATGTCGCTATGAATGCCCCATTAGCTTTGAACCAGTTGTTGGACGCTGAGGCGGATTCCCCCCGTCTTCGTGAAATTCCTTACAACTACACCTCCTATTCAGATCGAGAGATTGTTATTCGCTTGCTGGGCGAGGAGTCATGGCGCGTTCTGAATGATTTGCGCGGTGTCCGTCGAACTGGCCGCTCTGCAAGGATGTTGTTTGAAATCTTGGGTGATATTTGGGTAGTTCAACGCAATCCATTTTTGCAGGATGATTTATTGGATAGCCCTGCTCGACGCAAACAATTGATTGATGCTTTATGGCATCGTCTGGGCGAAGTCAAAAAAAGAAATAGTGGCGACTCTGCTGATCAAGTAGAAATTTTAGTAAGTGCCGCTTACGGTGCTATTGAGAGTTTTGAAAGCGGCTTTAAAGAAGTTGAGCAAATTCGCAAGCGTGCCAATAAAGAATTAGGTCGCCATACTGCTACTGATAATATTTGTTTTGATGGTGTATCACGTGCCGCACACGTGACGGATGCAACTGACTGGCGGGTGGAGTATCCATTAGTTGTTCTGAAGCCTGATTATGAATCTGAAATTCCAGGCTTAGTTAAAGCTTGTGTTGCATTGGGCCTCACGATCATTCCTCGTGGAGGCGGGACTGGTTATACCGGTGGCGCTATTCCCCTCTATGCCATGTCTGCAGTGATTAATACCGAGAAGCTCGAGCAAATTGATGGGGTAAAGCACAAGCGCCTACCTGGTCTTGATCATGACGTGCCTACGATTTTTACGGGCGCTGGAGTTGTAACCCGTCGTGTGTCCGATGCTGCAGAGCAGGTTGGATTGGTGTTTGCAGTTGATCCCACTTCTGCAGATGCAAGCTGTATTGGTGGCAATATTGCTATGAATGCGGGCGGAAAAAAAGCAGTGATCTGGGGAACTGCTTTAGATAATCTTGCAAGCTGGCGCATGGTTGATCCGCAAGGCAATTGGCTAGACGTAGAGCGTCTTGAACATAACCTTGGCAAGATTCATGATGTTGTAACTGTCCGCTTCCAGCTAACGTGGTCTGATGGCAATAGTGAGCCTGGACAACGTATTCTGAAAACAGAATTACTGGAAGTTGAAGGTAAACGTTTTCGTAAAGAAGGTTTAGGTAAAGACGTTACGGATAAATTTTTATCTGGCTTACCTGGTATTCAAAAAGAAGGTTGCGACGGATTAATTACTAGCGCAACTTGGATATTGCATCGTATGCCTCAGTTTATGCGTACTGTTTGCCTTGAGTTCTTTGGTCAAGCGCGTGAAGCTATTCCAAGTATTGTGGAGATTAAAGCGTATTTAGATGGCTTAAGTAAACAGGGTGGTCCTATTTTGGCTGGCCTAGAGCATTTAGATGATCGTTACTTAAAAGCGGTTGGCTATTCCACAAAATCCAAGCGCAATAGCTTGCCTAAGATGGTCTTAATTGGGGATATTGCTGGCGATAATGAAGAAGCAGTAGCGGCAGCTACTAGCGAAGTAGTACGCATGGCGAACTTGCGTGTTGGCGAAGGCTTTGTTGCTGTCAGCGCAGAAGCTCGTAAAAAGTTTTGGTTAGATCGTGCCCGCACAGCAGCTATTGCTCGCCATACCAATGCATTCAAGATTAATGAAGACGTTGTCATTCCATTGCCGCGGATGGGCGAGTACACCGATGGCATTGAGCGCATCAACATTGAACTGTCTTTAAAAAACAAATTACAGGTTCTTGATGGTCTAGAGACCTTTTTGAAAAAAGGTACTTTGCCATTAGGTAAGACCGACGAAGAATACGAGATACCAACAGCAGAAATTTTGGGAGATCGTGTTCAGCAAGCTCTAGAGCTTATTGCTAAGGTGCGTATTCGCTGGTCTGATTGGCTCACGCAGATGGATACCTATTTCCCGCAACTACAAAATTATAGTTTGCGCTCTTCATGGAAAGAAGAAGTCCGTTCTGAATTGCGTATTATTTTTGGTGGTCTGGCGTTTGAGCCCATTCTGGCTAAGCTTGAAGCGATTCATAAAAGTATTTTGCGCAAACGGGTATTCATAGCCTTACATATGCATGCTGGTGACGGCAATGTGCATACCAATATTCCAGTGAACTCGGATGACTATGAGATGTTGCAAGATGCACATCGCTCAGTCGATCGCATCATGAAATTGGCCCGCTCCCTAGATGGCGTGATTTCTGGTGAACACGGGATTGGTATTACTAAGCTTGAGTATTTAACCGAAGCGGAACTTAAAGATTTCCGGAGTTATAAGAACCGTGTTGACCCTGAAGGAAGGTTTAACAAGGGTAAGCTGATGCCGCATGCGGATCTGAGCATGGCCTACACGCCAAGCTTTGGCTTAATGGGGCATGAGTCCATCATCATGCAGCAAAGTGATATCGGAGCGATTGCTGATAGTGTGAAGGATTGCCTGCGCTGCGGTAAGTGCAAGCCCGTCTGCGCTACCCATGTTCCACGCGCTAATTTACTGTATAGCCCACGCGACAAAATTTTAGCTACCTCATTGTTAATAGAAGCTTTCTTGTACGAAGAGCAAACCCGTCGTGGTGTTTCCATTCGTCATTGGGAAATGTTTGACGATGTAGCAGCACACTGCACTGTTTGCCATAAATGCCTGACACCTTGCCCAGTCAATATCGACTTTGGTGATGTCACAATGAATATGCGCAACCTGATGCGTAAGATGGGTCAGCAACGTTTTAATCCAGGCACGGCAGCATCAATGCTTTTCTTGAATGCCACTAGTCCAGAGACGATTAATTTGGTTCGTACGGCCATGATTGGTTGGGGCTATAAGTTACAGCGCCTAGGTAATGATGTTTTGCGTAAGTTTGCTAAAAAGCAAACTGCACATCCCCCTGCAACTGTGGGTAAGCCGACCATCACTGAACAGGTTATTTTCTTTGTAAACAAAAAAATGCCTGGTAATTTACCCAAGAAAACCGCTCGCGCTTTGTTAGATATCGAAGACGCAAACTATGTACCGATTATTCGTGATCCTAAGACTACTTCTGCTGATACTGAAGCTGTGTTTTACTTCCCGGGCTGCGGATCTGAGCGCCTCTTCTCACAAGTGGGTTTAGCAACTCAAGCAATGCTGTGGAATGTTGGTGTACAAACAGTACTGCCGCCAGGTTATTTATGCTGCGGCTATCCACAGCGTGGTAATGGTGATTTTGACAAAGCCGAGAAGATGATTACCGACAACCGCGTCTTATTTCATCGGGTTGCTAATACTCTGAACTACTTAGATATCAAGACCGTAGTAGTCTCCTGCGGCACTTGTTACGACCAGTTAGCCGGCTATCAGTTTGATCAAATTTTCCCCGGTTGCCGCATCATTGATATTCATGAGTACTTGGCAGAAAAAGGCGTTAAGCTCTCTGGGGTAACCGGTGTGAAGTATATGTATCACGATCCTTGTCATTCTCCAATGAAGTTACAGGATCCCTTAAAGACTGTTAATGAGTTGATTCAATTAGAAGATGGCAAGGCGATTTTGAAGAATGACCGTTGCTGTGGCGAGGCTGGAACCTTGGCTGTTACAAGGCCAGACATCTCGACCCAGGTTCGCTTTCGTAAGCAAATTGAGATGGAAAAAGCTGCCAATGATTTACGCAAGGACAGCCCTACTGGTGATGTCAAAGTGTTGACAAGCTGCCCGTCTTGCTTGCAAGGCTTAAGCCGTTTCGATTCAGATAGTGATACCACTGCTGATTACATTGTGGTTGAGATGGCCAACAAATTACTGGGTGAAAATTGGATGCAAGATTATGTTGCTAAAGCAAATCAGGGTGGTATTGAAAGGGTTCTCGTCTAATGATTCCAAATAATATCGTGGTGCATCAGCAATCTAAGGTGCTTGAGCTCTCTTATGAAAATGGCAATGTCCATCACCTACCCTTTGAGTTTTTGAGGGTACTATCACCTTCAGCAGAAGTTCAGGGTCATGGACCAGGGCAAGAAACTTTGCAAACTGGTAAGCGTGATGTTTTGATTGCCAATCTTGAGCCTGTTGGACATTACGCACTAAAGCCTAGTTTTTCTGATGGCCATGATTCAGGCCTATATTCATGGGATTACTTGCAATACCTGTGTGAGAACCAAGAGCAGTTATGGAAAGAGCACTTGGATAAATTGGCAGGCGCAGGGCTTGATCGTGATGCTCCCATGAATGTGGCTGGCAAATCTTGTGGAAGCCACTAATGAGTAAAACCCATTTCGGCTATCAAAGTGTTGATGAGGCTGAAAAAGCTGGCAAGGTTGCCGAGGTATTTCATTCGGTAGCCAGTAAATATGATGTGATGAATGACTTCATGTCATTTGGCTTACATCGCGTTTGGAAAAAAATTACGATTGCGCGTGCAAATATTCGTCCTGGTCAAAAGGTCTTGGACATTGCAGGTGGAACTGGTGATTTGGCTGCGGCATTTGCAAAAGCAGCAGATTGGGGGAGCAATCCTGATGCGCAAGTTTGGTTAAGCGATATAAACGCATCGATGCTGGGCGTCGGCCGTGATCGTTTATTAGATCGTGGCATGGCTTTACCTTGTGTGCAGTTTGATGCCGAAAAGATTCCGTTTCCGAATAATCATTTCGATGTTGTCACCGTGGCATTTGGTTTGCGCAATATGACCCATAAAGATGTGGCATTGGGTGAAATGTGCCGTGTGATTAAACCAGGTGGCCGTGTTCTAGTCTTGGAATTCTCCAAACCAGATGCATTCTTGCAGCCTGTATATGACACCTATTCTTTCAAGGTTTTGCCTTGGTTGGGCGATAAGATTGCCCAGGATTCCGAAAGCTATCGTTATTTAGCGGAATCCATCCGGATGCACCCAGATGCCCAAACCCTCAAAGAAATGATGTTGGGCGTGGGTTTTGATGAAGTAGAAACCCATAGGATGACTGGGGGTATCGTTGCCTTACATATTGGTGTTAAATACTGACAGTTATAGAGCTTTTAAGCGCTTATCAATTACAGTAGTTCAGAGGTTATTAGAGGGAGTAAATAAAGATGAATAAGCATTTTTTCAAATCAGTTCTACTAAGTCTTACTTTGGTATTTGCAACTGTTGGACATGTTGATGCTGCCCGTTTGGGGAATGGCAAGAGCATTGGAAAAGCCCCAAGCGCACCAATGCAAAAGCAAGCTGCTCCAGCACAAAAGCCAGCGCAACAAGCTCAACCTGCTGCTCCAGCTCCAGCTCCTCAAGCAGCGCCTAGTCGCTTTGGTGGCATGGGAGGTATTTTAGGCGGCCTAGCTGCTGGTTTGGGTATTGGCTATCTTTTATCGCATTTTGGTTTAGGGGAGGGAGCATCCTCCATGATTACTGGACTTTTAATTGCTGTGTTGGCAGGTTTTGCCATCATGTTCGTTATTCGTAGATTGCTTCCAGCGATGTCTGGTGCAGGCAGAAGTGCTAATGCTCCAACGGGTCTACAGCGTACTAATATTGAGCAAGCTCCTAGACAAGAGCCCGCCTTTACGCCAGCTGCTAATGCCTTTGGCGGTGTGAGTGTTGAGCCGCAGCCATTTCAATCAACATTACCACCTGGTTTTGATGAGCGTAGTTTTCTGGAGAGCGCAAAGCAGTACTTTTCTACTTTGCAAAAAGCTTGGGATCAGGGCGATCTAGTTTCCTTACGTGAATTTACGACACCAGATATGTTCGCCACAATTCAGCAGGATTTAGCAGGTCGGACCGACACCACGAATCAAACGGATGTAGTCACCATTAATGCCCAGCTCATTGGCATTGAGACTGCAGATGCACATTATTTCTGTAGCATTCAGTTCAGCGGCATGATTCGCGAGCAAGTTGGCGCTCCGGCAAGTGACTTCTCTGAAATCTGGAATTTAAGTAAGCCAGTAGAGGGCCCAGGAGGCTGGGTACTAGCGGGTATCTCGCAGTTGGTTTAAGCTCTAGGTACTTTCCATTGGAAAACCCGCACTTGTGCGGGTTTTTTACACTTATGAATACGCATTTATCTTCTACCCATACCATTGCTGCTGGCGCTGCTTGCCGTGCCATAAACCATGTATTAGGTAGTGAGCCGTGGGCATCAGCCGAATTGGCTAAACATGCTGGCAAAACGATTTTGCTCCAACTACCTTTCGGTGAGCTTGGCTTTGAGATTGCTTCTACTGGCTTCTTAGGTGTTTTAAAAGAGCCTGATAGCCCCTCCTTGACTTTAGAAGTTTCCAGTAAAGCATTGAGCGATTTAGCGGCGAGTTCAGGTAGTTTGCGTGAGCAAGCCTTTAAGGCTGTGAAACTTACTGGTGATGCGGACTTAGCTCAATTAATAGGTCGCTTAGCCGGACAGCTACATTGGGAGTATGAAGAAGATTTGGCTCGTTTAGTTGGTGATGCGCCGGCAAACTTTGCTGTGAGACAAGGTAAGAAATTTGTCTCAGCCTCTCGTTCTGCTGCCTCTGATTTACTAGATAATGTCGTGGAGTATGTGAGTGAAGAAAGAAAGATACTCTTGAACAAACGAGACTTTATAGCTCATAAATCCGAATTAAATGACTTGCGCGAATCAGTGGATCGAATCGAAAAGCGCATTCAACTCTTAGAGCAGAAGGCTAGATAAATCGTGCGTCGAATTGCTCGTCTTTGTTTTATTTTCTTTACCGCTTGGCGTTATGGCTTATTACCCCTCCTGCGTGACACTCTCAAGCCAGGCATAGGTAGGGGCGCTCTCACGGTTATCTGCTGGTCCTCACCTGGCGTCAACCTACCAAGAGGTGAACGCATTCGTTTGACGCTAGAAGCACTTGGCCCAATCTTCGTGAAATTTGGACAAGTGCTTTCAACCCGTCGAGATTTATTACCAGAAGATATTGCTAATGAGTTAGCTAAGCTACAGGACCAAGTTCCGCCATTTTCTAATGAAGAGTCGCGTCGCCTAATTGAGAGAGCGCTTGGCCAGCCGATCGAGGAAATCTTTATTAGTTTTGATGCCACACCTGTAGCGAGTGCCTCTGTTGCACAAGTCCACTTTGGAGTTTTGCGGGCCACTGAGAGGCATCCAGAATGGAATGAGCATGAAGTTGCGATTAAAGTTCTACGCCCAGGGATCCTTCCGATCATTGAGAGCGATATCGCTTTAATGTACGACCTAGCAAAAATTATTGAAAAACTGTCTTCTGATGGTCGCCGCTTAAAACTCACTGAAAACGTTGCTGAGTTTGATAGACATTTACATGATGAGCTCGATCTCATGCGTGAGGCTGCTAATGCCAGTCAGTTAAGAAGATATTTTATTGACTCAGATAAGCTGATGATTCCAGAAATGTATTGGGATCTATGTCACACCAATGTCATTGTGATGGAAAAGATGAATGGTATATCTATCGGACGTTTTGATGAATTACGTGCCGCTGGAGTAGATTTCAAAAAATTAGCAGCAGAGGGCGTAGAGATATTTTTTACTCAAGTATTTGAATATGGTTTTTTCCATGCGGATATGCATCCCGGAAATATTATGATTAGCTTGGAACCAGATAGCTTTGGGCGATTTATTTCTCTAGATTTTGGTATTGTTGGCGCATTAAGTGCATCCGATAAAAACTACTTAGCCCTTAACTTTTTAGCTTTCTTTAATCGAGATTATCGGCGTGTAGCAGAGCTGCATGTGGAATCAGGTTGGGTGCCTGCTGATACTCGGGTCGAGGAATTGGAAGGTGCTGTACGTTCAGTGTGCGAACCTTACTTTGACCGCCCACTCAAAGAGATTTCTTTGGGCATTGTGCTAGTTCGTTTATTCCAAACATCCCGTCGTTTTAAGGTGGAAGTCCAACCACAACTGTCCCTGTTATCAAAGACCTTATTGAATGTCGAAGGTCTGGCGCGTGAACTCGATCCTGACCTTGATCTTTGGCAGACTGCAAAGCCGATTCTGGAAAAATGGATTAGTAAGCAGTTGGGCTGGCGCGGCTTAATTGACGGCTTAAAAACGGAGGCACCTTCCTGGGCTAAGATACTGCCAACTTTGCCTCGTTTGATTGCTGATGCCCTAGTGCAAGGCAGTAATCAGACAAAAGATCAAAATGGCGAGCTAGAGGCCCTAAAAGCGCTTTTACTCGTAGAAAGGCGTACTCACCGTCTTGTGGTGGGAGCCTTGCTCTTTACGGGTGGTTTTTTAGCCGGAATTTTGATCATCAGCGTAGGTATTTACTAGTCTTTGGCTGCTTGAGCTCTAAACCGCTAAAATAGCTGGCTAGGCAGAACACATGAAAAAATACTTTATCGCAGGCATCTTGGTTTGGGTACCACTGGCAGTCACCGTTTGGGTGATTGGGTGGGGTTTAGGTTTGCTCGACGGCGTTTTTGGCTCAGTGATGCACGCCATTATTGTGGTCCTTCCAAGTGATACCGCATTAGATTTTCAGCATTTCCGCGACCTTCCAGGTGTTGGAATATTGATTGTGATTGCAGTCATCATTTTCACTGGTGTACTTGCGATTAATTTTGCTGGTCAATGGTGGTTAAAGCTTTGGGATAAGTTTGTTAATCGCATTCCGATTGTG